>CAZIDL010000022.1:0-36369 GCA_964537825.1 uncultured Weeksellaceae bacterium
TGAGCGATCACTACATTTGCACTCCCTGTCAGCGGGATCCATGCCCACCGATGTAAAAATATTCTCCGGGACCGGCTCCAAAGCGGTCGCAGAAAAGGTCGCTGAACGCTACGGCACCAGCTTGGGGAACGTGAAGGTGCAGCGTTTCAGCGACGGGGAGTTCCAACCCTCTTTCGAAGAGACCGTGCGCGGGAGTCATGTGTACCTGGTCCAATCCACTTTCCCTCCCAGCGATAACCTTTTCGAACTGCTGATGATGGTGGATGCGGCCAAGCGGGCCTCAGCCGGCAGGGTGGTGGCCGTACTTCCTTATTTCGGGTATGCACGCCAAGATCGGAAGGACAAGCCCCGCGTAGCCATCGGTTCGAAGCTCGCGGCCAACCTTCTCACAGCTGCCGGGGTGGATCGTATCATTACAATGGACCTCCATGCCGATCAGATCCAAGGCTTTTTTGAAGTGCCAGTGGACCATCTGTTCGCTTCCAGCATCTTCATCCCTTACATCGAGGATATGGGGCTTGAGAACGGAGTGGTAGCGGCTCCGGACGTTGGGGGGACCAAGCGTGCGAACGCTTACGCGAAGCATTTGAACATGGAGCTGGCCATCTGTTATAAGCAACGGAAAAAGGCCAATGAGATCGAGAGTATGACCGTGATCGGGGATGTAAAAGACCGTGACGTGTTGATCGTGGATGACATTATCGATACGGCCGGTACCCTGACCCGGGCGGCGGACATGATGATGGAAAAAGGAGCCAGTAGCGTAAGAGCATTTTGTTCTCATCCCGTTCTCTCGGGGGATGCATTCAATAAGATCGAGAACTCATCCCTGAGCGAACTTATCGTAACGGATACCATCCCGCTGGAACAGGAAAGCGATAAGATACGCGTCCTCACAGTTGCGGGTTTGTTTGCGGACGTGATCACGCGCGTAGAGCAATACCGCTCGATCAGTTCCAATTTTGTGATCGCCTGAAAGGCGAAAAAGACCGATACCATGAAAAAATTATCTCTGAGCGGCACTACAAGACAGAACGTCGGGAAAAAAGATTCGAAACGGCTCCGCCGGCAGGGCCATGTACCATGCGTCCTTTATGGAGGGGAAGAGAACATCCATTTCACGATCGAACGGAAGGATCTCAATAAAGCCGTCTTTACACCCGACGTATACCGTATCCAGCTCGACCTGGACGGGACGAGCTATGATACCATCATCCAGTCCCTTCAGTTCGATCCGGTATCGGACCGCGTCGTGCACGCGGATCTTCTCCAACTCCACCCCGATAAGCCGGTAAAAGTGAAGATACCGGTCCGTACCCACGGGATCGCGGAAGGAGTACGGACAGGAGGTCGTTTGCGCGTGGCCCTGAAGGACATCACCGTGATCGCAAAGCCCGACGAGATCCCGGAATCGATCGATGTGAACATCGAGAAAATGCAGGTGGGCGATTATATCCGGATCAAGGATCTTCCTTATCACGGGCTGGATTTCCTACGGGATCCCGATACCATGGTGGTTGCCGTAAGAGCACTCCGTTCCCTCCAGGAAGCGCTCCCCGCTGAAGAGGACGAGGAAGGCGAAGAAGGTGAAGAAGGTGAAGAAACTGAGGCTTCCGAAGAAGAAGGATCGGCTGAAGAAGAAGCCGGCGAAGAAGAAGGCTGACCCTTCACATTGAAACACCTCGTCTTCGGCCTTGGAAACCCCGGTCCTGAATACGCAGGAACACGGCATAATGTAGGCTTTCAGGTGCTGGACCGAATAGCCGAAAAGAAGGGGCTCGTTTTTGAGCGTACCCGTCATGCCGACCTGGCAATGATGAAGGTCAAAGGGCGCCAACTTCTCCTTTTGAAGCCGAACACTTACATGAACAATAGCGGCAAGGCCGTCCATTACTGGATGCAAGAGGAGAAAGTGCCCGAAGACCGGATCATCGTAATAACGGACGATGTGGCCCTTCCCTTTGGAAAACTCCGCCTAAAGGCCAAGGGAGGTCCCGGTGGGCACAACGGGTTGACCGACATCATCGAAAGGCTCGGGAGTTCGAACTTCCCGCGCCTTCGCTTCGGGATCGGTAACGAATACCCTCAAGGAAAGCAGGTTGAGTACGTTCTCGGTGAATGGACGGCCGAGCAAAATGAAGCCCTTCCCGAGCGTCTGGACCGAGCCGCAGAGGTCGTTCGTCAAGTCCCATTCATGGGTCTTAAAAGGACAATGTCCACGTACAACAACACCTGAAAGCAACCCATCATATTTGGGATCACGTCTAAAGGTTATGCGGTTCGCTTGCCTGAGATCCATCCTTCGGATCGGGATCATGCAAGGAAAAATCGCTTATTTTTGCATGAATATCCGATGACTATGAGAACGATCACCCGACTTTGCGCGATCCTAACAGTCCTTTCAGCAGGTGCTTTTAACTTTAATGCGGCTGGCCAGAAGAGCATAACGAGCACCTCCAATCCTGTGATCAGCGACTTTACAGGTTATACGGCATCCGGATTCGATCCGAACCCTGGTTCTGGTCAATTGGATTCAGATGCTTGGTCCGCTACAGGGTTTTCCGATGGGAGTGTCCTGTTCGGAGGAAGCAATTCGAGCGGGGACTTTGCACGGGGCAGTTCGAATGGAGGTGAGACAACGGGCGGTATTTACAGCTTCGACAATGGGAGCACCGGAGAGATGTTGGGCGTACAGCCTACCGGTAGTGACTTCACCTCGGGGGATCTTCGCATGAAGGTTTTGAACAACACGGGTGACACGATCTATGGCCTCGATATAGCCTATTCGGTCTGGACCTACAACGACGCAGGACGTTCCAATTCGATCGATCTTGCTTATTCGATGGACAACAGTTCCTATACGACCCTTTCCACCCTCACGGTAGAATCAGTTGAAGCTGCCGCGGGGTCGCCATCCTGGAAGGATTATAGCAGAGATAGTACGATAACGGGTTTCAAACTTTCACCTGGCGATTCCATCTACCTTCGTTGGAAAGGGGATGATGTGAGCGGAAGTGGCAGCCGGGATGAATTCGGGATCGATGACATCAGCGTACAGGGAATGGGATCGGTCGACGCTGGTTTCGCGATCGCTCCGGGTGACACCGTCTGCAAAGGGAGCTTCATGGACTTTCAGGATAGTTCAAACGTTCAGAACGATTCGATCGTTTCCTATGCGTGGGACTTCGGCAACGGTGATACGGCCATGGGAGATACCGTGACTTATTCCTATTCCGACAGCGGAGCTTTCAATGTGAAGCTCGTGGTCACCACCCAAAGTGGAGCTATGGACTCTGTCACCCATACCATCCTGAGCGATACGCTGGATGACGCCTCCTTTCATTACGACACCACGAGCTTTTGTTCGGCGGATTCAGACCCAACACCCACGGTCACCGGAGATGCAGGAGGTGTCTTTTCCGAAGGGACCGGGGGCCTTTCCATCGATTCAAGTACGGGGACCATCGACCTTTCAGCTTCTTCGGCAGGGGACTATACGGTGTTCTATGAGACGAAGGGAGATTGTCCGGATGCCTCAACCTTCAAGGTGGAGGTCGTGGACCAGTACGATGCGACGATCGATAGCCTTGGCCCTCTTTGTAGCGCTAATGATAGCGTTTTCGACCTGGTCGCACCCCACGAAGGAGGGAACTGGTCAGGTACCGGTGTTGTGAACGATTCCACAGGAGGATTCAATCCGAATGTAGCCGGTGTGGATACCCATCAGGTGATCCACGACATCCCGGGATCTTGTGGGGATGCTGACACCTTCGATATCGTCGTGGATTCTGCGTTCGATGCGACGATCGATAGCGTGGGAAAATATTGCCTTCCAAGCGTAACGGATATCTTATCCGCTTCCGACGGAGGTGGTGTTTGGTCAGGTCCCGGCATCATCGATAGCAGTGCGGGGGAATTCAGTCCCAATGACGCAGGAGTAGGTACCCATACCATCCATTATGAGATCAAAGGAGGATGCCCGGCGGAGGATTCCATCGATATCGAAGTGGATTCCAGCAAGGATGCCTCGATCGATCCCCTTGGTTCGTACTGTATGAAACACGATACGGTCGATATGAGCGCTGCGGACACCGGAGGGGTTTGGTACGGTGCAGGCGTCGTCGACTCCGTGGACGGGAAATTCCTTCCTGATTCTGCTGGGCCTGGTTCACATACCATCGTTTATGAGATCAAAGGCGAATGCGGAGGTATCGATTCCGAGACCGTTACCATTTTCGATTCCCCCGATGGAAAGATCGATAGCGCAGGGCCTTACTGCGTTCTGGAGCCCAAAGACACCCTAAGCGCAGTGGACACGGCCGGGGATCAGTGGAGCGGCCCTGGGATCATCGATGCGGCAGAAGGGGTCTTTGACCCTAACAATGCAGGAGCTGGTCTTCATCAGATCATCCACAGCTTCCCAAGCGATAGCTGTGGGATCGATGACACCCTAATGATCCGGGTTTATGGGGTCCCCAACGCCAGCATCGACTCGATCGACACCCTTTGTGCCAACGGCAAACCGGTTCAATTGACCGCAGCCGATACAGGTGGAACGTGGAGCGGCCCCGGGATCACCGATAGCATTAACGGCGAATTCAGCCCTAAAGTTGTAGGGATCGGAACCTATACCGTTCACTACGAAGTGCAAAGAATGGGGGCTTGTATGGACCAGGACAGCGCCGTTATTAGCGTGATAGATACCCCGAATGCCGGCTTTACGTACAGCAAAAACGGCCTTACGGTCAGCTTCACCGATACGAGCAAAGGAACGACCGGTTATTATTGGGAATTCGGTGATGGAGCCAGCGATAATGTCAAATCGCCCACACACGATTATCCCCAGGACAGCATCTATACGGCTTGCCAGTTCGTGTACGACACGAACAGCTGCTCTGACACGGTCTGTAAGACCATCGACCTTCGGGATGTCTCCATCCGGAAACGGAAAGAGGTTGAAGGAGGCCTCTCCCTTCGGCCCAACCCCGCATCGGAAAGGGTTGAGCTCCGTTTCACTAATGAGGTCCTTGAAGCGGACATTCGTAGCATCGAACTATTGGATCTACAGGGAAGAAAGCTTCGTAAGGAATCGTTCGATGGAAAGAGGACTTTCTCCTGGAGGGTCGCAGAACTGGCTGCGGGGACCTACTTTATCCGTGTCCTGACGGACGAGAACGCCTGGGAACGGAAGTTCCTCGTGAAATAAAAGGAGACAAGCCTGAGCCATAGAAGGCTGGTACCCTGATACGGATCATTGAAGATCGGGGGTGAAGACCTCGGTTAAAGGTGTAGTACCTAAAGAAAAGGATCTCCTGGATCCTTACTGCTCACTCCCTACACTGGCCTTCCCCTGGAATCGTTTCAGGAATTCCGCCATGCTCACCTTTTCATCAAGATTCTCCTTAAGTCCGGCTATCGGAACCCGCTCTTGTTGCATGCTATCACGATCTCGAAGCGTGACCGTATCGTCGCTCAGCGTCTGGTGGTCCACCGTGATACAATATGGGGTTCCTATCGCATCCTGCCTTCGATAACGCTTCCCGATGGAATCCTTTTCCTCGTAACTGCAATGGTATTCGAACTTCAGCCCGTCCATAATGGAACGGGCCTTATCGGGGAGGCCGTCCTTTCGCGTTAAAGGAAGGACCGCAGCTTTTACGGGGGCAAGGACCGGAGGGATCTTCATGACCTGGCGGGTAGAAGCATCCTCGAGTTCCTCCTTTTGATAAGCATGGGCCAGGACGGCCAGGACCATTCGGTCCAGTCCGATCGAAGTTTCGATCACATAAGGAATGTAGCTTTCGTCCGCTTCTTCATCATAGTAGCGGAGGCGCTTCCCAGAATGTTCCTCATGGCGCTTGAGGTCATGATCGGTCCTGGAATGAATGCCTTCGAGTTCCTTATAGCCCATCGGGAAAGCGAACTCGATGTCCGTGGCCGCGTTCGCATAATGAGGAAGATTCAAATGGTCCTGCAACCGGAAGTCCGTCAAACCGAGCGACTCGTGCCACCTTGACCTCTCCTGCTTCCACTGTTCGAACCATTCCATTTCCTCTCCCGGCTTCACAAAGAACTGCATCTCCATCTGCTCGAACTCGCGCATTCGGAAGATGAACTGACGTGCTACGATCTCGTTGCGGAAAGCCTTTCCGATCTGCGCGATCCCGAAAGGAAGCTTTTGCCTGCTGGTCTTGAGTACGTTCAGAAAGTTCACGAAGATGCCCTGGCAAGTCTCCGGCCGTAGATGGATCTTATTGGCCTCTTCCCCCAAAGCCCCGAGCTCGGTCTCGAACATGAGATTGAACTGACGGACATCAGTCCAATCCTTGGACCCCGAGACCGGACATGCGATCCCGCTTTCCTCGATCATCGCCTTCAGATCCTGGAGGTCGTTCTTTTCGAGGGCAGTTTTCAAACGTTCCTCCAGAGCATCAACCTTTTCCTGGTTCCGGAGGACCCTCGGGTTCGTTTCCCGGAATTGCTTCTCGTCGAAATCGTCCCCGAACTTCTTTGCTCCTTTTTGGACTTCTTTCTCGATCTTTTGCTTCAGCTTTTCGATCTCCTCCTCGATCAGTTGATCGGCCCGATACCGCTTTTTGGACTCTTTGTTGTCGATCATCGGATCGTTGAAAGCATCCAGGTGTCCTGAAGCTTTCCAAGTCTCGGGATGCATGAAGATGGCCGCATCGATCCCTTCAATGTTCTCGTGCATACGGACCATCGAGTGCCACCAGAGCTGCTTGATGTTCTGCTTCAGTTCAACGCCGTTCGGTCCGTAATCATAAGTGGCCGCAAGACCGTCGTAGATCTCGCTCGATCGGAATACGAACCCGTATTCCTTGGCGTGGGCGATGAGATCCTTAAGCGGGTCGTCCTTTCCTGAGCTCATGGGAGCAAAAGTAAGGATGATGTCCCGACCCGGTATCGGGTCTGAAAGGCGCGCTGCAGCTCACTTCGGAGTATTATTCTCCCCACCCTCGCGCAATTTTCGAAAACGCTTCCTTGCCTGAACCACGTAAAGGCTAGCTGTATGCTCGGTAATAAGCCGGCGGTAAAGTTCTTTCGCTCTTTTCTCGTTCCCGAAGCGTTCTTCGTTCAGTTGAGCTAACTGGAAAAGGGCATTATCAGCAAGGATCCCATCCTTGTGATCGTCGATGATGACCTGTAAATGTTCAGCGGCCTCTTTGAATTTTCCACGGTCCCGGGCGATCTTATATCGTTGGTAGATGGCCTCATCTTTAAGAGAATGGTCCGGATAAGCCTTTTCCAGGGAGTCTAGGGTCAAAAGGGCTTTTTCGTGATCCTTTTGGAAGACGAGGAGATGAGCCCGTGCGAACATCTCCATCGGCCGGGTAGTGGTATCGAGGTTGTAATTATCGGAGATAAGGAGAGAAAGGTCCATCGCATTGTTGGCGATGAGCTTGGAAGTGGAGGCTTTGAGCACATCGAGCTGAGCTTGGGCCCATTCGAAGTCGCCCGCATAAAAGGAGACCTTGGCGTTCTTGAACTTTGCTTTATGGCCGAGGGGTGAGTGTTTAAACGCTTTTTCGACCTGTGAATAATAGAGGGATGCTTCCCAGATCTTCCCTTTCAAAAGGAGTTGATCACCCAATTCCAGCTTGCATTTTGCCGCCGTCCGATCACTGACCCCTCCCAACCCGATCGTATTCTCGAGCATGGTGATGGCAGAATCCGGTTGATCGAGGTAGAAGCCTTTGATATGGGCCCATTCCTTGAGGATCATCGCCGTACGCGAGGAGCGCCCCAATTCCTCTATAGCGGACCGATAATGGGATTCCAACTCCAGAAGCTCCTTTTGAGAGGGTTCACCTTCTGTCACCATCTTGTTCATCACGTCCAGGAGCTTCATTCGGGCCTTGAGGTAAAAGCGACCCTCAGGTCCTTTTTCGATCACATACTGATAGCATTCCTTAGCCGTAGCCCACATCTTCTTATCTTGGGCCATGCGAGCCAATTCCATGAGCCTTCGCCCTTCTTCCTTCTTGCGCCGGTCCAAAGCTTTGGCTTGCGTCATAGCAGCCTTTAGATCGTCCGCTTGAACGTACTGCCAAATGAGCATTTCAGCATAGACCGGATGATCCGGATGCTTCTGGACCCTTTCGAGCAATCGGCGTCGAAGGATCTCCACATCCCCTTTGGACCTGGAAAGGTCCAGCGCTCGGTCCAACCCGTTCTGAACGCTTTGTAAGTAAGCACGGTTCCTTTTAAGAAGGTCAAGGTAGGTGTCGATCATCTTCTCCTTCTCCCCCATCATTCCATAGACCCTGGCGCGCTCAAAATTGAAATCGTACCCGCCTCCCAATGCATCCTTCCCCTTTTCGTAGGTCTTGAGAGCATATTTGGCCGCATCCTTTTCGATGAAATGTTGAGCCAACTTCTTCACTCCCCCACGGTTCCGGGGCATTTTCTCGATAGCCTTTTCATAGGCCTTCCGCTTCTTTCGATCCTTTCCCGCGGCACGGTAGACCTGACCAAGTTCAACCCTTAGCAAAGGGGCTTTCCCCCCTTTACGATCGATCCGCTCTTTGATCGTGTTCTCAGCGGTCTCGAATTTTTCGAGTTGAAGAAGGGTATTGATGTATTTATCTAAATAGGTCTCGTTATCAGGATCCTGATCGAGCAGTTTTTTGTAATAAAGCTCGGCCTTTTCGTATTCTCCTTTTTGAAAATAATGGGCTGCCAGTTGCTCATCGCTTTCCGGCGCCTGGGCTGTAATAGGCCCGGAAAAGAGAAGGAGGAGCAGCCAGATCGAACTTGCAATAAGTATGGACCCTGCGGATGAACGCATAAAAGAGCTAACTAAGGATAACGCAGCAAAGCGTTCATTGTTCTCCCTTATCAGGCCACTGAACGCTATCGGGTAGATTGAGATGTTCTCGGAGTTTTTCCGAGCGCCCTTTATAATTCTCAAAGACCGCTTTTGTCTGCTTTTCAAGCTTCGATACGGACTTTTTAAGCTGGAGCAGGACCTTCTCTTCATCCTCGATATAGCCATCAGCCTTTTTCCCGGACAAGCGCCCCTTTTTCAGATCCTTTTTAAGAGCTTTCAACTTTTTCCGGCTCTTATCGAGTTCTTTATGAACCCTTCGTAGCTGACCCCCATATCCTTCAAATACCTCCTTCGTTCGCTTGTAGCTGTCCAGGACATTGAAAAGGGATTCACCCATGCTGTCGTTTTCAAAGTAGGTATTGAAGAGCTCGAGCTCTTTTTCCGCACGCTCCATGATCTTTCTCGCCTGAGCAGTATCGATCTTATCCGCTCGTTCTTCCAGGCTTTTCAAGCGTTGCTGAAGCGAATCGACCCGGGTGACCCGTTTCGAATGATCGTTCACGGTACATGCTGCTCCTCCCAATAAGAGGATAGCCGCGCAAACGATAATAACGCTAGAGAGGGAATGCTTTTGCAGGAACATCATTTCGCGTTCGTTCCGATCCGTTCGAATCCCGTATAAGGGAGCAGAGGTTCCGGGATACGGACGCCTTCCTCATCCTGGAAATTTTCAAGCAATGCGGCAAGCAATCGTGCCAATGCCAATGCACTGCCATTAAGGGTATGGGGAAGCTCTTTTTGCTTGCCTTCCTGGAAACGAAGTTTCATGCGACTCGCCTGATAGCCCTCGAAGTTGGATATTGAACTCACTTCCAACCACTTTTGCTGAGCCTGTGAATAAACTTCCAGGTCGTAGGTCATGGCCGCAGCGTGTCCCAGATCACCTCCGCAGAGGCGCAGAACACGGTATGGAAGCCCGAGCTTATCCAAAAGCTCCTTTACGTGCTCCACCATTTCCCATAATGCTTCATAGGAGCGATCCGGATGCTCGATGCGAACGATCTCCACCTTATCGAATTGGTGGAGCCTGTTCAATCCCCTCACATCCTTTCCATAGGATCCGGCTTCCCGACGGAAACAAGGGGTATAACCGACCAAACCCTTAGGAAGCTCATCCTTGTCCAGGATCCGTTCGCGGTAAAGATTGGTCATCGGTACCTCGGCTGTCGGGATCAGGTAGAGGTCGTGGTCCTGGACCTTGTACATCTGTCCTTCCTTATCGGGCAATTGACCGGTTCCGATCCCTGAAGCCTCATTGACAAGAAGGGGAGGCATCACCTCGAAATAACCCCGTTCGAGGGCTTCGTCGAGGAACCAAGCGATGAGGGCACGCTGGAGTTTAGCCCCTTTTCCCTGATAAACCGGGAATCCGGCACCTGTGATCTTAACCCCTGCTTCCAGATCGATGATACCGAGTTGGTCCCCGATCTCCCAGTGCGGCTTTCCTTCTTGCTGGCCCATTGCCTGAGCGCCCCCTTCTTCGATGAGCTCGTTCTCTTCTTCACTGGTGCCTTGCGGAACCTTGGGGTGCGGAACGTTGGGTATATGGTAGAGCGAATGGGTGAGCGCTTCTTCCTTCTTGCTGAGCTGCTCCTTAAGTTCGGCCATTCCTTCCTTGAGGGAGCTCACGCCTTCTTTTTCGTTTTCAGCTTCTTCCTTTTTTCCGGCTTTAAAAAGCTCCCCGATCCTTTTAGAACGCTCGTTAAGCTCTGCTTCCCTTTGGTTCAATTCTTTCTGGAGGGACCTCCTCTCCTCATCCAATGCAATAGCCCGGTCCACTTCCTCCGTGAGATCCTCACCGCGAGCTTTCAAGCGCTCCAGGAGTTCATCCCGCTGTTCCCTCAAATAGGCTATCCGCAGCATAACACGGGGTTTGCGATAAAATTAGAAGATCCTGCTACCAAAATAAAAGAACTCCTGCCCGGAACGGAGCAGGAGTTCTTTCAAAATGTTCCGGGAACTCGATCAGTTAGCTTCCACAGAGACCACCGATCGCTTTCCTCCTTCTTTCTTCTCGAACTTGACCACCCCATCGGTAAGGGCAAAGAGGGTATGGTCCTTCCCGATCCCGACATTCTCCCCGGGATGGTGCTTGGTACCGCGCTGCCGGAGAATGATATTCCCAGCTTTAGCGCTCTGTCCGCCGAAAAGCTTAACGCCGAGCCGTTTGCTTACAGAGTCCCGGCCGTTATTGGTACTTCCTTGTCCTTTCTTGTGTGCCATGGCCTTGGGTTTTGGAGCTTATTCCTTTTTGTCCCCCTTATCTCCACTGCTCTTGCTCCCTCCGGAAGAGCTTCCTTTTTTGGAGCTCCCACTCCCGGAACTGCTCTTGCTACTACTGCTGCTTTTGCTCTGGGAGCCGCTCTTTTTGGAAGAGCTGCTGCCCTTTTTACTCCCAGAGGAACTAGAAGCGGTCGATTTCTTGCTACTGCTGCTCGAAGAACTGCTCTTGGAAGAACCAGAAGCAGCTTTACTACCCCCGGAAGCTTTGCTCTGGGAGCTAGAAGCACTTTTGCTACTGCTTTTACCACTTCCTTTTCCAGCGACCTCGTCGATACGAACCTCACAGAGCTCTTGCCGATGACCGTGCTTCACCTTGTAGCCTTTGCGACGTTTCTTCTTGAAGACCTGCACCTTATCCCCTTTCGGATGACCCAACACTTCCCCTTTTACGGTCACCCCTTCGAGGGAGGGGGTTCCTACTTTCACATCTCCATTATCCTCGGTGAGAAGCACCTTATCGAAGGTCACTTTTTCACCTTCCTTGGCATCGAGCTTATCGACGATGACCCGTTGGTCCTTTTCGACCTTGTACTGATGGCCGGCTATCTCTACGATCGCGTACATGAGGGGCAGTTGCTTGAGAATGATTTCACTTCCCGGCGGGAAGGGCCTGCAAATATACAGATCCCACAGAGATCGCCAAAACCCTTTTCCGATCCGACCTCGGATCCTTACCTTCGAATACAATGAGCCCTTCACGCTCCGATCATTCCAACGGCATGCCCCTTATAGACAAAAGAAGGCCGTACATCTCTTCCCGTAGCATGCTCTGCTTTGCGGTCCTTTTCCTTTTAAGTTGCTCCACGAGCATGGACAGCAAGCCTTCAGCGGATACGGGAAAAAATGAGCTCCTACGTGTAAAAGGTATAAAAGCGGACCAGGTCCAAAAGCGCCTTTCAGCAGAAGGGGCGGAAGTACGGATCGTGGACAGCAATGCGGATGGCGAACTCATCCTCCTTATAGATAAAGGAACTTCGGACAGTTTGCCTAGCCCTGTCCTTAAGCTGCGGAAAAAGGGTGATCTGAAAAGAATGGGGGCTTCTACCTCTAAGACCCCCACTTCCGACCTGACCGACAACGACCCTGCTTCGGGTATGGACCTGCCCGATATCTTCGATATCTTCACACGGATCTATTGACCCTTTTCCCAAAGGGTACTGTCCGAACAAAGGAGATTCAGGTATGGAGAGCAAGCGAATCCTCGTGGGCGGCACTTTCACGGATTCCGTGCGCGAGCATGAAGTGCAGGACCCTTGGAACGGAGAGCTCTTTGCCCGGACCTTCTTCGCTACCCAGAGCCAACTCGAGGAAGCCGTTCACAAAGCGACCGAGGCTGAGGCGGCGATGGCCTCTCTCGCATCCCATGAGAAAGAGCAGATCCTCCGCTCGATCGCTAAAGCGTTGGCCGATCGCGAGGAAGAAGTGATCCGAACCATTTGCCGGGAAGCCGGTAAACCTTACAAATACGCAAAAGTGGAAGCTTCCCGCGCCGTGCAAACCTTCCATGTGGCGGCAGAAGAGTGCAAGCGCAGACCCAAGGAGTACATCGACCTGGATTGGACACCGGCCGGGACGCACAAAGAGGGTTTGGTGGACAGCTTTCCTGTAGGGACGATCGCAGGAATAACCCCTTTCAACTTTCCCCTCAACCTGGTGGCCCACAAGATCGCTCCGGCCATAGCGGCGGGATGTCCGATCGTATTGAAGCCTGACGAACGTACACCGCTCAGTGCACTTCTTTTGGCCGAGATCATCCATGAGACCACCCTTCCGGAAGGTGCACTTTCCGTTGTGCCAACGGACCGGGAAACGGGAAACCTATTGGTGACCGATGAGGATATCGCTCTCCTTTCCTTTACAGGCTCTCCGCGAGCGGGATGGGAGATGAAGAAGAACGCGGGGAAGAAAAAAGTGATACTGGAACTTGGCGGAAATGCCGGGACGGTGGTCTGTGATGACAGCGACCCGGGCCATGCGATCGACCGTTGTGTGTTCGGAGGCTTCGTTTACGCTGGCCAGGTCTGTATCCACGCTCAACGGATCCTGGTGGAGGACAACATTTTCGAGGAATTCGAACGTCGCTATGTGCAGGCAGTTGAAGGATTGAAGCCCGGGGAACCCATGGATCCCAAAACGGACATCTCTTCGATGATCGACGACGCGAGTGCCGCTCGCGTGGAACAATGGATCGAAGAGGCACGCTCCGAAGGAGCGAAAGTTCTGGCCGGAGGAAAGCGGGAGGGACGTTACATGGAACCGACCGTGATGACCCGGACCCACCCTTCCATGAAGGTCAACTGTGAGGAGGTCTTCGGTCCGGTGGTAACCCTCGAACGCTTCAACACCTTCGAAGAAGCGCTCGATACGGTCAATAACAGCCGTTATGGACTTCAAGCCGGACTGTTCACCAAGAGCCAACCCAAGATCGATCATGCCTTTCGGACCCTCCAGGTCGGAGGGCTTGTGGTGAACGATGTGCCAGCTTTCCGGGTCGATCACATGCCCTACGGGGGCATCAAGGATTCTGGTTTGGGTCGTGAAGGACTTAAATACGCCATCCGGGAAATGATGGAGCCCCGCATCCTGATCAAGCCGACGGACGCAGGTTGGGGATAGGGAAGATCAAGATCCAAAAGCCTCGTTCCAAGCTTAGGAACTAATTCCGGAAGAAGGGATCGAGGATGTTCAGGTTGAGCCCCAACCCGAAGACGAAGCGGAACTCGTTCAGGGAGACCTTCCTGAACTTGGACAGATGGGTGGCGTGAACATAGCGGCATTCCAACAAAAGATGGAAAACGGCCGGGCCGTAATACTGAACTCCGGCCACACCACTTAACAAGGGCTCAAACGATTCATCGCGAGCATCCATTGGAACCGAAGAATTCTTAGCTTTTCCTTCAGAACGTTCCACATAATGGGAATAACCCAAGCCCGGCTGAAAACCCACATAGGGGTCGAAATTCGCCTCTTCTCGAAAGTGATAGGATAATCCACTGAAAAAGGAATAATAATGCTCAAAAGGAACTTCGGAAGCTTCATAAAGAAGGTGAAAAAGGTCACCCCGATACGAGAAACGGTCCTCCAGGTAGTAAGCCAGGGTCCCGTCCAGATGCACTGTATTCCCTTTTCCCAGCATGGTCCCCACCGAAAAACCTCCCTGGGTACGGAGCAGTCCTTTCCGGGCCATACCCTTATTCCCATCACTCTGGCCGAAGGATGATATAGAGAACAGCAATAGAGGGAGAAAATAAGGGAGGAGGGAGCATCTCATCGCTTTACGAGCTTGAGGTTCAAGCTGAGAGTAATCAATAGGTGACCCTCGAGGGAAAGGTTCTTTTTCCGATGAACCGGTTCGATATAGGTAACCCCGTTCCGGGACCTTTCTTCCACTTCGATTTCATTCCCCAAATGGGACATGTATTGAGCTGAAAGAGAAAAGTCGGTGCGTTCGCTCATTCTAAAATGCGTTCCGAGCCCCAATTGAATAGCTGAACTCCAGCGTTTCTGAGAAGAGGCTTGGATATCGGAAGAGACCTTTCGCGGCACCACTTTCGCATGATCGAAGCATTGACCGGCCAAAAGGTAAGGCTCCAAGCGTTTTCCTTCGGGGACCTTAAAAGGATAGAACATTACGGACCATCCAATATGCACGGTCTGTCGGTATCCGAGCCCATCGATGTCCGTTTTGATATAGTCAAGGTACCATTCCGTATTCAAACGATCGAACGGACGAATGCGGAACTGCCCCCCGAAACCGGGCGAAAGGCTTTCATCCCCGAAAACGTTCAGGGTGTTCCTAATGCCCAGCTCGAAACCCCATCCCTTTCCTTTATCATCCTCGGACTGAGAATAGGCCGGAAAGGCACACGCTAAAAGGAGGAAGGCAGAAAGGACCGTTCGATAGCACATTTTTTCGGGAGCTTTCTTAAGGGAAGAACTTTTGCCGAAAAAGAAATATTATTCATAAAAAGCCAGAGCAGAAGCAACATCAAAAATAAGCACGAAACTGCAACAGCCCGTCGATCATAAAATAGAGCGCCTCCAGCTCAAAACCCTTTCCCCTCGAACGTGATCCGGTTCCCCCCACGGGTAAGGGTCATGATCAATTCCTTACGATAAAGTTTTTCGATCCGCCAACGCTCGCTCCCCCCGTTCTGATACTCCAATATGACCGCGTCCTTATCATCGCTCAGTCCCCAACTCCCTGCAGCTTCTGTTGAATCGTTCTCCGTAGTGAGCACCCATCGAAAATCGCCGTCCTTCTCAAACCCGAAGGTCCAATGTGCTCCATCCACTACCCGCCCATTGACCCTGACCGCTTCGCTATTGAAAGGACTCCAGATCTTGAGCCGTTTTTTCGGTCCACGCAGACTTATGAACTCGTCTTCCTCGTACTTTTTACAACCGTTCTGCAGAAAAAGCAGAATCAACAATATGGAGCATTGCAGATAAACCCGCTTCACACCCTCCAATTTAAGACGATCCAGATGAAAGCGAAGCCTTAGTTTCGAAGCAATAGGGAAGTTCTGCCATGAAGAACGGACGATCGGAACATCCGGTCCGGATATTCAAATTCGGTGGCGGCTCCGTACGGGATCCCGATTCCATAAGGAACGTTGCCAGGGTACTCGAGCATTCTATGGAAGAAGATATGCTCATCGTGGTCTCTGCGATGGGTAAGACGACGAACGAACTCGAAGCCCTGGTGGATACTTGGAAGAAAGGAGAAAACCCTCTGGACCTCCTCGAGAAAGTCCGGAACTACCATTCGGAGTTGATGAAAGGCCTCTTTCATGATCCCGAAGCACCCGTCCATGGGAAAGTGGAAAAGTTGTTCGAGGAACTGGAAGGGATCCTCGAAGAAAGCGCTCGTGACCTTCCTTACGATGAGGCTTACGACCGGATCGTCCCTTACGGGGAATTGTTGTCCACGACCATCCTTTCGGAATTCCTCGAATTGGTAGGTCACCCGAACCAATGGTACGATGCCCGCGAACTGATCGCTACCGACGCAACCCATCGCAGAGCTCGTCCCGATCACGAACGAACAGCTCAACAAGTGAAAGAAAGGCTTCTTCCTTTCTTCGGGAAGGGAGCAAAAGGGAAACGAGCCATCACCCAAGGCTTCATAGGCCGATCAGGCAAAGTGAGCACCACGCTCGGCCGCGAAGGGTCCGACCACACCGCGGCTATCCTCGCCTATCACCTAAATGCTCAAGATGTGACGATCTGGAAGGACGTGCCCGGGATCCTGAACGCTGACCCCCGCTATTTTCCTGACACGCGCAAGTTGGACCGGATCTCTTACCGCGAAGCGATCGAACTGAGCTATTATGGGGCCAAAGTGCTTCATCCCCGCACTGTCCAACCCCTCCAACGCAAAGGCATCCCCTTGTACGTGAAAAGCTTCCTGGAGCCAACCAGCCCGGGGACCTGCATCGGGGAAGGACTCGAAGAAGTGCCCGCGGTGCCATGCTACATCCTCAAAAAGGATCAGGTCCTTATATCGGTCACCCCCCCGGACCTCACTTTCGTCCTCGAAACGGACCTGAGCCATATTTTCGACCTTTTTGCCCGAAAGGGCATTTCCGTGAACATGATGGAGAACTCAGCCATCCATTTCTCCGTGAGCATCGATCGGACGGAGAAGCTGGACGGAGCACTGAAGGAATTACAGGAAGACTACGAAGTTCTTTACAACCTCGGCCTCGAATTGCTAACGGTCAGGCATTATCGAGAAAAGGATCTCGAACCTTATTTGCAGGACCGGAACATCTACATGGAGCAAAGGACCCGCCATATGGCGCGCTTTCTGATGGAAGAGAAGGGGAGGTGAACATCGAAATCCCAAAAGACCAACAGGCCAACAGGACCAACACAGCCGCCCTCCTCTTTTCCACTCTCATCTGGAAAGCCACCATATATATAGGGGAAAACCGTTTCGGATGGAGGGCGGGCAAACTGAAAGGGGGTCCCCTCCAAAAGCGCATAAGGCCCCCTGAGCAACCCCTACGGTACAAGCTCGTTCCTTCTTTCACCCCGCTTATCAGGCTAGCTTTCACTACGTCGTCAGCACCGTTGCGCTTCTATCCCCGAGGTTGAAGAGAAGCCCAAGCTTCTTGGCCTTTTGAAATTGGAGTTATAACAACTCCCCCTTACCTTCATCCCCGATGAAGCGCATCCCGTTCACTCTCCTTCTACTCCTTCAGCTCCTCGGGCTAAACGTACATGGTGAAAATGAACCCCCTTTTGGAAAAGCCTCCATCAAAGGGATCGAGGAACGGGGCTATTATCATCTGCCGATAACACCTGAACTTCAAAAGCATTGCTTGCTCGAGCTTGAAGATCTTAGGGTCCAGGGGTCCGAAGGGAGAGAGATCCCGTACCTGATCGATGAACCTTCTGCCTTCGACCCTTTTCAGGAGGTCCGGCAACTTAGGATAGTGAAAAAGAAGAGCTTGAAAAAAGGGGGAACGATCGTTTTTCTCGAAGACAGCACTGAAGACCGCATATCAGCTCTCACCTTGGAAGTGGACCAAGGGACCGTGAGCCGTTCCATTCGGATCGAAGCCAGGACCGATAAGGAAGCCGATCGGGAACTGGTCCATTCACCCCGACGTTATCACGATGAACGCTATCCGGACGGGACGCGCCGATTCATCCTCCGGGATCTCGGAATATCAGGACACCGTTTCTACCGGGTTCATATCGGAGCTGATGGACGCGGACTGGACCCCCGCATTCTTGAAGCCACGGTCATCCAAGTGAACAAAGGATGGGATAGCTATCGCTCGGTGCCCGTTAGCGATGTACGGATCACAGAAAAAGCCAAAAGGACCTACGTCCAACCGGTCTTCGATGCTCCAAGCTATCGGATCGATGGCATCGATCTAAAGCTTGGGGATGGGGAATATTTTTACAGAAAAGGCTTTTTGGCCCGGGGAGATCCTCAAAAACCGGATTCGTTGAAAAAACTCACCTCGTTCGACATCGTCTCCCACGGATCCGCTGAACTGCATTTCAAAGGTTTCCGGAGCAAGCAGCTTCTCATCGTCCTTCAGAACGAAGACCTACCCTCCCTTTCTGTGGAGGGAATAGATGCCTATCAACGAAATCGGATGCTTTTGTTCCGAGCCGAAGGCAAAGGAGCTCACCAACTCCGCTTCGGGCGAAAAGGCACTGCCCCCCCCGCTTACGAGCTCCCTCATTTCCGTCAGCAAGTCCCCGAGGATCCGATGGAGGCCAGGATCGGGGAGATCCGATGGAACGGGCCTCCCCTGGAAGAATGGGTGAAGGAGGAAAAAGAGGGGAAGACGGACCAGGTTTACCGCATCTTCACCACGATCGGCATCCTTTTGATCTGGCTTTTCGGGATCGCGGTATTCGTTTCGATCGGGATCCTGATCTATCGAAGGGTATTGTAAAGGAGCTTTAGTTTTGGTGCAAATGCTGAACCCGCGCACACGCACCCTCCTCCGCAACCTTGGTCCGGGCCTTCTTTACGCAGCCGCTGCGATCGGGGTGTCCCACCTGGTCCAATCCACTCGGGCCGGAGCAGAATACGGGTTCATCATGGTACTGATCGTGGTCCTTGCGAACTTGCTCAAGTATCCTTTTTTCGAATACGGCCCTCGCTATGCAGCAGCGACGGGAGAAGACCTGATAACGGGATACCAACGACTGGGGAACTGGGCCCTGGCTGTCTTCCTGATCATGACCTTCGGGACCATCTTCGTGATCCAAGCGGCGGTCACGGTCGTAACCGCCGGATTGGCAGGGCAACTCACAGGCATCGAGCTCTCCCCCTGGGCTTGGAGCAGCATCATATTATTGATCTGTTCGGTCATCCTGCTCATCGGACATTATAAAGCCCTCGACCGTAGCATCAAAGGGATCATGGTCGTCCTTGCGATCACCACCCTGGTCGCCGTTATCGCTGCCTTTTTTGCGGATGTGCCGAAGGATCCAAAGGTGATGCAGCAGCTTCAGCTCGGAAAGAAGGAGGATCTTTTCTTCCTCGTCGCCCTGATCGGCTGGATGCCAGCCCCCTTCGATATCTCCGTCTGGCATTCGGTGTGGTCCGTGGCCAAAAAGAAGGAGTACAACGAGAACGGTCTTCGCGAAGCGATGATGGACTTCCGGATCGGTTACTGGGGCACCGCCTTTTTGGCCGTTTGCTTCGTGAGCCTCGGTAGCCTTATCATATATGGAACGGGACAAGGGATGCCCTCCTCCGGAGTAGCTTTTTCAGGGGAATTGATCGAGCTCTATACCGATAGTTTGGGTTCCTGGAGCTATTGGGTTATCGGGATCGCAGCTTTCACGACCATGTTCTCCACTACGTTGACGGTCCTTGACGCCTATCCCCGGGTCCTCGGTCCCACGACCGCACGCATAACAGGCATCACAAAGGAAGAGAGCAGAAAGAACTATTCGTTCTGGTTGCTCTTCACTATCGCCGGCACGATGATCATCCTGATCTTCTTCTTAAAGTCCATGACGGCGCTGATCGACCTGGTCACAACGATATCCTTCATCTTGGCGCCCCTGTTCGCGATCATGAACTACCTCGTCATCATGGGGCATAACGTTCCCAAGGAGGCTCGTCCCGGCTTGATGACCCATATCATTTCCTGGCTCGGCATCGCCTTCAGCCTCTTGCTCGCAGCCTATTACCTTTTCGCACAGTACTTCGCTTAGAAGAGCTCATCCTGCGATCCCCCCTGAAAAGTTCTTCCAAGGTGCTCATAGGCGTAGCGGGTAGCCTGACGTCCACGGGGGGTCCGCATCAGGAAACCTTCCTGAATGAGGTAAGGTTCGTAGACCTCTTCAAGGGTCCCGGCCTGCTCTCCCACAGCGGTCGCGACCGTATTGAGACCGACGGGCCCTCCGTGGAACTTATCGATAAGGGTCGATAGGATCCGATTGTCCATCTCGTCCAGGCCCCGATCATCCACATTGAGAGCTTCGAGTGCTTTCCGGGTGATGTCCAGCTCGATGGATCCATTCCCCTTGATCTGGGCGAAGTCACGTACGCGCCGAAGCAATGCATTCGCGACACGTGGAGTTCCACGGCTCCTGGAAGCGATCTCGGATGCAGCGTCATTATCGATCGGCACTTCCAGAATGCCAGCGGATCGAAGGACGATCGAAGCCAGCGTATCGGTGTCGTAATAGGCCAGCCGCGTATTGATGCCGAAACGTGCACGAAGAGGGGCGGTGAGAAGGCCGGAACGGGTCGTCGCACCGATCAGGGTAAAGGGTTCGAGGGCTATCTGCACACTCCGGGCATTGGGCCCGCTATCGATCATGATATCGATCTTGTAGTCCTCCATGGCCGAGTAAAGGAACTCTTCCACCATCGAACTGAGCCGATGGATCTCGTCTATAAAAAGGACATCGTTCCGCTCCAGATCGGTGAGCAGGCCCGCCAGATCCCCGGGTTTGTCAAGGACGGGTCCCGAACTGATCTTGATGTTCACCCCCATCTCATTGGCGATGATATGGGCCAGCGTCGTTTTTCCAAGTCCGGGAGGACCATGGAGAAGCGTATGATCGAGGGATTCTTCCCGTTTGCGCGTGGCCTCTACGAAGACCTTCAGATTCTCAAGAGCATCCATCTGCCCCGTGAAATCCTGAAACCCGGAAGGCCGGAGCATCTGTTCGAACTCCCGGTCCGAGGGATCCTCCTGCTCCTTCCGTAGATCGAGGTCTTCGTGGTCCATCGCGATCGGGGCTTTCCCAAAGATACGAATCGCTACCCGGTTATGCTCTTCTCCTTTTTCCTCCATGACCCCAAAAAAATCCTTTCTCCGATCCCGATATCCCGGCCGTTTTGTTTAATTTTGAGTGTATATTTTTAAACAAAATGAGCACATCCCTCTACGGAAAGGTCTCCACTGTTTGCGGACAGGTTATCACCCGTTCCTACAGCACTTCCTTCAGCCTTGGGGTCCGCTGTTTGTCGGGACGTTTCCGGGACCCGGTCCATTCGATCTATGGTTTCGTCCGGATCGCGGATGAGATCGTGGATTCATTCACTGACAAGGACCGGGAGCTCCTATTGGACGACTTCGAGTCCGACACCTACAAAGCCATCGACCAAAGGGTAAGCAGTAATCCCGTTCTGGAAGCCTTCCAAAGGACCGTTCACAGTTATGGGATCCAGCGATGGACGATCGATCGCTTTTTGAGCAGCATGCGGATGGACCTCCATCAAAAGGAACACGACCGTGAGAGTTTCGATGCTTATGTCTTAGGCTCCGCCGAGGCGGTAGGGCTGATGTGTTTGCGGATATTCAGTGAAGGGAACGAGGCGCTTTATCAAGAGCTCGCCCCCCAGGCCCGCTCCCTTGGGGCAGCATTCCAGAAGATCAATTTTTTGAGGGACCTTCGAGAAGACCGGGAGGACCTCGAGCGTGATTATTTTCCAGAGACCAACGAAGGGGGGCTTTCGGATATGGAGAAAGCACGCATCGAACGAGAGATCGAAGCCGAGCTTCGCCATGCGTACGAAGGGGTCTTGAGGTTGCCAAAAGGGGCTCGATTCGGGGTTTACATAGCTTATGTTTATTTCAGGGAACTCTTTCGAAAGATCCAATGTTCTACTCCAGAGCGGGTCGAAAAAGGACGCATCCGGATCCCTAACGCTCAGAAATTCGCCCTTTTCATCAGCAGTTGCCTCAGGTACCGTACCTTATCCACATGAAGAAGAAGGAAAATGCAAAGGAGCCACAAGTCCTTGTGGTGGACGAAAAGGACCGACCCAAGGGAGAAATGGATAAGATGGAGGCCCATCGGAAAGGCGTCCTTCACCGTGCTTTTTCAGTACTTCTTTTCGATGGACAAGGACGGCTCCTCCTTCAGCAAAGGGCTTCCGGAAAATATCATAGCGGAGGGCTATGGTCGAATACTTGTTGCAGTCATCCCTTGCCGGGGGAAAGTGTTGAAGAAGCTGCTGCTAGAAGGCTTAGGGAAGAAATGGGGATCGATGCACCCTTGGACAAGCTTTTTTCAACCCGCTATTTTCTGGAGGTAGGCAACGGAATGATCGAGCACGAATTGAACCATGTCTTATTCGGGATATCGGACCAAGAGCCGGACCCGGACAGCGAAGAAGCAATGGACCGGCACTCTGTGACGCGGGAGGAGGTGGATCAAGAGCTCCAAAGCTGTCCGGAACGCTTTACCGAATGGTTCAAGGTTATTTGGCAGGAATTCGCTGAATACGAGCGAGCGGTGGAAAAAGAAGGATGAACGACCCGGATCGAGCTCCCTTTACAGTATTCTGGTTCCGGCGGGATCTCCGGCTTCATGACAACATTGGCCTTGCTGAGGCGAGGAAAGAAGGGATGCCGATCCTCCCCGTCTTCATTTTCGATCCGAAGATCCTCGGATACCTGGAGGAAAAGGCCGATCCACGCGTACAGTTCATCCAGCGACAGGTTGAAGCCCTGGATAGGGAACTGAGAAAGCAAGGAAGCGGGATCTTGAGCTTTCACCGGGATCCCGAAATGGCGTTCCGCGAATTGCTACAGGGATACACGATCGGAAGTGTTCATTGCAATCGGGACCATGAACCTTATGCCCGGGAACGGGATGGAAAGGTTGAGCAGGTCCTGCAGAATGCAGAGATCCCCTTTGAGCAGCACGACGATCAGAACATCTTTCCACCGGAGCGGGTCCGAAAGCCTGATGGATCCCCCTATAGGGTCTTCACCCCCTATAAGCGAAAAGCTAAAGACCTCCTAGACCCGAAAGAATTACAGGCGACAAGTTCGATCCCGGATGCTTCTCAACTCGTTGCATCTCCTGTAAAGAAGATCCCCTCTCTGGAAGAGCTCGGTTTCATTCCCTCTTCCATCACGATACCTGACCGTCGAGCGGATGAGGCGCTCATCCGTTCCTATCACGAAAAACGGGATCTGCCAGCGGAGAAAGGAACGACCCGACTGGGAGTGCACCTTCGTTTCGGAACGATAAGCATTCGGGAGCTGGCCTTGCAGGGATGGGAACTGAACCATACGCTCCTCGACGAATTGATCTGGCGGGACTTCTTTCAGATGATCCTTAGCGAATTCCCTTACGTGGTGAATGCCGCTTTTAAGCCCGAATTCGATCGGGTAGAAGCGCGCCAGGACGAAGAAGGCTTTAAAGCGTGGTGCGAAGGCCGTACGGGCTATCCGATGGTGGACGCCGGTATGCGTGAACTCAAAGCGACCGGCTATATGCACAACCGTTGCCGGATGGTGACAGCCAGTTTCCTGACCAAACATCTTCTAATAGACCGACGGTGGGGGGAAGCTTGGTTCGCAAGAAAGCTTCTCGATCACGAGTTAGCCTCTAATAACGGCAATTGGCAGTGGGCCGCCGGGTGTGGTTGCGATGCTGCACCCTATTTCAGGATATTCAACCCTCAGCGGCAGCTCGAACGGTTCGATCCCGAACTTCGCTATGTTGCGGAATGGGTGCCGGAATACGGGACCAAGGCCTATCCGGATCCCATCGTGGAACACGAATACGCAAGAGATCGTGCGCTCAAGGCCTATAAAGCCGGTCTGGCATGAAGGGAGATCCGAGAACATTCGCGATCCAAAACTTGTTAAAAAAAGAGCTATCGGGCTGGAAAATCCGTAACGGGTTTTTGTCATCTCTGATGTGGGAAAGAAAAACGGAAGGCACATGATCGACGCGATCACGGATCAGGGAGATTCAGTCCTGGGTTTATCCAATGAACGGCCACTCCTCTTGGTATTCTTACGGCAGTTCGGATGCCCGTTCTGCCGGGAAGCGATGACCGATCTTTCGGAGCAAAGGCAACGCATCGAATCTGAAGGAGTACAGCCGGTGCTGGTGCATATGACGAGCGAACACTATGCGCGTCAGATACTGAGCGTGTACGAACTCGACGACCTACCCCGGGTCAGCGATCCCGAACAGGTCTTCTACCACAATTTCGGCCTTCGAAGAGGGAGTTTTTGGCAGATCTTCGGGATGAAGACTTGGTTCCGCTTGCTTTCAGCATCTTTAGCGAAAGGTCATTTGCTCGGTAAGATCAAAGGAGACCAATTCCAGATGCCCGGGGTCTTCCTTTTGGAGAATGAACGCATCAAGGATGCGTACAAACATCGAAGTGCCTGCGACCGGCCTTCTTATGAGAAATTAGCGCTTTCAGGAAGGCAGCTCCATGAAGAGACCTCCTGATAAAAGCAGAACCTAAGAATGCTGCTCCATATAGTCACCTTTTTGCTGGCCTTTGCTTTCATGGAGTTCATGGCTTGGTTCACTCACAAGTACGTGATGCACGGCATCCTATGGGTCCTCCACCGCGATCATCATGTCCATGAGGAAGGTTTCTTTGAAAAGAACGATGCCTTCTTTCTGATCTTTGCCACCCCTAGCATGCTGGCGATCGGATACGGAGGCTTGTACGGGCCCTCCTGGTTGATCACCCTGGGAGCCGGCATCGCCGCCTATGGTTTCACTTACTTCCTCGTGCACGATGTGTTCATCCACCGACGCTTCAAGTGGTTCAGGAACAGTGACCATCCTTATTTGCGAGCGCTTCAGCGTGCTCACCGAACACACCACAAGTACCTGACCAAAGAGGACGGTGAATGTTTCGGTATGCTGGTCGTCCCTTGGCGTTTCTATCAAGAGGCTCGCCAAAAGAAAGACAGGCGTAGCAGCAATGCCGGATGAATACCTCTACCTCTTTCTGAACGGTGTTAGCATCGTTTTTCCATTGTTTTGGAGTTTCGATCCCCGGATTCGTTTTGCCTCCAAGTGGAGAGCATTCGTCCCGGCCATATTGATCCCGGCTGTTCTTTTCATCGCATGGGATGTGTTGTATACCCACCTCGGAGTTTGGGGCTTCAACGAACGCTACTTGACGGGGAGCAAGCTCTTCGATCTTCCGGTAGAAGAACTTCTTTTTTTCATTTGCATTCCTTACGCCTGCCTCTTTATTTACGAGGTGGTCCGGGTCTGGTGGAGAAAGGACCCCTTTTACGAGCAGCGTTTCAATATCGCCTACTTCTTGGCCGCTGCTCTCGTATTGACCGGTATCCTCAATCTTGATAAGCGTTATACGGGTGTCACCTTTATCCTGACAGGGACCTTCCTTTTCTTCCTCGCCTATTTGCTAAGGCCGAAGTGGCTCGGGAGCCTTTTTCTGGCCTATCTCATCATCCTGATACCTTTCTTCATCATTAACGGAGTGCTTACTGGTGCCGGGATCGAAGAGGAGATCGTGCGATATGCCGATAACGAGAATTTGGGGATCCGCATGTACTCGATACCTGTAGAGGACACCTTCTACGGACTCCTTCTGATCATGATGAACGTGACCGTCTTCGAACAGCTTCTGCGAAGGAATGCCACCCGACGTATATAAAGTTTCCGCAAGGGCCATGCATCCTTAGCCCTTCTTTGGAAGGAAGCTTTGGGAACGCAACCCTCGATCCATAGATGCCGTAACTTTCGGAACGGCGAACCAAGCTCCTGAGCATCATGGACGATAAGCCTCCATCAGGAAAACCCTTCCGGAAAAGCGATGGAACACTCGTTCGCGACGTGGGAGCTTACGTTGGTGAATGGCTTAAGCAACACCCCTCCAGCGAAGTTCATGTAGGCTGCGATTCCAAGACCCGGTCCGAGACCATCAAATTCTCCACGGTCATTTGCATGCGGGAGATCGGGAAAGGAGTACACGAGATCCATCGGAACGAGTACGAACGCCATCGGGGAGATAAGATGGAACGGCTTTGGCGAGAGGTGAGCAAAGCGCTTTCCATCGCCGAAGAACTCAAGGATATTGCTTCGATCACGATCCACGTCGATCTGAACAGCGACGAGAGGGCAAAATCCCACAGCCTCTACGATGCGAGCATCGGGATGATCAAAGGGATGGGGTTCGAAGCCCTTGGTAAACCGGATGCATGGGCAGCTACTTCCGGTGCCAACAAACATTGTGAATAAAAAACTTAAAAAATTCTTCAACAAAATGCCGCTCGTTCGGGTTCTTAACTTGAAATGAGCCGTTTGCGAAGATTCTCCACGGAACAGTTCCTTCCCATCAAGATCCATGAGGCCTGGGATTTCCTCTCCAACCCTGCTAACCTATCCCGCATCACACCAGAAGGGATGGGTTTTGAGATCCTTGGTGAAGTACCGGAGGAAGCCTACCCCGGCTTGATCGTGGAATACCGCGTGCGACCTCTCTTCGGGATCCCGGTCCGATGGACCACCGAGATCACCCATGTAGAAGCCCCCTACTATTTCGTCGATGAACAAAGGAGCGGCCCATATGCCTTTTGGCATCACAAGCACTTTTTGGAAGAATGGGAGGGAGGGGTGATGATGAAGGACCTTATCCATTACCGGATGCCCTTCGGTCCCATTGGCGACTTGGTCCATCCGATACTGGTCCGGCCCAAGTTGAAAGAGATCTTCGGTACACGGAGAAGGGTCTTTCAGACCTTTTTTGAAGAAAGAGCAGCAGCGGGAACGGACTGATGAAGTCTCTTCGAAAGAGCGATCATCTCCCCGTGCTACCGAATCCCCCTTTCCCGCGCTCACTCTCATCCAACACTTCCACTTCCTTCCAATCCACGCGTTCGTGTGCAGCGATCACCATCTGCGCGATCCGTTCGCCGTCCTCGATCCTGAATGAAGCATTCGAAAGATTGGCGAGGAGTACTTTGACCTCCCCCCTATAATCGGCATCAATGGTGCCAGGGGTGTTAAGAAGGGTGATACCGTGCTTGTAAGCCAAGCCGCTCCGCGGCCTCAATTGAGCTTCATACCCTTTGGGGAGTTCGATATGGAGCCCTGTGGGGACCAGACTTCGCTCGAGGGGGTCCAGGGTGACAGGTTCTTCCAGGTCCGCTGAAAGGTCCATGCCTGCTGCATCCTCGGTCTTGTATTCCGGGAGTCCGTGTTTGTTCTTATTGACGATCCGAACTTCCATATTCAATAGCGCTTATTTAGGAGCGAGCGAAATTCATCTCTTTGGACCCCTAACGCCACCCCTAGAAATGCCAAAAAGAAGAAAGAGTGAACGCTGTATTTCAGCCAGGGATCCTGGAGGGCAAGGTATTCACTCAAACCGTAAAGGGCAAGGGCAACCCCTAAAAGGATACCGATCCGTCCTAGTTGATACCCGATCGCATAGTAGCGGCGGGAAAGGGCATAGGATATCAAAACCATCGTCCCGTAGCAGGCAAAGGTAGACCACGCTGACCCTACATATCCGAAACGGGGTATCAGGAAGTAGTTCCCCACGATCGTCACCAATGCACCGATACCCGAAATATAGGCTCCAAAGCGCGTACGCTCCGTGAGTTTGTACCAAAAGGAAAGGTTGTAGAAGAAACCGTACAGCACGTAAGCCATAAGCAAGATCGGCACGATATGAAGCCCGCTCCAGTATTCTTCTTTTTGGAGGAAATGCTTGATCAGATCGAGGTAAAGCAAGACCCCTAGGAACATGGTGGAAGCTACGACGGCGAACCAGGTCATTACCCGGGAATAGGTCCGCCCGGGATCAGAATCCTTTTCTCTGGCAAAGAAGAAGGGTTCAGCAGCATAGCGGAAGGCCTGCACAAAGAGAGAGAGCAGGATGGCGACCTTGTAGACTGCGCCATAGATCCCCACTTGAGTTAAAGCCGCTTCTTTTCCCTCGGTATCGATCAACATGCGCTTCAGCATGATCCGGTCGATCGTCTCGTTGATGATCCCCATAAGTCCTGCGATAAGGAGTGGGAAGCCGTAGCTCAGCATCCTGCGCAACAGGTCGGGATCGATCCTTAAACGCCCCTTGAGCATCGTCGGAGTAAGGAGCAGGAACTTCACGATGCTGGCCACGAGGTTCGCGATGAAAACATAGCCCACTCCGATATCATGATCGTAAAAGTTCGCCAGGAGCCAGTCCGGCATACCGAACCATTCGACGAGCCAGCCTCCGCTGGAGATCTTACCGGCTTCGATCAAATAGGCCGGCATCAGATATCCTACAAAGAAGACATTGAGACCTATATTGACCCCGATATTGATGAGATTGATACCAGCGAATCTCTTGGCCCGGTTTTCCTCCCGCAAGCGGGCCAAAGGGATGGTCGAAACAGCATCAAGTCCCACGATAAAGGCGAACCAGATCACATATTCCATGTTATCGGGATAGCGAAGCCACTCAGCGATAGGCTGAGCGAAGAGGATCGACAATAGAATAAAGAGCGAGGAACTCCCTAAAAGGGTAAGCACCGTGCTCCCGAATACCGTAGAACTATCGGTATCCGAACGGGAAGAGAAGCGGAAATAAGCCACCTCCATGCCATAGGTCAGAAGCACCACCAGGAAAGCCACATAAGCGTACATTTCCGTGATGATCCCGTACTGCTCAGCCACGAACATGGCCGTATGCAACGGAACGAGCAGGTAATTCAGGAACCGCCCGACGATGCTGCTCAGGCCGTAGATGAAGGTCTGACCGGCCAGTGCACGGATAGAGGGCATGGGACGCAGGCTAAAGTGAGAAAAAGGCCGGTGTCAGAAAAGGTTTACGGAGAGCCTTCGGCTTAGTTACCGCCGAACTCCGGTTTCCGCTTGTTCAGGAACGCATCGGTCCCTTCTTTGAAATCGGCTGTCCCGAAACACTCACCAAAGCCGTTCACTTCCTCCTGGAACCCGTCCTTGTCCTTATCGCTTTCAGCGTTCACACATCGAATGGCCACGCTGATCGCACTTGGTGAGTTCTTAGATATCGAAACAGCTAGTTCCTGGGCTTTCTCCCGGCATTCTTCGACCCCTTCGGTCACGTGGTTCACCAATCCCCACGCCTGAGCTTCGTCAGGCTTGATCATACCAGCGGTCATGATCATCTCAAAGGCCTTGCCTTTTCCCACCAATTGCGTCAAACGCTGAGTTCCTCCATATCCCGGTATCACACCGAGGGAGGTTTCGGGGAGCCCGAGCTTGGCATTGGAGGAGGCTACCCGTATATGGGCGGCCATAGCAAGTTCCAATCCGCCACCCAACGCAAAACCGTTGACGGCAGCGATGGAAGGTTTGGAAAGCTGTTCCAGCTTGCTGAACAGCTTGTCGTGCCCGTCCTGACTGAGATTTTTGCCTTCTTCTACACTGAAATCAGCGAATTCCGCTATATCAGCACCTGCCACGAAGGCTTTTTCACCAGCTCCAGTAAGAACGATAACGCGAACCTCATCCCGCTTCTCTGCATCATCCAACGCTTCTCCCAGCTCGCTGATCGTGGCTCGGTCCAGAGCGTTCATCTTGTCGGGCCGGTTCACGGTGATCGTCATGATGCTGTTCTGCACGTCGGTAAGGATGTTCTCAGCCATGATCCAGGTTTTTTTCCGTTCGGACGGATCAAAGGTAGGAAGATCAGGGATCCCTCACTCCTCGCTCGCAACCCTTCTTATTCCCCGGCTTTAGGCAATTCCAGACGGATAACGGTCCCGTCGTCCGAGCTGGAGGCGACTTGTATCCAACCTCCGCTCATCTCCACGATCTTCTTGGCCATAGCAAGGCCGAGGCCACTCCCCCTTCCCCTCGTACTGAAATTCGGCTCGAAGATCTTCTCCTGGAGCTCTTCGGAGATGCCGGTGCCATTATCCGCAACGCTCACAGCCCATCGCTCCCCAGCATCTTCGATCGATACCCTGACCTTGGCCTTCCGATCCTCCGGAACAGCCTCGACCGCATTGCTCAGAAGGTTCGTGAAGACGCGACCGAGTTGGTCTCTGTCCGCAAGCACGAGCGCTTTTCCTTGAGATCCCTTCTCAAGTTCGATATCAAGATCGGGCGAATCCTCGTAAAGAGCGATGATGTTACGGACCGTGGCTTCCAGATCCACTTCTTCCTCCTCAGCTTTCGGCATCTCGGCAAAGTGAGAGAATTCGCTCGCGATCCGCGAGAGGGCGTCGATCCGTTCGATCAATCGGTCAGCGGTCTTACTGAGAGCCTCGGGATCCATCCCCTTGCCCGAACGTTTCAATTGTTGGAGCTGGAGTCGCATCGGGGTGAGCGGATTCTTGATCTCGTGGGCCACCTGTTTGGCCATTTCCCTCCAGGCACTCTCACGCTCCGAACGGGCTAACGCGTCAGCCTTCTGCTCCAACTCAGCTACTTTGCGGTTGTATTCCTCAACGAGCTCCCCGATCTCATCATTCCCCCGGTATTCGAGAGGGTCATTGGAAGCACGAAGATCGATCTGCGACAAACTCTCCTGAAGCCTTCGGAGCGGCCGGGTCACCCAACTCGATATAAAGAGGGCGGATACCAAACTGAGGGCGAACAGGAGAACGAAGATATTGAGGATCGCGACAAAGAAACCTGAAAGCTCCTGTTCGAGCTCGTTCTGCTTTGCAAAATAAGGGAGGTTCAAATAGGCGAGCAATTCCCCTTCATCATTGGAAAGGGGCATATAGGCCGATAAATAATCCATCCGTCCGATGCGCTCCTTCTGGACGAACTCGCTCTTTTTTTCCTTTCGCAGGGCTTTATAAGCTGCCGGATGGATGAAGCGTCCCAACAGCCCCTCTTTAAAGACCTTATCGCGGGAGGTTGCGAACAATCGTCCCTGTGGACCGTACAAGTTGATGTCGGTGAAAAAGACATTGGAAAGCTCCGATAGGGCATGTTCCGTATAACCCTTGACGGACGGGCGAAGCCGGGGATCCCTTCCGATCTTGTTATCGAGTTCGAGCAAGACGGAGCGGGCCTTTTCCAGTATCTGCTGTTCGTTCTTGGATCGGTACTGCTCGATGACGTAGGACCTTGTGACGAGCGCAAAAATGAGGACTGAAGCTAGCGTGATCCCCACCATGAGCAGCCTTACCTTGCCTTTCAGGCTGAGCTGCCATTCGCCCATCCCTTTGGAAAGATCCTTTAAAGCAACAAAGCCGAGGAGAAGAACACTAAAGAAGATGAAAAGATAAGAGAAGGTCGTTGCCTTCGCCAGGAATCCCTCCGCAGGTCGACTCAGCACGATCGCGTTATTACCGCTGGTCCGGTAGAAGAGGTGCAGGTAATCACCCGCTTGAAGCCAGGTGCGCTCTCCCTTCAGGCCATCGTAAGCATCCAGGTCCCTCCGATAGGAATAGGACCCTGCCCGGTCCACCAAACGTCCTTCGAGAAAACGTGCATAAGAATAATCGCGGAGTTCCTGCATCATTTCGCTCCCCTCCCGGAGAAGCAAGGCCGGAAAACCTAATTCCCGCGGAATTTGCCGCGACATCAATTCCAGGTAGAATTTGGCCCCATTCAGAAGCGGGATCTGTGCCACGTAATTGACCAGATCGGGGGAACGATGGACGTAATAGAGGTGATCGCTAAGTTCGGTCGGGGAACCCTGCTCCTTCATAAGCCGGAGCAATTCCCGCTCACTTCGGGAACTTTGATCGTTCAAGCGAAGGACGAAACGTCCCTTTTGATCGAAGAGATAGCCATTGATCCGGTATTCGTTCCAATATCCCCTGAAGTGATCCCGCTCGAGTTTCTGCAGGAGCCGTTCAGCGGATACCGTCCCGCGAAGTGCCTTGATCAAAGTGGTATCATTCGCCAAACGGTCTTCCAATCCGTCGAATCGCAGATCGGTCACAGGGTCCTCGTCATCAGCGAGTTTTTCAGCAAGGACCGCTCGGTTCTGTTTTTCCTTGTAGGAACTGTAAAAAGAGAACACGGAAGCACTGAAGAAGGCGAAAACGGCGAGGATGCCGATCGCCTGAGGGAAAGCGTAGCGCCCGCCTCTCCTGTAATGGACCCAGGACATGGCGAGCATAACGGCCAGGGGCAATAAAGCCCGGATCCGGTCGATCCCTAATAGGGGAGCAAAAACTGCGATCCCCACAGCGGTTGCAAGGAGAACATAAAGGATCATCATTCTCCTCCCGCCTGTCAGAATGAAAATAAGATCCCCGAGCAGATAAAAGGAAAAAAGGAGGGATCCTACAGCCAATAGGCCAATAAGGCTGTAGATAGAAAGCTGAAAGGGTTGGTTGAGATCGAAGAAGATGTTGGAGTTCTCGACGGCCCCACGGATCAGTTCCACGCTCCAAAGGCCGAACCCAACGGTCAACAGGGTGGTCGGAAAGATCCATAAGACCGCCCGTGAAAAGCCTGTGGGAAAACGATAAGGCTTGCAACGATGCTGGATGAGGAAAGCCATAAAAAGCAAGAGGACCGCGTTGATCATCAGATCTCCAAGGGTGGGAAAGCGGTCCGAAGCAGCATACAAGGTCGGAGAAAAGAGCTCCGAACGTTGCCAGATACCGGGGAACTGATTCATCAGCGTGAACTCCCGCAACAAGAAGAGCAGCAATGCTATGGTAGGGAGGAGGATCGCAGGCGAAAGGTGCTTGGAAAACCATCCTTCCGCTCTGAAAAGGAAGGTCAGAAAGCTCAGGATCCCAACTATATTGAGAAGGACCGCAGCCCAAAAGGCAGCAGCGCTCAATTGCTTTTCTTCCGGATAAGCGATCTGGAAAAGCGGCTTCCTGGAATCGACCCGGACCGGATAGAGTCCCTTTCCTTCTTTGGAAGTATCGCGTACGATACCAGCCGAGGAAGGCATTCCGGATCCGGAAAAGAAACGGTCCTTCAAATAGCGGTTCTCATATCGATGCTCCCTTTTGATCAGCGCCAAGCCGACATAACTCTTCCCTTCCTTTTCGCTGACCCTTCCGTAATACCATCCAGCCCCCCCTTTCACCAATGGAGAATGCCTGATCTTTTCCCGCAGATCTCCCGGATCCGGCAGCTCGTTGTTCGACCAGCGGATGAGCGAGTCCTGTTCATAGATAAGGTAGAGAAAGCCATCCCTCCCTTTTTGGTCCGGGAACTCCCAGGATGCCTCCTTTTCAACGCTATCTTTCAAGGCGCTCAAGCCCGCTTCCAACTCCCCCACACGTTCCTGGATCGCTCGTTCGAAACGGTGCACTTCAGCCTTAGGATCTGGGCGGTCCCATCCGAGCGCTTCGATCAAATAGGGCGTTCCGATGCCGAGAAGGGCAAGGAAAAAAGGGAGAGCTATGGAACGGAATGAGGTACGCACAGAACCCTGCCAAAGGTAGGACGAGCATCTAAGTAATGGTCTTCATGTTCTTGGGTGGTATTCAGGAAAACGTTTTTATCCTCGTTGGATAAAAAAAGTGGGAAATCGAGCAAGAACTGGCTTTTGGACCTCCAGAACGTCGACCTTCCGAACGTCCCGAGCAATGAATTACAAAAGTTCGGATTCGACCGGTTTATGGAGGTCGGGAAAGGACAGTTCATCTTCGAGGCCTACGAGGACGAGAAGGACAAGAACATTCTGATCGGAGTGGATATGTAGGAATAGGAAGTAAAACGGCAACCCCTATCGGAAGCCTTCCCAAGACTAGCTAGTACCGGGAAATGCCAAGATCGACTTAAGGTCTTCCTTTTTCAAAGCTCGAACTTGATGCCCTGAGCGAGCGGCACGTCCTGGCTGTAATTGATCGTCGTGGTCTGCCGCCGCATGTAGATCTTCCAAGCGTCCGAGCCGGATTCACGGCCACCCCCGGTCGCTTTCTCACCGCCAAAGGCACCCCCGATCTCGGCCCCTGAGGTGCCGATGTTAACGTTCGCAATGCCGCAATCGGACCCTTCTTCCGAAAGGAAATGCTCCGCCTCACGAAGATGGGTGGTCATGATGGCGGAGGAGAGCCCTTGGATCACACCATTCTGTTTTTCGATGGCCTCGCCCATCGTCTTGTACTTCATGATGTAGAGGATAGGCGCGAAGGTCTCTTCTTGGACGATGTCCATCTCGTTCTCGGCCTCGGCGATCACCGGACGCACGTAGCAACCGGTCTCGTACCCTTCTCCTTCGAGCACGCCGCTATCGTTCAGGATCCGTCCTCCCTCTTCTTCGATCCGCTTGAGGGCGTTCTGGTACATCTCGACGGCATCCCGATCGATGAGCGGACCGACGTGGTTGTTCTCATCGAGGGGGTTCCCGATATTGAGCTGCTTGTAGGCGTTGAGGAGCTTTTCTTTGACCTCCTCGTAGATGCTCTCGTGGATGATCAGGCGACGGGTCGTGGTGCAGCGCTGACCAGCGGTGCCGACCGCTCCGAAGATCGCTCCGACGAGCGTCGATTCGAGGTCCGCGTGCTGGCTGATGATGATGGCGTTGTTGCCGCCGAGCTCGAGGAGGGATTTTCCGAGCCGCTTGGCCACGTCCTGTCCGACCTGACGTCCCATTTCAATGGAACCGGTGGCGGATACGAGCGGGAGCCGCTCATCATTGGAGATGAACTGCCCTACGTCCTTAGCGCCGAGCACTAAGTTCGAGACCCCATCCGGCACATCGTTCCGGGCAAAGACGTCCGAAGCGATCTTCTGACAGGCCAACGAAGTGATCGGGGTTTTGTCGGAAGGCTTCCAAACGGTCGTATCCCCACAGACCCAAGCGATCATCACGTTCCAGGCCCAAACGGCAACAGGGAAATTGAAGGCCGTGATCAAGCCGATCGGCCCGAGGGGTTGATAATGCTCATAAAGCCGATGATCGGGTCGCTCAGACTGCATCGTAAAGCCGTAGAGCTGTTTGGCCTGACCGGTTGCAAAATCCGCGATGTCGATCATCTCCTGGACCTCCCCTTTGCCTTCCTGGAGGGATTTGCCCATTTCGTAGGAAACGATGGAGCCGAGCTCCTCTTTGTACTCCCGTAGGGCGACCCCCATTTGGCGGACCACTTCTCCACGATCCGGAGCGGGCCATTTGCGCCACTTCTTGAAAGCCTCCTGGGCCTTCTCCAGAACCTCGTCGTAATCTTCCCGGGAGGCGCTCCGGACTTCCCCGATCTTGGCCCCGTCGACGGGAGAAAAGGACTCGATGGGATCCCCTCTTCCTTGAAGGGCTTTTCCATTGGTCGAAACCCCGCTCTGAGGGTCTAGGCTTACGCCGATGGTCTCGAGGGCTTGTTTTACGTTCGGGTCGAGGGCGGCTTGGGTAGCGATGGATGACAACATGGTCGATCTTCTTTTTTCGGTCCTTTCTACAAACTTAAGGATCCTTATGGCCTTTGTGCGATCCGTGTCAAGGGTTCACTACAGACGCAGACCGACAACGAGCACATCGTCGATCTGCTCCTGATCCCCCTTCCACTCCTGGAAGATCCTTTCGAGTTCAGCCTTTTGCTTTTCTGCATCAAGGGTGTAGAGTTCTGTTAAGGATCGTTTAAAGGGGCCGTACCGGAACTTCTTTCCTTTTGGGCCCCCGAACTGATCGGCATACCCGTCGGAAAAGAGGTAGAGCATATCTCCTTTTTGAAGATAGACCGTTAGCGTGTTAAAAGGCTCCATTCCCTGTTCATCGTATCCTACTGGTCGAGGGTCCCCTTTGAACTCAACGCCATCGGGGATATTCTTGAACGGTTTGATCCGATCTTTGCTCCCCAGACCTGTCAGGTCTTCCTTGAAGCGGACCTCTGGAATAGCCTCACCGAGCCCTTCGCGGAGCACATAAAGAGGATTGTTGGCTCCAGCAAAGCTGACTTCCACATCATTCGCTCTTTCATCCAATGGTACCCGAACGAGCGCCGCATCCATTCCGTCCTTGGCCGCACTTTCAGGATCCGACCCGCTCAGCTCACGGACCACGCGCTCACGAAGTTCAGTAAGGATCTCTCCGGGCAAAGGCGTCTTTTCCGTGTTCATGATCTCGTTGAGCTGCGAGATCCCCAACATGGACATAAAAGCTCCGGGAACGCCATGGCCTGTACAGTCAACGGCGGCCAAATAGAGGTACCCCCGATGCTCCCGCATCCAGTAAAAATCACCGGATACCTTGGCTTGAGGTTGAAACAGGATGAAGAGCTCGTTCACTTCCGAGGAAAGCCGCTCACCGGATTGAAGCAGAGCTTGCTGGATCTTTTGAGCATAATCGATACTCTGGGTGATCTCGTGATGGGCTTCTTCGACCTCTTCTTTCTGATAGGAGATCGTTCGGTTCGCTTCTTCAAGTTCTTCGTTCTTCTGCTCCAAGCTTTCTTTTTGTTCCTGGATCTCTTTTGTGCGATCCTCCACGATCTTTTCCAAACGCCTCTTCTGAGCACGAAGCCGCTGGCCGTTCAGCCAGACCAATAACCAGATAAAGCCCAGTCCAACTCCTGAGTAAACGAGATAAGCACTCCAGGTCCGATACCAAGGGGGTAGGATCCGGAACCGGTATTCGGCTACTTCACCCGTTA
>CAZIDL010000023.1:0-35201 GCA_964537825.1 uncultured Weeksellaceae bacterium
GTCCGATACCAAGGGGGTAGGATCCGGAACCGGTATTCGGCTACTTCACCCGTTACCCCGTAGACGTTCTTTGCTTGCACCTTAAATGTGTATAAGCCAGGACCGAGTCCCGTGTAATCCTTTCTGTTCTTCTTTCTCCAAGTACTCCATTCATCCTCCAAAGGATGAAGCTTGGTCCTATAGCTCATCTCATCCTGCACCTCGTAGTAAGGGGAGGTGAATTGAAAAATGAGTTCGTTCAGATCGTAGGGAAGTTCCGCGACATACGGATCGGGCTGCTCATAACTCCTTTTCCAACCCAATAACGGGTCTTCTGGTGCCGGGACCCTATAAAAGCCGCCGAAGATGATCGAATCCGAGCTGCTTTCCTTCGAGCCGGGGCCTCTCATTGGAACCTCCACTTCTTCGATGCGGATCTCAGGTCGCCTTTTGAAGTCCTTTTCCACCCGGGGATCGTATTGCATCAACCCATTGATGCCCAACAGCCAGGTAACCCCGTTCTTATCGGGGTAAAACCCTCGGATGCTTCCAAGTCCGGTTCCCCGAAAGGGGAGCGTATCGTAACGATAGGTGCCGCCCTTTTTAGGGACCAACCGATAAGTCCTACTTTCTCCACGGACCCAGACTTCCCCGTTCTTCCCTTCCCGGACCCTGAACATTTCGTGCCCCTTATCGGTGCTATCGCAGACGGTGAACCTGCACCCCAATCCCTTCTCCGGTCCGAATACCTTGCCCCCCTCCTCAAGGGCTTTCCACAGATGATCTTTGGGACGGAAAAGCCCTTTCTCCGTGATAGCGCACACTCTCTTCTTAAAATGGGTAAAAAGGATCTCCCCTTGTGGGAGCCCTTTACCGGAGATCCGCTCCATTTTGAGATGGGGAAGCTTCCCCTTCTTCAGGGATGACCAGGACAAGGACACCGGAAGACTATCGGGATCGAGCGAAGCAGGAGGATGATCTTCCCATGGGAATTCAAAGAGCAGCACTTCCCCTTTTCTGGACCCACACCACAATCTCACCCTTTGTCCCTCTCCCTCCCTTTGGACAAGTTCGGCCCGTATGGAATAGGGCTTCAAAGGCAAGGAATGGAACTGGAAGAGCAGCTCTTCGGAAAAAGGGTCCAAAAGGAAAACGCCATCCTCTCCACCGAAAAAGAGATAAGTCCCCGAACTGTCCAGATCCAGCGTATCAAAGCAGGTCGCGTCCTTATTCAAGACCTTTCGGACCTCCCGATCCCCTTTGCGATGAGTTATCTTGTACAATGCGTTCAATCCACCGGTGAACAACCCTTTTCCCTTTCCATCCCGGAAAACCGGCATCAAACCGCTTAATTGCTCCGTGGGCATGGGGATCTTTTCCCATTTTTCCTTTTCTTGGCTCAGGGGACCTTTTTGTCTCCGGACCCAAGCCCCCTCACCTGTGATCATGACGATCCGGCCCTTATACCGGAGCAATTTTTCCGGACTCCCCGAGAATCCCTCCCCATCGAAAGCATAGGTTCTCGGATCCCCCACTTCCCAACGCGCACCCCCCTTATCCGTAGCGCTCCATACCATTCCTGACCCTTTCTTTCCTGAAACGCTCTCCCATATGGTGTTCGACAAAAAGCCCTCCCCTTTCCCGACTCCTTTTCGAGGGGCCCCGTTCGTATCCACCAGGATCTCACCCCGCGTCAAGCTGCCAGTGGTCAAAGGCGCATGCCAAGGGTTGGCCTTTTTAAGATGTTCAGAAAGAGTTCCTTCTTTCCGAGCGATATCCTCCGATACCAAAAGGGCAGAGCTGTTCAGTTTGAGGCGATCCCCCAATGCCCCTTTTTCTTTATCAAGGGAAATGAAACGAGCTTCTTTCGCGGGGAGCCTTTGGGTCGTATCGAAGCGGAATTGGCCACTCTCCCCAGTGGTCACCAATACTTCCCCTTTCTCGGTCATTCCGGGGACTGCTCCACGAACATCCCGTATATGAGCATCTTTGATCAAATGGCTCCCCGGGACCGAACTGTTCTCAGAGAAATGCGGGGGTTCTGGCGAAGGGTCCTCCGGTCCGATGCGATGGATCCCATGCCCCGCATCCTGGACCCAAACTTCATCTCCGACCTTCCAAGAAAAGGAGAATTTTCTCCCTTGAGGCACGTAGGTCCGAAACCCGTTCGGCCCGTACAAGTAAACCCTTTTCCCGGAAGAAAAGAGAACACGTTCCTCTAATACCTTCACCTCACGGACCCCTTTTATATTATTCTGAAGACTATCGGGCAGTTCCGGAACCAGGGAAACATAACTGAGATCCCCTGGCCTCTTCGTTTTTGCACTATCTCCCTTTTTATGGGCATCGCCCCCTTCGATCCGCATGTAACCGAAGTCCGTATTTCCGGCCACCCAGACCCTTCCCTTTGTATCGATCGAAATATCTACGGCGATAACCCCCTTTTGCAAAGGGAAGCGCTTCCATCGTTCTCCGCTATAGTGGAGGATCCTGTGAACGGTCCCGAACCAAACGCCACCCTGCGGATCGAGCTCTACGCAAAAAAGCTGTTTGTGACCCTGGTACGAACTGGGGGAAAATCCTTCCACACGAGGAGAAAGGGGAGTTTGGGAAAAGAGCAGGGGAAAAGGGGAAAGGGCGAGAAGAAGGAAGAGGCTCAACTTCCGCAAAAGAGAAGAGGGAAACGGTAACGGAGAGGGGCGGTCCATGAAGGGTAGGGGGGTTGAACTGAAGAGGTTTTCACTGATACATAGGGTGCAGCAAAGGTAGTGGAACGACGATGCGGGCTAAATGCAATACACGAAAAGAGATCGGATCACACCGGACCCGCAACTCTCCCGCTCTTACCTTTGCCCGTCCATGGAGAAGATCCACCGGCCCGTTTTTATATGGCTCCTCACAGGAGCCGTGCTCATCGCAGCCATGGTCGTGATCGGAGGGATCACGCGGCTCACCCATTCCGGACTTTCCATGGTCGATTGGGATCCGATCATGGGATCGATACCTCCCATGAGCGAGGCGGAATGGAAGCATGCTTTCGAGCGATACAAGCAGTTCCCCGAGTATCAGAAGAAGAACTTCGATATGGAGCTCGAAGGCTTCAGATCGATCTACTTCTGGGAATACCTCCATCGGATGTGGGGACGGATGATGGGCCTGGTCTTCATCATTCCTTTCGGGATCTTCCTCTATCAGGGAAGGATCAAAGGTGAACTGCTGAAGCGATGCCTTCTCATCCTTCTGGGGGGAGGGATCGTAGGTGGGTTGGGCTGGTTCATGGTACTTAGCGGGTTGAAGGATCATCCGGACGTGAGCCACTACCGGCTCGCGGTTCACTTGTTAGCTGCCTTTTCCCTTTTCGCCTACGTGCTATGGACCGCTTTCGAGCTTCGATGGCCCCGCCTAGCAGATCCTCCTTCCGATAGGGTTCCCCTTTTGAAATGGGGGAGGGCCTTCTTCGTCGTTCTGTTGGTGCAAGTGATATACGGTGCTTTCGTGGCGGGCCTTGGAGCCGGGACCTTCTTCAACACCTGGCCCAAGATGGGAGATGCTTGGATGCCGGAAGCTGTTGCTTCTCTAGAGCCGCTCTGGCGGAATTTCCTCGAAGGGAAGGCCGGAGTGCAGTTCATCCACCGGACACTTGCTATCCTACTCTTCTTGATGGGCATGAGGACCCTTTGGCCGATCTTCAAAGGGTCGAGTCATTCTCCATTACGGTGGGCCGGAGGCTTTTTCGGAGCGGCCCTTCTCCTACAATTCCTGCTCGGCATCTTCACCCTCATTCTAGAAGTCCCGATCGTCTTGGCGGTCCTGCACCAAATAGGGGCTCTTTTGCTTTTGACCGCAAACCTGTATTTAATGCATCGGATGGAAAGATAGAAGGGTGATAAAGGGCTGATATGCCAATGCCAGCGATCCAAGAGATCAACAAGCCAACAGTCCAACAGGTCCCCACCATAAGGGATGGATCGGTGCTGACCGAGTAATAATGGGGATAAGACCGATCCGTAACGTTCCGCGTATTCCAAGGGAAAAGCAAGATCTCAGGGCTTCAGGACTTCCTTTGGATCTTGAGTTTGAGTTATAGCGTCAACCTTTTTTAGGCATCTACATCCTGGCCTTTTTCATTCTTCCCCACCGATCCCTTGCTCCCCTTAGCCGCCTCATCCTTTGGACCCATCGAAAAGGGCCTCAAAAAGCGCACCGAGGCTTCTACAGGTTCGGGAATTTCCTTACTTTTGCTCTCCGAAATGAAAGGCCTGCAGGGGATTCGTTCCTATGGGTCAGGAAATTGAAAAAACGGAAAAGCCGTTGAAGCTCGGGTTAAGAACGCTATTCGTCCTCTTTTTCTTCCCCCTCGCGTTGAATGCATCAGAGGAAGGTGATAAGGGGGACTCCCACGGAGGTAGCGCTGCATACGATGCAGGGAAGAGCATCATGAAGCATGTTAAGGATGGATACTCCATCCACTTCTTCACGGTAAATAAAGGGACGGAGAACGAATGGCACGCTTCCATTCCCCTTCCCATTATAGCCTGGACAGATAAAGGGGTGGACGTTTTCATGTCCTCGAAGCTGCATCACGGGCATTCGACTTATAAAAGCGAAAGCACGGGATACGAATACGGGCTGAAGGAAGGGAACCTTGCGGTCGTCAATGCAGAGGAGGCATCTCTCACAGATCTTTCCGTTACGCGGGATGTAGCGGGCATGTTCTTCGTACTCATCATCATGTGCCTCATGTTCATTCCAGTGGCTAAGGCTTACAAGAAGAGGCAGAACGCTGCTCCGAAGGGATGGCAAGGGCTCATGGAGCCGCTCATTCTATTTATCCGCGACGAAGTGGCAAAGCCCAATATCGGAGAGCATCGCTATCATCGCTTCATGCCCTTTCTTCTTACGGTCTTTTTCTTTATCCTTATAGCGAACGTGGCGGGTTTAATGCCTTTCCTCGGGGGATTTAACGTGACCGGGAACATCGGGATCATCACCATTCTTGCTGCCATGGTCCTTATCGTCACCAACGCGATCGCGAACAAGGAGTATTGGAAACACATTTTCGCCATGCCCGGGGTACCGGTCTACCTTTATCCCATCATGGTCCCGATCGAACTCATGCAGGTATTTTCCAAACCGTTCGTCCTAATGGTGCGACTCACAGCGAATATGACGGCAGGGCACATTATCATCCTGTCCTTCGCTGCGCTCATCATGATGTTCGGCCAAGATAGTGCCGTGACCGGCTACAGTGTCTCGGTCGGTTCGGTGCTGTTCATGATCTTCATGAACTTGCTGAAGCTTTTGATCTCCTTCATCCAGGCGTACGTTTTCGTTCTGTTGTCGGCGATCTATTTCGGCTCAGCAGTAGAAGAGGCACATTGAGCTTTTGTTGAACCTTTAAACGCTGCACAATGGAATTGTTAGCAGTTCTTCTCGAGAACATCGGTGTCATGGGAGCCGGCATCGGTGCTGGAGTTGCAGCGCTCGGTGCAGGCGTGGGCATCGGACGGATCGGAGGATCCGCCCTCGAGTCCATGGCCCGCCAACCCGAATCCACCGGGGACATCCGCGCGAACATGATCGTTGCGGCCGCCCTCGTGGAAGGGGTAGCGCTGTTCGGAGTTATCGTCTGCCTGCTCGTGGTCCTAGCCTGAGCCAGGTAGATACCCTACAGGGAGCGGGGCCCGACGGTTGGTCGGGACCCCTCCTTTTTCAACAAAAGTTCGATAAGAAGCTAAAAGCAAAAAGCAATGCTCGATCCAGGACTCGGAACCTTTCTTTGGACCACGATCGCCTTTCTGATCGTCCTTGGCATCCTCGCCAAATTCGCCTGGAAGCCGATCCTCAACTCCATCCAGGAACGGGAACGGAACATCCAGGAATCGCTCGACGCCGCGGAGAAAGCGAAGAAGGAAATGGAGGAGATGCAGGCCAAGAACGAATCCCTCATGAAAGAGGCCCGCGAGGAACGGGATAAGATCCTGAAGGAAGCCAATGAGACCCGTGATAAGATGATAGCAGATGCCAAGGAAGAGGCTCGGAAAGAGGCCGATCAGATCGTGAAACAAGCCAGGCAAGAGGTCGAGCAGGAGAAAAAGACGGCTAAAGAGGAGCTAAAGAAAGAGGTGGCCAACTTCTCCATCGATATCGCTGAACGTTTGGTCCGGGAAAAGCTATCGGAAAACGAAGACCAGAAGAAATTGGCCGAACAGCTCGTGCAGGATGTGGAAATGAACTCCTGATCACTGGATAAGATGAAAGCCACCAAGATCGCAGCGCGTTACGCTAAGGCATTTCTCCAATGGTCCATCGACGAGGGGACTTTGGAAGAAGTGCACGAGGAAATGAAAGGCGTGGCCAAGGAGGTGAAAGAGAACAGGGACCTTCGGGTTCTGCTCAACAGTCCTGTTATCCGCACGGAAAAAAAGCTCAACGTCCTTAACAAATTCTGGGGAGAGCGCCTGAGCGGATCCACCATGGAAATGATCCGCCACGTTTGTCGAAAGGACCGGGAGATGTATCTGAGGGGTATTGCCGAACGCTTTGTTAACCTCTACAAGGAGCACAAGAACATCGTGACCGCAGAAGTTCGAACGGCCGTACCTCTCGACGAAGAGCTACGCCAGGCGGTGATCGATAAGGTGCGTAGCGAAGAAGGACAAGAGGTGGACCTCATCGAACGCGTGGATCCCGAATTGATCGGAGGGATCCTCCTGAAAGTCGGAGACCGTCAGTACGACGGTTCCGTATTAAAACAATTGCGCAAGCTCCGAAGCGCTTATCGAGCTTGATGAAGAATTCTCTACCAAAAGCGGTGAACTATGGCTGAAGTTAAAGCTGCGGAAGTCTCCGATATCCTGAAGGAAGAACTTTCGGGTTTCCGTTCCGAAGCGGAACTGGAAGAAGTCGGAACGGTCCTCCAGGTCGGCGACGGGATCGCTCGCCTTTACGGGCTCTCCGGTGTTTCCTCCGGCGAACTGATCGAATTCGATAACGGCATCAAAGGGATCGCCCTGAACCTCGAAGAGGACAACGTCGGAGCTGTGATCCTCGGTTCTACCAAGGAGATCAAAGAAGGCTTCACGGCCAAACGACTCGGAAGGGTCGCGACCATCAACACGGGTGAAGGCATGCTCGGCCGTATCGTGAACACGATCGGCGAGCCGATCGATGGAAAGGGCTCGATCGAAGGAGAGACCGTGGAAATGCCCATCGAGCGGAAAGCACCAGGGGTCATCTACCGGGAGCCCGTCGAGGAACCGCTTCAAACAGGCATCAAGCCTATCGATTCCATGATCCCGATCGGCCGAGGTCAGCGGGAGCTTATCATCGGAGACCGCCAGACCGGCAAGACCACCGTGGCGATCGACACGATCATCAACCAAAAAGAATTCTACGAAGCCGGGAAGCCGGTTTATTGTATCTACGTAGCGGTCGGCCAAAAGGCTTCCACCGTAGCAGGTGTTGCGAAAACCCTCGAGGAGAACGGAGCGATGGATTACACCACCATCGTTGCGGCCAACGCTTCCGATCCCGCACCGATGCAATTCTACGCACCCTTCGCAGGGGCTGCTATCGGTGAGTATTTCCGGGATACAGGACGCTCGGCTCTCGTGATCTTCGACGACCTTTCCAAGCAGGCGGTCGCTTACCGTGAAGTTTCCCTTCTTCTACGTCGCCCTCCGGGACGTGAAGCTTATCCGGGGGACGTTTTCTATCTGCACTCCAGGCTCTTGGAGCGAGCATCCAAACTGATCAGCTCTGATGAACTCGTGCAGCAGATGAACGACCTCCCATCGGGCATTCAGGACAAGGCCAAAGGAGGAGGTTCCATGACAGCCTTGCCACTGATCGAAACACAAGCAGGGGACGTTTCCGCCTATATTCCGACGAACGTGATCTCGATCACGGACGGGCAGATCTTCCTGGAAACGGACCTATTCAACTCCGGTGTCCGGCCGGCCATTAATGTGGGGATCTCGGTCTCCCGGGTCGGAGGTTCTGCTCAGATCAAGAGCATGAAGAAGGTCGCCGGGACCCTCAAACTCGACCAAGCTCAGTATCGCGAACTGGAAGCGTTCGCCAAGTTCGGTTCCGACCTCGATCCTGCCACAAAAGCGATCCTTAACAAAGGTGAACGGAACGTGGAACTCTTGAAGCAAGGGCAGAACGATCCCATGCCCGTCGAAGAACAAGTAGCGATCATCTATTGCGGGACCAAAGGGCTCCTTACAGAGATCCCGGTCGAAAAGGTCCGCGATTTTGAACAGGAGTTCCTCAACCTGATGAAGAGTCAGCATTCGGACGTGCTCGAGGAGTTCAAGGCCGGAAAACTTTCGGATGAAGCCCTCCAAAAGGTGGAAGAAGTCGCAAAGGACTTGGCGGCCAACTACAAAGAAGAAGCCTAAGAGAAAAGGGAGGTCATGGCGAACCTAAAGGAAGTCCGGAACCGCATCTCTTCGGTCAATTCGACCAAGCAGATCACATCGGCCATGAAAATGGTCGCAGCGGCCAAGTTGCGCAAAGCACAGGAGGCGATCACGACCATGCGCCCCTATGCCGAAAAGCTTCAGGAGATCCTCCAAAGCTTGAGCGCTAGCCTGGATACTTCCGAGAACGTTTATGCCCAACAGCGCGAGATCAATAAAGTACTCCTCGTACCGATCACCTCAAACCGCGGGCTTTGCGGTGCTTTTAACAACAACGTCATCAAGCAGACCCAAAGCTTGATCGATGGGGAACATCGCTCTCATGAGGTCCAACTCCTTCCGATCGGCAAAAAGGTCAAAGACGAGTACCGGAAGGATCCGATGCTCGTCGGGGCCAAAGAAGGGTATTATGACGATCTGGAAGACCTGTACAACGACCTGAGCTTTGAGCAAGTAGCCCCGGTGGCCGAACGGATCATGGAAGCATTTGCGGCTGAGCGTGTGGACCGGGTGCAATTGATCTACAATCGATTCAAGAACCCGGCCCAACAATTCGTAACGGTGGAGGACTTCCTTCCGATCGATCCCTCCGGTCAAAGGGAAGACGAAACCTCAAGGAGTACGGACCACATCTTCGAACCGAGCAAGGAAGAGATCGTGGAGGATCTGATCCCGCGTTCGCTCAAGACCCAGTTCTACAAAGCGCTCTTGGATTCGCATGCCGGAGAGCATGGAGCTAGAATGACGGCCATGCATCAAGCCACGGACAATGCCACAGAGATCCTTCAAGAACTCCGGCTAACCTATAACAAGGTAAGACAGGCAACGATCACGAACGAGATCCTCGAGATCGTGAGCGGTGCCGATGCGCTCGAAGAAGGCGATTAATCCGCCTTTTCAATAAAGATCCCCCGGAATTCAGCGGCCCTGAACAGCGTCCTTTTGGACGGCCACATCTTCCCCGCTCATGTTCTTCTTAAGGAGAAGACCGACGCCCATCACATTAGGCAATTCCTTCATCGGCATTCGATGCTGGACTTCGATCTTGTATTTCCCTTTTTCCTTGAAATGAAGCTCCTCGACGAGCGTAGCCTTTCGATCACAGATATCTCCGGAGCAATCGCTTTCTAGCCGGACATTGCCGTTCTTTTTCTCTTTGATAAGGATGGAGTGATCCTTCTCCCTGGTGCTACCTGAAGGGCTCTTGATCTTCGTCCTTAGCTTAAGATGGGAAGCCGGGAACCCCTTATGAACGTGCCGGAAGTCGAGGAGCATTTTATAAGAGACCGAACTGTCCTTGATCTCAGGAGTGAAGGTAAGGCTCCTTCCTTTCTTCCAAACCTTGTTGGGAAAGTCCTCGATGTGCTCTTTATACGCATTGCCCCCGGAGCATCCAAAGGCAGTGATAAGGATAAGACAGGCAGCAAAACGATACAAGGATCGGATCATATGACACATTTTATTATTAAGGGATAAAGATAACTGCTGAAGCAAAAACTGCAAGGAACAAAGCAGGGGACCAAAAGGCCCTGGAAAATCCAACATGATCGGAAAAACGAGATTTTTATTCGTTTTTTGTTGTTCCTTCGGAACGAACTCCTATTTTTGCCACTAGAATCATCATCAAAATCACCTGAAAAAGAAAGGATCATGGGCATCATCAAGATCGTCGACCGATTGCGCTACATGGATTACCTTATCAAAAAGGAATCCACAGGTTCCCCTCAGGAATTCGCACGGAGGATCGGTCTTTCGAGAAGCATGCTATACGAGAACATCGATGAAATGCGGACTCTGGGAGCTCCAATCCGATATGACCGGAAACGAAAGACCTTTTTCTATTACCGTCCGTTCGAGTTACGCATCGATTTTGAAGACCGATCTCACCTGAATGAGGAAAAGAAGCAATCTGCATAGGAAATTTACGGACGATCAGGAAATTTTTGATCCCGTCCAATGCTAAGGTAATTCAGCTTCTTTTCTTTGAAATGCGATGAACGAATGATCGATGTTCATCTGCCGGGGGAACCTGAAAACCCGAAAGATCGAGTAGGGGTGAACGAAAAACCTGAGGATCATATGGAGAAGGCGAATAGCGAGCTGAAGTACTCGACCCTACGGGGTCGAACGCTCATGAAAAAGCGGTTTTGATCGGTCAGAGGAGGACGGACTTTGGTCCGTTGACCGACAAGAGCATGAAGCCCTCTTTCCGGGATCTTTTCCGGGAAAGAGGCATCAAGAAGCTCAAACCCCGAAAGGGGAGTGAGTGATCCGTGCGTGGGAAGTGGAGGAGTGGCCTTCGGGCCCTCCTCCCTTCTTTTCTAACTTCCACTCCAAGCAACTTCCTTCTCCTTGTCTTGGAAAGAAGATCCCCTGAATGAAAAGCATAGGATCTCGAATAAAAAAATGAGGGATCAAGCTTGACCAAAGCAGCAACTAAGGCTTGAAGCTTTTGCCCGGGTCGATAAATATCAAAAAGTTGCCGAAATTCGGACAAGATATTGAGAACGAATTCTCTATAAAGAAAGAGATAGGAGTTTGGATCTTTACGAACAATGGGGGAAGAAGCTCCTTCGTTAAGGTTTTAGATCCAAAAGGAAGGGTCAAAAGGTGAAGAAAAAGTGAAGGTCCCACGGGGGTTCTCCTGGATCTTCGGGGTCTTTCTGGTCGGACAGGAAGCTCCCGTTGGTGACCTTCACCTTTTTTCTGCCTTCTAAATGTAGAGACGGGATCTTTAAGCATCGGGTCCCTTTGGAGGCGCTAAAAAGTTCAAACTTTCTACCGTCCTCTTTTGGAGAAGCTCAAAAAAAGGATCCGTGCGGATGATCCTGTGATCTAGGAGGGGTGATCCACAGCCGTACGTAGCTGTTGGTCGAGAAGAAGCTTGTTCGCCCCATTGATAACAATAATCACCAAAAGAGCTATCATAAGGGTCCACGCCGAAGGCCAAGTGGCCATATCAAAGCCAGCCGATTCGAACAGGTCAACATAGATCCCACGAAGGAATAGCGCCGCAAGAACAGCTCCTACCATCACCGAGGCACTAAAAGTCCCCATGAGGACAATATAAACCCTTCCGATCCGGTGAAGGTCGTAACCGAGCAAGTAGAGTTTTTGGATCGTTCGCTGGTTCTTGATGATCAAAAGCCGGAAACTAATGATCAAAAGCCACGCGGCCAGAAGAATGATGATCCCGGCAGTACCACCCACGATCCCGATCCCAATATCCAAAAGGGAGGCCAGCTTCCCCGTCTTCCTGCTTCCTCCCTGGATCTCGTAATCCGCCTTCTCCGCAAAAGCGAAAAGTTCTGAAGCAGAAGGGTCCGCTGCAGCTACGATGAGACGGGAGGGATCCTTTTTTTCACCTTCCCCGAAACGTTCATTGGCCCATTCCATAAAGGACCAGGGAACCAGGATCGAGTTGATACGGTCCGAAAAGGCCACGATACGGCTTTCGAACTCCTTGGACCCACTATTCCCCGAGATACTGATCTTAAAGCTCACCTGACTGACGGCGTTCTTCGAGATCTTAGGGAGCCCCTGGCTTCTTGCGAACCCAAAATTGTAAAGAGCTATGTAGTGGGAAGGGACGACGATCGGAAGGAATTCGGACTCCTTGTGCCAATGCCATTCACCCGTTTCGATATCCATAAAACGATCAGGAATGGCCTCGAAGAAAAGCTTCGTCCGGAAGCCCGGCATCTTCTCTTTTTTCCCGGTCGATGCACTGATCCTGAAGTTTCCGGTCCGAAAGGGAGCAAGATCCTCGACGAAGGGCTTCTTACGGATCTTACGGATCTCGGAGCTGTCGAAGCTGGAAGAGCCGACCCCGACATTCTCCAGCATGGAGACTTTTTTGTTCAGGATGTAGTAGCTCGGATCCCATATCCCACTATTCCCGCCTACGACCGGCTGAAGATCGAAATAGAGCTGAAGTCCGGTCAAGAGGACCGAAAAACCCAACAGGCATCCCACAAGGGCTCCGATGATCTGGGACCGGTCGATGCCTCGAAGGATGAGTCGTTTCATAGGTCGAAGGTCCTGTCGTAATGAAGCCCGTATGGATCCTCGAGCGATGCCAGAAGAAGTCCTGCCCCTTCCGCCTTTACGACCTCCTCGATGAGTTCAGTGGCTTTCCCCACATTTTCGGGGTCGAGATGGCTGAAGGGTTCATCCAGCAAAAGGAATCGCAACGGTTGACAAAGGGCCCGAATGATGGCGACCCTTTGTTTTTGCCCGGTGGAAAGCTTATAGACAGGCTTCTCCCATTGGTCCTCGATGCAGAGCCGTTCGGTCATGTTAAGAACGCGCTCTTCTCCAAAATGCTCCGTCAATCGGTCCTTGAGCATGATGTTCTCCCGGACGCTCAGTTCTTCGAAGAGCTTCAGGTCCTGAAAGACCATACCCATCTCTTCCCTTCTTAAACGACTTAGCTCACGCCTCGATAAGGAATGGATGGTCTTGCCGTCCCATCTTACGGTCCCCCGATGATCCTTTCGGATACCGTAAAGAATACCCAGGAACGTGGTCTTTCCGGATCCGGAAGAGGCCCTTACCAAGACCCGCTCACCGTCCCGGATCTCGAGGTCCTTCTCCCATATCCCTGAGGCACTCAGGTCCCGGTCCTTCAGCGGATACGGACAGAGCTGCTCGGTCCGTAAGCTCATCCTTGCAGGATCAAAGAGCTCGCATTAAGGTGCCGGAATTATCATCGAGCTTCTTGAGAATGCGGCCAAGGCTGTTCCCGTCACCTTCTTTAAGCATAAGGGTGACCTTTAGCCCGTTCCCCTCGAAATTCTTCGCATCGATGCGCTTCAGGATGCTCGTAGCGTTGGTCAACACCTTCTCGCTGGGTGCCATTCTTCCCTCTGTGAGGAAATCACGAACTTTTTGGGGATATTCCTGAAGATCGAGGAGCATGGAAGCGCTGCCGGAACTGCTGGCGAAAAGGCTTCCCATTTCATCGTCGGTAAGGCTGGGAGAAAAACCGCCGCTATAAAGCTTCTTCACAGCTTTTTCATGGCTTCCGACCATGATCTTGTTCTCCTTCCATCCGAGGAAGATCGGGAAATCGGTCATATCGAGCCGGTAATGATCGCCCACCGCCTTGACGCTATCGTGCTTCAGAAGCTTCTTTTCGATCTGTTCCTTGATATAAGGCGTCCGGGTCTTGACCAAGAATGAGAATTTCGGGTACAGCTGAGATTCGGTCTTCTCAACTCGCTTCATTCCGCTAAATCCCATCCTATTTCCTTTACCCTTCTCGCTTTCCTCCTTGCGCACAAGATCCATATAAGTTCGCTCATACGTACCGAATCCGTTCACTGTGGCCACCATATCACCGCTCAAAGAGCCCATCACCTTCTTCAGCTCGATCCCCTGCTCCTGCTTCATCTCTTTCTCCGCTTCCATGATCCCTTCACCTCCTTTTTCCTTAGCTATCCCGTAAACGGCATCAGGGTGAAAGGCCATTGAAAATCCCATATAGGCCTTCTTAGGGAGATAGCTCATCAATTCCTTATCGAGGCCGCCTTTGATCAGCTTTTTGATCTTCTCATCGGACCAATCTTCGTTATTGGTGTAGTGAGTGAGTTCGATGGAGTTCGGTTCAAAAGCCAAATAGGAGTGCATCGTGGTTTTCTTCAGGCCTTTTTCGGTCTTTCCAGGGGCCTCTTCGAACTCCTCCTTCACTTCCGAGGGCATGTTCTTAAAAGAGATCCAGTTACTGATATCCTTTCTTCCATCCATGAAGTTCTGAAAGTCCTTATTACTGTTGACCAACGAGCTTTTACCCTTCAGGCCCATAAGGCGAGTGGCCTCTTCCTTAACAGCCTTTGATTCCGTCCCGTGATCCATAGAGGTTAAGAAAAGGATGCGCGAACCGTCCCACACCAAAAAGGTCCGCTGGGCCGACAGATAAGAACGCCCCCCCTCTTTTTTAACCTTCATCTTGTCCGGAGCTCCTGTTGCTTTGAGCAGCTTGTCAACATTGCTACGGAACTTGCCGCGATCGGACATCGCAGCGACCACCCCGACCTTTCCTTGTTTTTCTTTTCCTTTTACATAATGGAACGAGTAGACCTCGCGTGAAAGATCGATGCCCAAACTCAACGGATCCTTGAGGAACGCCTGGAGCATCTTCTGCATCTCCGGCGAAACGTTCTTCATCTCCTTCTTGATCATATCGAGGGACTTGTACTCGGATGAACTCTTGAGATCGGCCTTTTCGGCGATGGCCTGAACATCATAGGCCGCAACCCAATCCGCCTTTTTCGGGATCGTGTTCGTGTGCTGGGGTGCCTTGGAACAGGCGAATAAAAGGAAAGGGATCAGGTAGAGAAGAGTGCTTGGTCTACGCATGGCTCGGATCATTTTGCGGGGACCAATTTATACAAAAGCAGAACACCCTGCGAACTATCGAGCAGCAGCTTTTTGCAAGGGCTTGTTCCCCTGAACCCAAAGCAGCACACAAAGGCCGATGGCAAGGAGTTGAGCAAAGAGGGATTCATAGGTGGGATAAAGCCCCAAAAAACTGAAATTGAGATCAAAGGGAATGCTGGTCATGGTCAAGTGACCGCTTTCCTGAAAAGCATGCACACCCTTTCCCATTAGGATAACGGCCAGAACACCCAACATGACCGATGATATCCGGAAAAGGTTCCGGATCGGAAGGCGTTGGGAGAAACGAAGAGCAATATAGGCCAGGATCAATACGCCGATAAGGGTAAGGATCGAAGCGACCGGGATAGCACTCGAGGCACCCTCGCTTGCACCGATCCGGATCGCAGAAAGAAAGATCACCGATTCGAAAGCCTCTCGGAAAACGACGATGAAAGCTAATAGGGCCAACCCGAACATGTTGCCCTCATTGGTCAGTCGTTGGACTTTGTTCTCGACAAAGTCCTTCCACTTCGTGATCTCGGATCTGCTGTGAAGCCAATACCCAACAAAGAGAAGGATGAGGACCGCCGTCAAAGCACCGATACCTTCCATGATCTCGATCCGCTTCATTCCTAGCTGATCCAGCAGGAGATCCGCAAAGAACCACGAAATGAACCCGATCGCCAAGGCCATGATCCATCCCCCGTGGACCCAGCGAACGGCCTTGGGCACGTTCACCGATCGCAGCACACTAAGGATGGCCACGATGATCAAAAACGCCTCAAGGCCTTCCCGCAGGATGATCGACACCGTGATGAGAAAGATGGGCCAATAACCTGTGCCTTTTCCCCCAAGCACTATGGAGGCTCTTTCGAGGGAAGCTTCCACATTGTTAGCACGTGATCTCAACTCCTCGAGTGACCTCCCGTTCTTGATCCCTTCCCGAACGTTGAACATTGCGGCCTCCAAAGAATCCACTAAAGCCGAGGACTTGGTGGAAAGCCGTTTCTCGATCGGTTCGATGCCGTCCAGATAAGCCGAAACAGCCAGTTCCTTAGCTTTCCCTCGATGCCCATTCTCATAAGCTTTCAACGCTCGTTCCAAACGGACGCGAGCTGTATCGAGAGCTGCTTGACCGGCATCTTCGGAGGAGCTCTCCTGATGCAACCTTAAAGCCGCCAGGTAATCCGTACTATCCACCCCATTCGAAGGCTTTTCCTTAAGGAGGTCCTCATCGGTCGAAAGAGCAAGCTCTTTCAGGGAAGGCGGATCCGCAAGCCCTTCGAAGACTTTCATAGCACTGTCCCTGTCATGATCCTGATAGCGAAACGAGCTGATGTAAAAGGCCACCTCCCAGAGCTCCTGATCGGAGAGCTCATCGAAAGCCCGCATTTGAGTTCCCTCGATCCCGAGACGTGCCGTGTTAAAGATCTTGAGCGGCGCGACCTTCTTCATGTAAGCAGGATCCCTCAGATCGGTGGGGGAAGGTTTCATCCCCTTCGCATCAGGCCCGTTCCCACCTCCTTTTTGGCCATGACAGCGAGAGCATTTCTTTCCGTAGATGCGCTTCCCTTCGGAAAGGTCCGGCAGCTCTTTGGGGGCGACTTTCATCAGCCCTCTTTCAAGCACCTGTTTCTTGAGGGATGTGGTGAGCGCGTACACCTTTTTATGGGGACTCTTCCGCGCGATCAGGCTATCCAGGGAATCCAGTTGGGTGCTAAAAGCAAGAGGGGGACCGTCCCGGTCCAAAAGAGCCGAATCGATGCTCGAGGAACGCTCGCGGACGCGCTCAGCGAACTCCTCCATTTCCTCGTATTCGAATTCATCGATCACTTTCCCCTTCTTGACGGCATGGGCATAATCCTGTCCGATGTAATCGAGAAGATTGACGAGGGTCCGCACCTCTCGTTCCAGACCTTTCTCATTCGCTCCGAAAAGGGAAAGCGGGGTCATGATGAGCAGGAGGACAGAGAATGAGAAAATGCCGGCAAGACGCCTCATATAGCTGCTTTAGGCTTGAAGGACCAAATTACGGCAGTACGGATCAGTAGTTCTCGAACAGTAAGCAAAATACCATGTTCAGGGGAGGAAGCTCAAATTCCGCGATCGACAAGGGGGTTACAGGGATCTTTGGAACAAGGATCCATGGATTATATCGTTTTTTACTGAAAATCAATAAACAAAAGGAGCAAGTGGAAAACTCTTTTCCAATGTGAAAAACGTGGCCCGAGAACTCATAGCTCCTTGGGCTACCTTTAAGGTCCGATCGATGCCCCCACCTCGGTCGTTCTCACAGATCATTGACGGACACCTAAAAAACGAAAACGCATGTTGACGAAGAATCCGGCTCCTGCTAAAAATGAGAAGCAAGCTGAAAGAACTTACAGTTATCAGGAGGTCCTCGAGGCCTGTATGGAATACTTCGATGGGGATGAACTAGCAGCCACCACCTGGATCAACAAATACGCCAAGCGCAACAGGCAAGGGGAGCTGGCAGAGCGGACACCTGAGGAGATGCACCTTCGGATGGCCAAGGAGTTCGCTCGGATCGAACGCAAATACAAGGAGAACTCCAAGCTGAACGGGAATTTCGCTTCCCTTTCGGAATACGGGAAACAAAGAACTGAACTGGACGAAGACAAGATCTTCGAATACTTCAAGGACTTCCGTTATGTGATACCTCAAGGGAGCGTCATGGCGGCATTAGGGAACGACGAGCTGCTATCCTCCCTCTCCAATTGCGTGGTCCTTCCGAAGATCCACGATAGCTACGGGGGCATTTTCTACACCGATCAACAGTTGGCGCAACTCTTCAAGCGGCGTTGCGGGGTCGGTATCGATATTTCCACCCTTCGTCCCTCCGGGCAGAGCGTGGATAATTCGGCCGGGACGACCACTGGGGCTGTCTCCTTTATGGAACGCTTTTCCAATACCACGCGGGAAGTTGCTCAGAACGGCCGCCGTGGAGCCCTCATGATCACCATGGATGTGACCCATCCGGATGCTGAGGACTTCGTTACCGTCAAGCAGGATCTTCAGAACGTGACCGGCGCGAATGTGTCCCTCCGCCTATCGGATGAATTCATGGAAGCCGTGAAAGCGGATAAGGAGTTCGTGCATCGCTGGCCTATCGATGCTGAAGAGCCTGAGATCACGAAGAGGGTCCGTGCACGCGATCTTTGGGAGACCATCATCAAGTGTGCCCACAACACCGCCGAACCCGGGCTGATCTTCTGGGACCGCCAGCACGATCATTCCACTTCATCCTTCTATCCCGGATTCGAGAACACCTCTACGAACCCTTGCTCCGAGATCGCGATGCAGGGTGGGGACAGTTGCCGGCTGATGGCGATCAACCTGTTCAACTTTGTAGAGCATCCCTATACGGAGAATGCTTACTTCAACATGGAGAAGTTCTACGAAGTAAGCTACGAGTCCCAACGATTGATGGACGACCTCGTTGATCTGGAACTCGAGGCCATCGACGAGATCCGCCAGAAGATCGATGCGGACCCTGAGCCTGAACACATCAAACGCGTAGAACGGGAAACCTGGGACACCCTTTACGAAATGGGCCGCAAAGGACGTCGGACAGGGCTCGGGTTCACGGGAATGGGCGATTGCATCGCAGCTCTCGGGCAGCGTTTCGATTCGGAGGATGCCATGAGCACGATGGAATCCATTATGAAACGGAAATGCGAGGCCGAATTCGATAGTTCGATCGATATGGCCCTCGAGCGGGGCAAGTTCGAGGTTTTCGACCCGGAGATCGAGAAGAGATCCTATTTCACTTCCATGCTGCAGGAGGAACTTCCCCACGTGCACGATCGGATGATGCAGAACGGACGTCGGAACATTTCGATCAGCACGGTAGCTCCGACCGGAAGCCTGAGCATGCTAGCTCAGGTCTCTTCTGGTATCGAGCCGGTCTTCATGCTCTCCTACATGCGTCGTCGAAAGGTCAACCCGGACGACGAGAACGCACGGGTGGATTTCAAAGACGACGTGGGTGATTCCTGGCAGGAGTTCACCGTCTATCATCCGCGCGTAAAACAGTGGATGGACGTGACCGGGGAGCAGGATATCAACAAGAGCCCCTACAACGGATCGACAGCGCCGGAGATCGATTGGTTGGAACGGGTCCGTATCCAGGGGATCGTGCAGAAATACGTAACGCACTCCATCAGTTCTACCATTAACCTCCCCTCTGATGTGCCGGTGGAAAAAGTCGGAGATATCTACCTGGAGGCCTGGAAGCGCAGGCTCAAAGGAATAACCGTTTACCGCGACGGCGCCCGGAGCGGTGTGCTCGTGTCAAAGGAGGAGGATCAGGATGAGGGAAGCCTCCAGGAGCACGATGCTCCCAAACGCCCCAAACGATTGGAAGCTGATGTGGTCCGCTTCCAGAACGACAGCGAGAAGTGGATCGCCGTTGTCGGCATCCTCGAAGGGCGTCCCTACGAGATCTTCACCGGTAAGATCGAAGACGCCTTTAGCCTTCCCGATTACGTGAGTCATGGTTGGGTGATCAAGAACGAGAACGACGACGGTTCCAAGCGATACGATTTCCAGTTCCTCGATAAAGAAGGCTATCGCATCACGATCGAAGGCCTATCCCGGTCCTTTAACAAGGAATTCTGGAATTACGCCAAGCTGATATCCGGCGTCCTCCGCCACGGCATGCCCCTGCCCCACGTGGTGGACCTTGTGACCAACCTCAACCTCCACACCGATACCATCAACACCTGGAAGAACGGTGTGGCCAGAGCCCTCGGCAAATACATCCCGGACGGGACCGCACCGGCTGACCATAAGTGTCCGGATTGCGAAGATCCTGATGGGCTGGTCTATGAAGAAGGCTGTCTCAAGTGCAAGAGTTGCGGTCACACCAAGTGCGGATAAAGGAACCGGTTTTGCTTTCGTTAAAAAGGGGAAAGCGAAGATCTTTCCCCTTTTTTTATAGCATGCCCCCTTAAATGAAAAAGAGTAAGTGCTTTTCCGTTCTCTGCTCGCTTTTCTTCCTGATCTCCTTAAGGTCAGGAAACGCACAGGCCGTGGACAGCATTCGTTACTACATGCAGAAGGACCCGAGTTTTTTGATCGAGTTCGACACGCGTCATTCTTTCATATCGACCCGACACGGCAAGATCTTCGGCCTGAAGTTCGGCGTGGAGCACGGCGATCGGGTCAGTTACGGAGGGGGGATCAATTGGTTGACCAATACCCCAGCGCATCAAAAGGATCTAGGTTTTGGTGACACTACCATAACCGGAAAGCTAAGCTTTTGGTTCCTTTCGCCCTTCTTCGAGTACACCTTCTACGAAAGCCCGCATTGGAGGCTTTCCATGCCCGTACGGGTTGGTTTGGGAGGAGCTTCCTTCGCCTATTACGATCCTGAACAGCAAGAGCAGAAAGAACGGCACCGAAGGATCTTTAATTACGAACCGATGATGACGGTCCAGTTCAAATTCTGGCGCTATTTCGCACTTAGCGGGGGATTGGGATACCGGATCATCGTCCTGGACCGCAGCCTCATCCCCGACCGCTTCGACCAGGACCCATACCGCTTCAGCTCACCGACCTATGCATTCGGTTTCAACTTCTTCTTCGGAAAACTCTTCCGGGATGTCTTTCCGAAAAAGAGCAAAAAGTTCATGGAGAAGGCGAAATGATCAGAAAGGACGGCCTCGTTCCCGATCGATGAGATCAGCAACGATCTCTCCAGAGATCAGCGAAGGGGGGACACCCGGGCCGGGCACGGTCGTTTGCCCGGCAAAATAGAGCCCCTCGACCTTTCTGCTCTTCATTGAAGGTTTGAGGAGGGCCGTCTGGCGGAGCGTATTCGCTAATCCATACGCGTTCCCCTGGAAGGCGTTATGATCCCTCCTCAGGTCGTCAGGACCGTAGTCGTGACGTATGATAACCCGCTCTTTCAGAGCTATCCCCGTCCGTGTTTCGAGCCGCTCCATCACCCGCCGGTAGATCCGTTCGCTTTCTTCTTCAGAATTATGGAGGCCCGGAGCAAGAGGGACCAGAACGAAAAGGTTCTCCTTTCCCTCAGGAGCTACGCTGGGATCCGACCGCGATGGAGCACAAACGTAGAAGAGCGGATCTTCAGGCCAAGCCTTTTCTTCTCTTATAGAGCGAATATGAGCTTCAAAAGGACGATCGAAAAAGAGGTTGTGATGTTCGAGCATGTCGAGTTCCCCATCGATCCCTAAAAAGAAAAGTTGTACGGAAGGGGCCATCGTTCGCTGGCTCCAATAGCTTTCGGAGTAGCGTGCAAGCTCGGGGCCGAGCAGTTCGCGGTCCACATGCTCACCATCATTGCTGGCAACGGTAGCCCTGGAAGGATAGCTGTTATGTTCGGTTTCCACGAGCGGCCCTTTCCCATCCCGAGGGCGGATCCGTCTCACAGGTTCCGAACAACGGAGCTCCACTCCGAGTTCCCGAGCACGCTTTTCCATTCCTTTTACGACCTCTTTCATCCCCCCCTTCGGATACCAGGTCCCCAGGCTGATATCGGCATGGTTCATCAAGCTATAAAGGGCGGGGATGCGCTCAGGTTCCGAGCCCAGAAAGAGGATAGGGAATTCGAGGATCCTTCGGATGCGGGGATCCTGAAAGCGTTTCCGGATGTGAGATGAAAGGGAAGTGAAGAGATCCATCGAAAAAAGCCCCTTGATAACGCGGGGATCGAGAAACTCCAAAAGGCTGAGCGAAGGTTTTCTCACCAGATCCCCCATCCCGATCCGGTATTTCTTTTCAGCCTCTTTCAAAAAGCGGAGGAGTTGCCCTCCACTACCCTTCTCGATCCCTTCGAAAAGCTCCGCGACCCTTTCTTTACCGGCGGGTAGGTCGAAGCTTCCTTCCTGGAAGAACACCCGGTAAGAGGGGTCGAGCCGTTGGAGGGTATAGTTCGCTTTTACGCTGGACCCTAGTTTCCGGAAATGCTCTTCGAACACGTCCGGCATCCAGTACCAACTCGGCCCCATATCGAAAAAAAAACCTCGATCGGAAAAGCTTCTTGCTCTTCCACCGAGGCTTTCGTTCTTTTCGAAGAGGCGGACGTGATGGCCTTTAGCAGCTAAATGAGATGCAGCTGAAAGGCCCGCAAAACCTCCTCCGATCACGATGAGGGCAGCTTCATCGTCCGCAGAGGAGGTGAGATCTCCTTTCACACGTTCTCCTGAAGGGTTTCCATCAGCTTCTTACGCGCCAGGAAGATCCTGCTTTTGACCGTGCCGATAGGAAGCCCGAGTTCCTGAGCGATCTCCTTGTACTTGTACCCTTCATAGTGCATCCGGAAGGGCACTCGATAAGCCTTATCGAGCTCATCGATCTTGCCCATGATCTCCTTGTAATTGTAATTGGAGTCAGGCTTGGCAAACCCGGAATCCTGCGGAATGTTCAGGAAATAGAGCTCTTTCGTGTCGTCGATGATGGTGTTGGCCCTCATCGCCTTACGATAATTGTTGATGAAGGTGTTCCGCATGATCGTATAGAGCCAAGCCTTCAAATTGGTCCGTTCAGCGAACTTATCCTTGTACTTGATCGCTTTATAGAAGGTCTCCTGAAGGAGATCGTTCGCGTCCTCTTCGTTCTTGGTGAACTTGCGGGCGAAGTACTTCAGCGTGTCCTGAAGCCCTGCTACCCTTTGGCTGAATTCTACTTGTGTCATAGCTGTAATGGGGCTTTTGCTACCTGTTCAACAAATATACGAAAACTTTGAACAAATTTCTCGTCCATTTCTTCTGGTGGAACGTTCGGAACGATGTTCTATTCTTTTCGAAAGCTTCATTTCACTTATAGTGGGCAATCAAAGCGAAGCAAAGCACGTGCCGATCCGCTGATGATCCACCCCTAATATAACGGATCAACTTCCGACCTCGTTCGGATAGATCGTTAAAGTTCTCTAAAACCCGTAAAACTTTGGAAAAAAGCGCCTTAAAGGGAGCCTTCAGGGTGTTGCAGGGAGCGCTTGCCCTTCCTGCCTGAGCTGATCGCGAAAAGCATCTAGTGACTCGATGACATGAAGCCTGTCAGTTTCGACAGGTAGCCTTCCGTTCAGCTGGGGACCGGTCATGAAGAGGCGGGAATTTGGAAATAAGGAAAGGTAGGAATGGAGTTTCTCTTTTAATTCCTTTTGGTCGATGGGATCGATAAAGGCCGTGAGGATATTGGGATAATGGTATTGGCGTGCGATCTTTTGCAGATCATCAAGAGGGACCGAGGCTCCAAGATAACAGACCCTTATGCCCTCCCTCCGTGCAAGGTAGTATGAGAAAAGGAGCCCCATATCATGAAGTTCACCTTCAGGAAGGAACATCAGATAGGAAGGCCCATTTTCATGAGGAAGTGGACATGCTTCAATAGCGCTCATGAGTTTGCGACGAACGAGCTCAGAGACAAAATGCTCCTGAGCAGGACCGATGGCACCCGTATGCCAAAGAACACCGACTTTTTTCAGGAAAGGAAAGATATAGCGAAGGATCGTCTCTTCGAACCCAACCTCTTTTTCAATTCGCTCGAAGACCCGTTCGAAGTCGTATTCATCGATATGGAGTAAAGCTTGGGTAAGAAGCTGACAGCGGTCATCTTCTTCCTCGCTATCGAAACAGTATTTAAGGGCCATCTTTCGAAGCTCCTTCTCCTCCAATTCGGCCAGCTGTGATATGCGATAGCCCTTCCTGTTAAGGATAGCGAGATTGATGAGTTTCCGAAGATCATCATCCTCGTAAAAGCGGATGTTCGTGGAAGTACGTTTGGGCTCGATGACCCCGTAACGTTTCTCCCAAATTCTGATAGTAGGGGCTTTGATGCCTGACAGGCGTTCCAGTTCCCGGATCGAATAAGCGCTCATTCCCGATATCGATGGTCTATGGTCTATTTCTTTCAACCTTTCCGAATCAGTATTTGTTCAAATTCAACTGAAAAAGCGGAAAGATCGAGGGATCCTTGTCAAAAGACCTGGAGCATCATTCGATCACCACCTTCTTTCGGTACATCGCGTCGTTCGAAGAAGCAACGACCATGTATATGCCTGAAGGGATCTGCTCGTTAAGGTCGATCGCGGATATTACAGAACCGTTCTTTTCTGTAGGGATCAATTTGGAATGGTACTTCTTTCCATGCACGTCCCTCAAAACGACCAGCACTTCTCCCTGGAACCCGTTCAACCGGAGACGCAACCCTTGAGAATGGGTTGTCGGATTCGGGTAGACCTTGAGGCTGTCCTTATCTCCTGCATGGCGGACCGCAACAGGTTCGCTCACTTCGCTTTCTCCATCGAAGTCGACTTGTTTCAACCGATAATAAGATACCCCGACCTTCGGGTTCGGGTCATAAGCCTTGTAAGAATTTGGAGTAGTGCTCGTTCCTGCTCCCTCCACCTGCTCGATAGTGGTGAAGTTCTCTCCATCGGTCGACCGCTGAACCCGGAAGGAACGATTGTTCTTTTCCGTAGCGGTCCTCCATCGAAGGGCGATGCGGTCCCCATCGGCTTCAGCTTCGAAGAAAAGGAGCTGCACGGGCAACGGAACCCCTTGACTACAGGTACCCGAACCGGACCAATTGGAACAACCCGTACCCCCTAAGGTCAAGGTTCCGCTTCCGTCAGCCGTCGTATTTCCGCTCGCGGTAAGGTCCCCTTCAACCGTTGCTTCCCCGTCAACGGTGAAATTGGAATTGCCACTAAGATCAAGATCACCTTGAACTTCTAGGGAGCCTCCACTTTCCACGGTCAGATCACCGTCCCCGGTAATACCGGTGGAAGAGGTGACTTCCAGATGCCCCCCGGATTTGATCGTAATGCTCCCGCTTCCCTGAATATCCAAAGGGTTACAACTACAAGTAACGGTATCGCTGATCACGATGTCCGAATTGACGGTACATCCCGGGTCATTGTTCTGATCCCAAGTGGAGCTAGCCCCCCACATTCCATCCTGAACCGAGTTGTAAGTGTTCTGTGCAGTGCTCATTGCGGGTACGAAGAGCAACAAAAAAAGAAGGGAAGGGATAATAAAGGGGTTACGCTTCTTCTTGTCCTTCATAAGCTGGTCGCTTTTCATCATCGGGGTATGTTTTATTACGTAAAAACACGGAATCAGGTTCAGTATATCCTCGACTTTTTTACTTAATGATCATGAGGATCGCTTAGGCTTTTATACAGAACGGTGAACATCCCTTTCTTTCCTTCGTTCCATTTTTGGGCTCCGAAATACCATGGAGAGCGAACTCTCGGAAAAGATCAAGGACCTACCCGAAGCGCCGGGTGTTTATCGTTTCCTGGACAGGGAAGGAACGATCCTGTACGTCGGAAAAGCAAAGTCGCTTCGAAAGCGGGTTTCCTCTTATTTCCAAAAGGAAGCGGATCATCGCGGCCGGACCGCTCTGATGGTGAAGCGCATCGCGGATCTCAGCTACATCATCGTCGACACCGAATACGAGGCTCTTCTGCTCGAGAACAGCTTGATCAAGAAATATCAACCGCGCTACAACGTGATGCTCAAGGATGACAAGACCTATCCTTGGATCTGCATCAAAAACGAACGCTTCCCCCGCGTCTTCCCTACCCGGAACCCTGTTCAGGACGGCTCGGAATATTACGGTCCCTACGCATCGGTCCGTATGATGAAAACCTTGTTGGACCTGATCCGTCAACTCTATCCGTTAAGGACCTGCCATTACGACCTTTCCGAAGAGAAGGTGCAGGCAGGCAAGTACCGGGAATGCCTGGAATATCACATCGGTAAATGCAAAGCCCCTTGCGTTGGAAAGCAAAGCGAAGCGGATTACAACGCATCGGTACGCCAGGTCCGGGACATTATCCGGGGCAACATTCAAAAGGTGATCAAACTGCTCAAGGCTGAGATGGAACAAGCGTCTTCGGAATACGAATTCGAGAAAGCAGCTTTGCTCAAAGAAAAGATCGATGATCTTGAGAATTATCGGGCCCGTTCCACGGTGGTCAGCCCCCGTATCCACAACGTCGATGTCCTTTCGATGGTGCCGGATGAAAAGCGAGCCTTTTTCAACTACATCCGCGTAAGCAACGGGGCGATCATCCAGTCCCACACGATGGAGCTAAAGAACAAGTACGGGGAGGATGACGCCAAGCTCCTGGAAATGGCTCTAACAGAAATGCGACAGCGTTACGAGAGCGTTTCGAAGGAAGTGATCGTTCCTTTCGAACCCGAGACCGAGATCGAAGGGCTCCGCTTCAAAGTTCCTCAGCGGGGAGACAAGAAGAAACTGCTCGACCTCTCCTATCGAAATGCCCGCCACTACCAGCTTGAACAACACCGCCAGGACGAAAAGAAAGACCCTTCGAAAAAGATCGACCGGAAACTCGATCAACTCAAGGATGATCTGAAGCTCGCCGAGCGCCCGGACCATATCGAATGCTTCGATAACTCCAATATCCAGGGAGAAGAACCGGTCTCGGCCTGCGTGGTATTCCGCAGAGCCAAACCCTCCAAAAAGGAATACCGCTCCTTCAAGATCCGAAGCGTGGAAGGCCCGGACGATTTCGCATCGATGGAGGAGGCTGTTCATCGTCGCTACCGCAGGCTTTTGGACGAAGGGGAGGAACTGCCCCAGCTCCTGGTTATCGACGGGGGCAAAGGGCAAATGCACGCAGCACTTAAAAGCCTGGAGCGATTGGGGCTCGAAGATCGACTTCCGCTTATTGGGATCGCCAAACGTTTGGAAGAGATCCACCGCCCGGGCGATCCCGTTCCCCTTTTTCTCGATAAACGCTCGGAATCCCTGAAGTTGATCCAACAGCTAAGGGACGAGGCCCATCGTTTCGGCGTAAAACACCATCGCAAACGTCGTCAGAAACGAACCCTCCATTCGGAGCTGACCGACATAGAGGGCGTAGGTGAAAAAACCGCCCAAAAGCTGATCGAGAATTTCCGTTCGGTAAAACGGATCAAAGACGCCTCTCCTGAAGCTTTGGAGGCGGTGGTTTCAAAACGGACCGCAGAAAAGGTGCTGGCTTATTTTTATGGTGAGCGATCAGGAACATGACAGCAGTTGAAAGACTTTATCTTCGTTCTCTATGCTTTTTATGCTCTTAAGGACCCTTCTTTTCACATTTGCCATATTGCTTTCAGGTGAACTTTTCGCTCAAGGGGTGAGCGAAAGGGAGGAAGAGGACAAAAAGATCCAGGGTTTTGGAGTAAAAGTGGAATTGAGCAATACCACCACCGGAGAATGGGATGGTAGAAGCCTCAAGCAGAAAAGCCTTTACCTGTTATCGGGGACTTACGAGAAGAAGAAGCACAAGTTGGGGGTGGGAGCGGTCTTCGGATATCCCCATATAGGGATGGCCAATGCGAATGAAGGGATCCAATGGGGTACGGGTGAACGTTTCACCTTCCAGGGCTTGGAAATGGAATACGGGATCCGGATCAAGGAACTGGTCAAAAACTTGTTTTTGAGAGGAGGGTTTCGTTTCTTTTATCTGAAGGATGCCTTCAAAGCTAAAAAGGGGGAAAAGGATCCTATTGAAAGAACCTATCCCTGGGATATGAAAGCTGAACGGCACAGCTTTCTCTTTGCCCCCTATGCTGACCTGGAATTCAAGCCGTTCCCTTGGCTTGTATTGAACGGTGGGCTCCAGATGGTCCGGATGGGATATATCAAGGAAAATTCCACCATATCGGGAGAGGAAACTCAAAAAGGAAGGTTCGGAGCCCGAAATGAAAATATTATCAGCTCCACTTACCCGCATTTAGGCTTGTCCTATCAATTCTTATCCGCCCATGACCCTGCGCCCCGAGCTGTTCCGTTGGATGCTTCTCCTTTTGAGCATTCTCATGCTCAGTTCTTGTGCGACCGTTTTCAGGGGGATGCGGCAAGCGGTCGGGGTGAATACGGACCCTCCTGATGCTGAGGTCTATTATGATGGGATCCCTGTTGATAGCGTGGCTCAAAAGGGGAAGGGGGCTGAAATGCTCCGGGGGGTGGACGGTCATAAGCTCCTCGTTCAGAAAGAGGGCTATCGAAGCCGTCTATGTACCCTGGAGCGCAAGCTTGATGCCGCTTTAATAATATTCAATCTTCCCCTTATCGGGCATTTGGTGGACGGAAGCACAGGTTCTTGGTATAACCAGAAGCCGGAGACTCTTAAGGTCTTGCTTGAAAAAAAGACGGATGGCCAAAAAGGGTACGAACCGGTCCCCTTTTCGCAGGATATAGCCACGGTCCAACGATCGGGCTCTGAGATCGGAGCTTTCAGAAAAAAAGGGTATTCCCGCTTTTTGGGGAAGGTCGGTAATGATCCCCTTTTCTTCTGGAAACGAGGGGAAGCCAAGGGAGTCCTGAGTCGTGTCGGACGTGAAGAACTAGCTCCAGAAAAAGAATGGAATGTGGAGTTCAGCAACGAGCTGGAAAAGGGATGGATCCATCGGGCGGGCGATGAGGTATGGGCCTTTTCAAGCTCCTGGAAGGAGGAGCAGGAAACAAGCGATCTGATAATGGACCGATTCCGGGTGGGAAAGAAGAAGGTTGAATATTTAGGGAGCGAAAAGATCGGAACCTTTCCGGCAATCGATGATCCGGAAAACAGTACCGATCAGTGGACCCAATCTCTTGGAGGGGAAATGCTGGCCTTTATGGGCGGGGAAAACTCCTCTGATAAGAAGCGGACCGAACTCTTTTTCTGGCGAGGAGATCTTGAGAACGGAAAGGCAGGGGAAGGAAAGAAAGTGCTATTGCCTTTCAGCCGTAGCAAAATGAAGAACGAGTCCTTCAAAGTGAATCCTGATGGGCGGATCTGGTTGTCATTTGACCTCTTTGGACTTCCTACCAAGGATTCGATGGGGACGAAATGGGAAGGGACTTTGAATCTTTCCGATCACTTTGAAGGAAAAGAAATGGCAGGTGATACCCTTTCTATGTTCTTGATAGTTCCCAAGGACCAGGAAAAAGCTATCTTAAAACCCGCTATTACGCCCGAGCAATTCAGCAAAATGAACGGGGTGGACTTTCCCTCCGAAAGGGAAGAGCACTTGACCAAATCGATGGATGAACGGGTCTGGACAGGAAAGAAATCGGTCTTTGGTCTTGATCATCAGGGCCGTCCTGTGATCTCTGGCATCTTCCTTGACACTTTACGGCCTTGGGGACTTTCTGGAACTTTTTATTTCCGCTTCGACCGAGAGGGGGAACTCCAGCGAACTCGGCTGGATTCGATATCGAAAAATGTCGTTTACAGCGAATTCTCGAAGGACGAAAGGGCACAAAGGATCGAGCAGTGCGTCGAAGGAGATTCCACTTATTCACCCAGGATCGCTCACGCTCGACCTTTTTCGAATGGGGGATGGCTCCTGGTCCTGGAAGATCGCTGGAGAGCAGTTGAAGATCCTTTCGGTCTTATCTATAGGCGCGCTTATTCGCCCACCGGTGCTCCTTCTACTAGCGCCAATGGAACGCCACGACCCGTATCCCACCCATCCCCAGCAATATCGCATGCTTATGGAGTGGAAGGTATGGGTGCCATGGCAGGTGGGGTTAATCGTTCGGAGGAGAGTGTGGAGCTTAAGGATCATATTCTTCTAAAATTCAACAAAGAGGGAAACCTAGAATGGGAGAAACGAATGAAAAGGATCCATCCCACCAACACCATTCTAGGGGACGGAGACCTGGAAAAGAATTGCCATGGCTTCCACCCCCTACCCAATGGTCCCTCTGATAGCCTCTTCTTTTTATACAATACGGTGAACGCGACTTTGAAGGAGCGGATCATCAATTACCGAACGCGCCTTCTTTCTGTGGCATCCGATGGCACGATCGAGCGGCAGAACCTTCTTACGAACAAAGAAGAGGATGAGCTGGCTAAAACGGCCAAAATCCACGATAACGAAGGTTTTCGGGTAACAACAGCCCCAGGATGGCAATATTTACCAGCAGCTCCTTTCGGAAGGGATCGCTTTCTGCTCCAGGGATACAACGGGTCGGCTTGCCGGTTTTTCCAATTGAATATCAAGGGGACGGAAAGCGAGTGATGGAATAACCCTTAAAGGCGTAAAATAGAAAGATGAGACCCTCGGTAACTTACCCGAGAGCTCCCTAGGACAATCGCTCGCTCAAAGCCTCCATCTCATCCTCAGGAGAACCGCCCTTGTAAAGGGTTCTGAAAACCGCATCCGTGATCGGCATGTCAACCCCGTAATGAGCGTTAAGGTCGTGGATGCACTTAACCGCATAATAACCCTCCGCGATCATCTGCATCTCCAGGCGGGCCGCTTTGATCGAATAACCCCGACCGATCATATTACCGAACATCCGATTGCGGCTGAACTGCGAATACGCTGTTACCAAAAGATCGCCCAGATAAGCCGAATCCTTTATATCCCGTTCCACTGGCTCCAGGTGGTCGAGGAAGCGTTCGATCTCCTTGAGGGCATTTGCGATAAGGACCGCCTGGAAGTTGTCCCCGTATCCAAGGCCGTTGCAGATCCCAGTGGCCAGGGAGATCACGTTCTTGAGCACAGCCGAATATTCCGTACCGAGGATGTCCGTAGAGGTAACGGTCTTGATGAACGGCCCCTTCAGTAGTTCGGCCACTTCTTCAGCCCGCTTTTCATCCCTTGAAGCGATGGTCAGGTAAGAAAGCTTTTCCATTGCCACTTCCTCCGCGTGACTGGGCCCACAGATCACTCCGAACCGATCGTAAGGCAGCGCATAGTTTTGGTGGAGATAATCGCCCACCACCGTATTGTCCTCAGGGACGATCCCTTTTATCGCAGATACCACGAAACGGGACCGTAACAGCTCGGGATCGACATTTTGCAGGGCATCGCTGAGAAAAGCCGCAGGGACCACGAGGATGAGCATATCCGCATCCCCGATGGCCTTCCCGGCATCGGTGTTCATCCGCAGCCGATCGACCGGAAGTTCGACGCTGCTCAGATAACGAGGATTGTGATGATGCTCCTGGATATAGGCCAGAACCTCCTCATCGCGCATCCACCAGCCCACTTCACCATGATTCTCCGACAGGAGCTTCACAATGGCCGTAGCCCAACTTCCTCCCCCTATGACGGCTACGCGTTGGCTCATCGTTCGGAAGAGGAAGAGGCCGCCGTGACCTCTTCTTCAGCACCCTGCTCAGGCTTCATCTGTGGAAAGAAAAGAACCTCCTGGATGGAATGCGAATCGGTCAGGATCATCGCCAAACGGTCGATCCCAACACCTAACCCAGCGGTCGGAGGCATCCCGTACTCGATCGCGCGGAGGAAATCTTCGTCCAACTGCATCGCCTCTTCATCCCCTCTTTCTCCCATCTTGAGCTGTTCTTCAAAACGCTCCCGCTGATCGATGGGGTCGTTGAGCTCAGAGAAAGCATTACAGATCTCCTTGCCTGCACAGATCGCTTCGAAGCGTTCCACCACCCCTTCCTTTTCCCGGTGCTTTTTCGCAAGGGGGGACATCTCGATGGGGTAGTCCTGGATAAAGGTGGGTTGGATCAATTCCGGCTCGCACTTTTCACCGAATATCTCGTCGATGAGCTTGGCACGCCCCATGGAAGGATCCACCTCAACGTTCAGGTCCTTTGCCGTACGCTTTAATTGTTTTTCGTCCATTTCAGAGACATCGATGCCCGTATAGGCCTCGATGACCCCATAAAGGGTATAGCGCGTCCATGGGGTCTTGAAGTCGATGACCTGATCGCCGTAGCTCACCCGTGTGCTTCCGTGCATTTCTTTCACGACCTGTTCGATCATGGTCTCCGTTAACTCCATCATCCACTCGTGGTCCTTGTACGCCACATAGAGTTCCATCTGAGTGAACTCGGGATTATGGTACCGGCTCATCCCCTCGTTCCGGAAATCCTTGGCGAACTCGTAGACCCCATCGAAACCGCCGACGATAAGCCGCTTCAAATAGAGCTCGTTGGCGATCCGCAAATAAAGCGGCATGTCGAGCGTGTTGTGGTGGGTCTTAAAAGGACGGGCCGCCGCGCCTCCGTAAAGCGGTTGCAGAATGGGCGTTTCGACCTCGAGGTAGCCCTGTCCGTTAAGGTAGTTCCGCATGCTGTTGATCATGCGGGTCCGTTGTACGAACTTCTGTCGCACTTCCGGATTGACCACCAGGTCAACATAGCGCTGGCGGTAACGCTGATCAGGGTCAGTGAAGGCATCGTAGACATTCCCTTCCTGATCGGACTTCACGATGGGGAGCGGACGGATCGATTTGCAGAGCAATTTCAACGCTTTCACGTGCACCGTCGTCTCCCCCACTTTGGTCTTGAAGGCCTCTCCTTTCACGCCGATGAAATCGCCGATGTCCAACAGCTTTTTGAAGACCTGGTTGTACATCGTCTTGTCCTCACCCGGGCAGATCTCATCGCGGTTCAGGTAAAGCTGGATGCGGCCGGAACTGTCCTGCAATTCCGCGAAGGAGGCTTTCCCCATGATCCGTTTGCTCATCAAGCGACCACCCAGGACCAGTTCGCCGAGCTTTTCGCCCTCCTCTTCATAGCGGTCCAGGACCTCCCGGGCCGTGATATCGACCGGAAAGCTTTCGGCTGGATAGGGATCGATCCCCAGCTCGCGGATCTTCTGCAGGTTCTCCCTCCGTACTTGCTCTTGTTCGCTCAATTCAGGGCTCATGAGGCTGTTCTTGAATGCTCCGCAAAGGTAACCGCTTTCCAATAAAAAGAAATTAGCAGAGCCATCCAACCCAAAACCAACTTATGAAGAAGAACGTCCTCTAGAAACCTTGCTGTTGGCCTATTGGCAAATTGAACGTTCCGGCTTTTGGCCCCTCGCTCTTTCCATTTCAGATCCCCAAAAGCGTGATCCCCGCACTAAAGGGATAAAGCTCCGGTCCTTCCCCGCGCTCGAAGAGGGGCATGGGACTGTACTCCAAGAAAAGGCTGTAGTTCCCGTATCCGAAGCGGGTCGTAAGGCTGTAGCGCAGGGAGTTCACGTTGAACTTGGCCTTGGTCTCCCGCGTGATCTGGGTGTTGTTAACCTCGAACTCCTGGTGGAATTTGGTATAGATCCGCCAGGCACCGATCACCCCGAGGGATAGATGAAAGGAGCTCTCGGGATCTTTGGCGGTATTGACCTCGAAAAGGAGGGGAATGCGCAGAAAGGTCGTCTTCAGCTTGTTCACATCGTAATCCGTTCCGTCCTCATAGGCCCAGGTCGAGTCCGGGTTCGCTGAAACGCTCACATTCCTTTCGAACGCGTATCGGTCCCAATCGAAGCCCACGCCGGTGACCATTCCGAAATAGGGTCCTGCGATAGGAAAGCGCTTCTCGAAGAGGTTCAGGTTCCAGCCCACCGAACGCCCGTAATCCAGGGTCCAGTTCTTGTTACCCAACGGCATGCTGAACTTGTTGGCAGGGGTAAGATAACCGGTGGAAGCGATATCGATACCTGCCCAGTTGGTGCGCTTGTGAGCGGTATCATCGTAGCCGATATCGTCCTTCCATTCCTCCCATCCCTCGCTGCTCCATTCATCATCTTCATCGGGATCGTTCTGACCCAACAGCGTGAAGGGGAATGAAAAGAGGAGCAGGAAAGTGGCGAAATAGCGTATCATAAGCTTTAAAACTTGCAGGTGAGGTATCCTGCAAATCTAAAAAAACCCGGTCCGAGGGGATCGAACGGGATCACCCGTTCTCCTCGTCCAATTGAAGGACAGCAAGAAAGGCCTCCTGAGGGATCTCGACCTTGCCGACCTGCCGCATCTTCTTCTTTCCTTCCTTCTGTTTCTCCAATAGCTTGCGTTTCCGGCTTACGTCCCCGCCGTAACACTTGGCGGTCACATCCTTCTTCAGCGCCTTGATGGTCTCCCGTGCGATGATCTTGTTGCCGATCCCTGCTTGTACCGGTATCTCGAACTGCTGCCGCGGGATCAGGTCCTTCAACTTCGCGCACATCTTCCGCCCGAGGCTGTAGGCATTGTCGCGGTGGACCAGGGCTGAAAGGGCATCCACACGCTCGTAATTGAGGAAGATATCGAGTTTGATCAGGTCGCTGGAGCGGTAGCCGATCGTTTCGTAATCAAAGGATGCGTAGCCCTTGGAGAAGCTCTTGAGCTTGTCGTAGAAGTCGAAGACGATCTCGGCCATCGGCATCTCGAAGCTCAGCTCTACACGCTCCTGGGTCAAATAGACCTGGTCCTTCACCTCGCCCCGCTTTTCGATACAGAGGTTCATGATCGGCCCCACGAACTCGCTCTTCGTGATGATCTGCGCCTTGATGAAGGGTTCTTGAACGTGGTCCAGGACATCCGGTTCCGGCAGCTCGCTGGGGTTGTGCACTTCGATCTCGTTGCCGCTCTTGTCGTAGGCGTAATAGGAGACGTTCGGGACCGTGGTGATCACGTTCATCCCGTACTCCCGCTCCAGGCGTTCCTGCACGATCTCCAGGTGGAGCATCCCGAGGAAACCGCATCGGAAACCGAAGCCGAGCGCGTGGGAGGCCTCTGGCTCGAATACGAGGGATGCATCATTGAGATGCAGCTTTTCGAGCGAATTCCGGAGCTCTTCGTACTCTTCAGTATCGACGGGATAGATCCCGGCGAAGACCATCGGCTTCACATCCTCGAAACCGTGCAAGGGTTCCTCCGCAGACTTCGTCGCGTGCGTGATCGTATCGCCGACCTTCACGTTCTTGGCGTTCTTGATCCCCGATACCAGATAACCCACGAAACCCGTCCCGATGCTGCTGACAGGCAACATCTTCATCCCCAAGTAACCGATCTCGTCCGCCTCTGCCTCGACCCCTGTGTTCATAAAGCGGACCCGGTCCCCCTTCTGGACCGAGCCATTGAAGATGCGGAAATAGGCCATGATGCCACGGTAGGGGTCGAAGACGGAATCGAAGATCATGGCCTGGAGGGGAGCGTCAGGCTGGCCTTCAGGAGCTGGCACCCTTTCCACCAACGCTTGAGCAATGGCCTCTACCCCCATTCCGGTTTTTCCACTTGCCGGAAGGATCTCGTCCGGCTGGCATCCGATCAGGTCCACGATCTGCTCCTGCACCTCCTCAGCCATCGCACTGTCCAGGTCCATCTTGTTCATCACGGGGATGATCTCGAGGTCGTGTTCGATGGCCTGATAGAGGTTGGAGATGGTCTGGGCTTCGATGCCCTGGGTCGCATCCACGACGAGCAGGGCTCCTTCGCAGGAAGCGATCGAGCGGGAGACCTCGTAGGAGAAGTCGACGTGACCGGGCGTATCGATGAGGTTAAGGTAATAAGAGCCCCCTTCGTATTCGTATTTCATCTGGATGGCGTGGCTCTTGATCGTGATGCCCCGTTCGCGCTCCAGGTCCATGTCGTCGAGGGTCTGTTCCTGAAGTTCCCGCTCGCTGATGGACCCGGTGTATTCGAGGAGCCGGTCAGCAAGCGTGCTCTTGCCGTGATCGATGTGAGCGATGATGC
>CAZIDL010000024.1:0-28176 GCA_964537825.1 uncultured Weeksellaceae bacterium
GTTCGCTTCCTTTGCATACTTACCGATGGTTCTGATCGCTTACGTGATCGATAAGATCTGATGGCACAGGACTTTGATCGCATCGAAGAAGGAGCGCGGAAGATCCGCTCGAAGAAGATGCTCCTCTACCTCACGATCTTCAGCATCTGCATGTTCTTCGCAGGGTTGACCAGCGCCTTTATCGTGATACAGGCGGACACCTTTTGGGTCGAGTTCACCATGCCCCGGGGCTTTTTCATCAGTACGGCCATTATCTTGATCAGCAGTATCACGGTCAACATGGCGGTCCAGGCAGCTAAAAAGAGCTTGTACAAGAAACTGAGCCGGATGCTGGGCATAACCCTACTCCTCGGGATCGCCTTTGCCGTAACCCAATACATCGGATGGGGCCAGATGATCGAGCGCGGGCATTACGTAGTTGGCAACATCGAACACGTGGAAGGGGAGTACGGAAAGGACCACGTTTACACCTACAAGGGCAAAGAATTGATCAAGGAAGATGGGGAATTCTACCTTCCGAGCGACCGCCAGCGGGAGAACCCTTTGAGGGACGAGCTCATGTCACAACGCAACACGGCATCCTCCTTCATCTATGTCCTGACCGCTGCCCATATCCTGCATTTGTTGGGAGGATTGTTCTACCTGTTCTCCTTATGGGTCAAGAGTCTGAGGAAGAAGTTCGATGCGTCCAACAACATCAAGGTCCGCCTTGGCGCCACCTATTGGCATTTTTTGGACGGCTTGTGGATCTACCTCTTATTATTTTTCCTTTTTATTCATTAAAATTGCGTCTAAAAGCATCCGGTCATGGCAGCTGAGGCCGCACAAAACCTTGAAGAAGAAGCCCGACCCGCCTGGGGCGGAGGAGGTTCTCCCTTTCGGGTGAGCTATGGGAAATTGATGATGTGGACCTTCCTGGTCTCCGATGCGCTGACCTTCGGAGCCCTTTTGATCTCCCTTGGCTTCGTGCGGCATTCCTATGCCGGTGAATGGCCAGCAGGTGAGGAGGTATTCCAGGCTTTTCCGCTACTCGGTAAAGGCCTTCCCCTTCTATATGTCGCCTTGATGACCTTCATCCTGATCGTCAGTTCGGTGACGATGGTCCTTGCCGTAGAGGCTGGTCACCGGATGGACAAGAAAGGGGTGGTGAAATGGTTGATCGCCACCATTATAGGAGGTCTTTTCTTCCTTCTTTCCCAGGTTTGGGAATGGGCCCACTTCATTCACGGGAAGGAAGTTAACGGGGAACTCGTCCACGCCACCCTCACGAACAATCCATACGGGCCCCAGCTCTATGCTGATTTCTTCTTCTTCGTGACCGGCTTTCACGGCTTCCACGTCTTCAGCGGCGTGGTCCTCAACTTCATCGTACTTCTGATGACCATCAAGGGGAAATTCGAAAAGGTCGGGCACTATGAGATGGTCGAAAAAGCCGGCCTTTATTGGCACTTTGTGGACCTCGTCTGGGTTTTCGTCTTCACATTCTTCTACCTGATCTGAACAAAGGCTAGTTCGAGCATGGAACGGGACGACATCATCGAATACGCACAGCACGACCACCACAACGAAGAAGAGGGCAAGAAGATCCGGAAAAAGATCTGGTTCGTCTTTTGGGTCCTCCTGATCGTAACCACCATCGAAGTGCTGGTCGGAGCTTTTCGGAGTACTTTAGGCCTTCCCTGGACCCTCGTGAAGTGGTCCTTTATCATCATGACCCTGATCAAGGCCTTCTATATCGTCATGACCTTCATGCACCTTGGCGATGAACGCAAGAACTTCCGGAATTTCATCCTTGTCCCCTACGGGATCTTCATCGTTTACCTTATCGCTATCGCCCTCTACGAAGGATTGACCAAGAACGAAGCCGCGATGGAGGATGAAAAAGGCGAGAAAGGGAAGAAAACGGCTTTGGTCCCCGATAAAAGGGTGGATGAGAAGGCCTTTCACGCTTTCCGAAGAAGCTGAAGGCAGCTCGGATGGGAGCCCGATCCCGCCTTTCACACTACATCTCGCTGGCCCTGATCATCCTTCTTCCCGGAGCGATCTTCGTTTACATCGGGATGAAGAGCACGCACCATTTCAAGACCTTGGAGCATTTCGGTCCCAAAAGCACAGAGCAGGTGGTCCGGAACGGGGACACCCTAACGGAAACGGTCTATCATCAAGTGCCGGACTTCCGCTTCATCGACTGCAAAGGGAAGGAACGGCATTTGAAAGAGCTCCCAGGGAAGGTTACGCTAGTGGAGTTCTTTCAGAAAAAGACCCTGCTCAAAAGGCTTTCAGTCGAGTTCCGCGGAATCCCCTCCGTCCACTTCCTTTCCATCCTCACGGACACGAATATGAGTGGGAGCGAATTGCGTCGATATACGGACCATATCCGGGTGGACACATCCCGTTGGACCTTTGCCAGGGCCCCGATGAACCGGATCGAACAGTTCGCGGTCGAAGGCTGTTTCAAAGGTGCGACCGCTCCGGACACGATCCGAAGATTGATCCGCCAGCACCCGGTAATGGTCCTTTTGGATGAGGAGCATCACGTACGGGGGGTCTACGAAGGCCCTCACGCTAACGAGATCGAGCGAGCGATCGACGAGATCCGCCTACTGATGAAGGAAATGGATAAGAGAGATCGAACCCGATGATACGACATCTTCCCATCCTTCTTTTCGCGGCCTGCCTTCTCATAGGCTGTTCAGGGGACCAAGCCCCGATGGCCGGAGAAAGACCTCCGATCCAGGGACCCGAAGGGCATCGAGTGCCTCCTTTTGGATTGACCACCCAATCGGGAGATACGCTCACCCATCAAGCACTCAAGGGTAAGCTTCATGTGGCTGATTTCTTCTTCACGACCTGCCCCACGATATGCCCCGAGATGAGCAAGAACATGCGGCGCCTTCAAAAGCGCCTGAAGGAGCTCGGTTATTCGGAAGATGAGATCATGTTGCTCTCCTTCAGCGTGGACCCGGAACACGACACCCCTTCGGTCCTCAGGGATTACGCAAAGAAATACGGAGCCGATACCGATCAATGGAAGTTCCTTACCGGTGATAAAGAACAGATCTACGAATTGGGAGAGGAGGGATACATGGTGACAGCAAAAAAGGATACGGGCAAGGAGAAAAAGACCCGACACCTTCATTCCGGTTATTTTCTATTGGTGGATGAAGAACGAAGGGTGCGCGGTCATTACCTGGGAACGGACAGCACCCAGCTGGATGAGCTCATCGGAGATATCCGTTGGTTGCTGGAAAAGGGGGATTCCTTACAGGAAGGGGCTGAAGGTCCTGTGAGCAAGCAAAACCCATAGCTTCGGCCTCAAAGAAGAACTTCGACCCATGGAGCGTACCCGCTTTGCACGTGCTGTTATCATCGGGATCTCCGTGCTCGTTCCGGCCGTCGTGACCGTCCTCTACATCATCCCCCGTCCCGATCACGGCTTCGACCTGTCCTTTCTGCCTTTCCTGAACGCATGCATCAACGGGACCTGTACTTTCGTGCTAATTACCGGAGGGATCGCTATCAAACGTGGACATTGGAAGGTCCATCGGGGCCTTATGATCACGGCAGTCCTCCTTTCCATCGCCTTCCTGATCTCCTATGTGAGCTATCATGCCACCCATGAGCCGACCAGTTACGGAGGGAGTGGGCTCGATGCAACGATCTATTACATCGTGCTGATCTCCCACATCATCCTGGCCGCTGCGATCGTACCTATGGTCCTGATATCGCTTTATCGGGCTTATACGAAGGATTTCCAGGGGCATCGACGGATCGCGAAGTGGACCCTCCCGATCTGGCTTTATGTGACGATCAGTGGCGTTCTGGTATACCTGATGATCTCCCCGTATTATTAGCGATCTCAGGTAACGTAGGGTGAAGCCGCGACTTCTCCCTACGTTAAGAACCACTCATTCCTACCTCTCCAGAATACGAACCTCCGTCCGCCTGTTCTTCTGGCGGCCTTCCGGAGTATCGTTCGGGGCAACGGGTTGGCTTTCTCCGTACCCTTTGGCCTCGACCCGGGAAGGGTCGATGCCGTTCTCGACCAGATAGTCCTTGACAGCTTTTGCTCGAGCCCTGGATAGCTTTCGGTTCGAGGCTTTGTCCCCTTTATTGTCGGTGTGACCGGCCACCAACACCCGCATGCTTTCCTTCTTTTCCAATGCCTTTACCAAGCGGTCCAAGGCCTCATAAGAGCTCGAGCGCAACTTGGATTCGCCCGTGTTGAAATGGACATCCCGAAGCGTGATCCGGTCGGGCTTTTGGTACATAAGGGTGATAGAGGCTGAGAACTTGCCCTTTTTGTCCGGTATCTGGATCTTTTTGGAGCGATGCCTCTGTCCCAGGATCTCGTAACTCGCTTGATATACTTCTCCTTTGGGCAATAGGATCTTAAAAGTCCCATCCGAACCGGTGGTCCTGACGTATTCCTTTCCGGACTCGATCCCGGTCAAGGTGACCTTCTGACCGGACTTGGCCTTTCCGTTCTTCATCCCCTGGACCTTCACTTTCATCAGGGCCTTGTCAGCAGTGGGCTTAAGCTGTTGAGCCTCCAGCGAGGAAGTCAAGGACAAAATGAAAAGCAACAGGATGAAGGAGCGATATAAAGTGATCATCATCAGCAAGAAATTCTGATCCCAAAGATCGCATTTCTATGCTTCACTCCGTGAGGGACCATCGGGATCAATTCTTCAAAGGCCGCTCGATGGATCGAACATGCTCCAGGAAGCCGAAAGCGATATCAAGGTAGCGGTAGAGGTCCAGCGGATGCACCCCTTTTTTCTTTTCCTCCCGAAGGCGCCCCGTACGAACGATGATCAGATCGTCTTCGGGAACGAGGATGATGTACTGCCCAAGGATGCCGCGAGCATAAAAGACTTCCTTTCCCTCGTATTCCTCCAACCACCAGAAATAACCGTAAAAGGGGGACTTGTTCCCCTTCCGACCACTGGGGGATAGCGAGCGCTCCACGTAAGAGCTGTCCAAAAGCTTCTTCCCTTTCCGAACGCCTTTTTGCAGATAGAGTTTTCCAATGCGCGCCAAATCCCGAGGGATCGCATAAAAGCAGCAAAATGCTTTTTCCATACCCTTCTTATGGTCCAGGTTCCAGAAGGCCGGATGAACGGCGCCGAGCGGTTGCCAAAGCTTCTTTTCGGCGTACTCTGCCAGTGGCATTCCCGTTGCTTCCCGTAGCAATGCACCAAGTATAAGGGTGTTACCGCTTTGGTAATCGAAGCGGGATCCGGGGTTCCCCACTACTTTCAACTCCCGGATCAACCCCATAAGATCGTCCCCATAATAAGCACGCGCATTATGGGAGAACGGATCGGCACCGCTCTCTTCCCAATTCAAGCCAGAACGCATGCTCAAAAGATCGCGGATCCTGACCTCTGATCTCCTCCCCTTACGAAAGGAGGGAAGATAGCTTGCAACGGTTTCTCCCAAGCTGTCGATATGCCCTTCCCGCAAAGCGATGCCGGTGAGTACGCTCACGATCGATTTGGCCACGGAAAAGGAATTGCTTACAGAATCCCGGGTGAAACCTTCCCCGTAGCGTTCGAAGAGCATGCTATCGCGATGAAAGATAAGCAAAGAAGCCGTGCGGAGCGAATCCAGATAGTCCCGATCCGCTTCCTTGAGCTCTAGCTGCCCGTAGGATGAATGTTGAGGCCAGGGCTGAGGGGTCCTAACGTTCAACTCCCGGTTCGGAAAGATGTGACGTTCCGCTATATCAGGCCCACTCCGCCCTTGCAAATAAGTGTTGGCGATCCCTTTGTAAAGGTAAGTACGCCCGCTGATCAGTATGAAGAGGTTGGCCACCAGAAGGATGATCAGGAGGGTCCAAAAGAAGTATTTCAGCAGACGCATCGAACGCTTCTTTATCCTTCGACGAACTCCATTCCGAACAGGTCCGCTAAATGTCCTTTTAAAAGACCTTTGATCCGGTCCATGGCCAACTCTTTACCCAGTTCTTTTTTCAGGGAGCTCACCCCTTTATCAGGGATCCCACAGGGGACGATGTGCTCGAAATAGGACAGATCGTTGTTCACGTTCAAAGCGATCCCGTGCATGGTGACCCAGCGGCTACACTTCACCCCCATCGCACAGATCTTCCGCGCTTTTTGGGGGTCATCGACGTCCAACCACACCCCGGTGGCTTCTTCCGATCTCTCCCCTTTCAATCCAAGATTCCCAAGCGTCCGGATCACCGCTTCTTCAAGGGTGCGCAAATAGCGACCGATGTCGGTGAAATAATGCTCCAGATCGATCACCGGATAGACCACCAATTGGCCGGGGCCATGATGCGTAATATCCCCGCCGCGATCGATATGATAGTACGCGATCCCTCTGGCCGCCATCTCTTCATCCGATATGAGCACGTGTTCTCGATGCCCGCTCTTCCCGAGCGTATAGACCGGTGGGTGTTCGCAAAAGAGGAGCTGATCCTCCGTCGGTTCTTGTTCTTCCTCCGAAAGCTCCTTGTTCCGGGTTTTTATATCGATAGCTTCCTGGAGGAGCTCCTTTTGGAGCTCCCAAGCCTTCCCGTAATCGATACGGCCCAGATCCCTGGATCGGACGGTTCTCATAGCTTCTTCAAAGGTACGGATCCCTCAACTGCGGATCCTAAACTCTACCTTCGGACCGTGGGCAAGCTTTTCCTCATCCCGACCCCGATCGGCAACCTGGAGGACATTACTTATCGGGCCGTTCGCATCCTTTCGGAAGAGGTGGATCTGATCCTTGCCGAGGACACCCGTATCAGCAAGCGACTCTTGAGCCACTACGGCATCGAGAAACCGATGAAGCCCCACCATCAAAAGAACGAACATAAGAGCGTTTCGGAATGGGCAAGGGTAATGAAAGAGGAAGATAAACAGATCGCCTACCTGACCGATGCAGGCATGCCTGGGATCTCGGACCCCGGTTACATGCTCGTGCGAGAAACTTTGCACCACGGATCGGAACTGGAGGCCCTTCCCGGGCCAACGGCCATCATTCCCGCGTTGGTCGCCTCCGGGATACCCTGTGACCGCTTTGTCTTCGAAGGGTTTTTACCGCACAAGAAAGGCCGAAGGAAACGGCTGAAACGCCTCGCTGAACAAGACCGGAGCATCGTACTCTACGAATCGCCGCATCGGCTTCAGCGAACGCTTAAGGAATTATGTGAGGAATTGGGAGCGGACCGAGCAGCATCTCTTTCCCGCGAGCTCACCAAGATCCATGAAGAAACCCAAAGAGGGACCCTGGGGGACTTAGCAGAACGTTATCGAGCGGACACAGCACGGGGAGAATTCGTTATCATCGTTTCAGGAAAAAGCGGAACTTCCTCATGAAAGCCATTACCCTCTTCAAGAACGGCGACCCGGAAGAAGCGTTCCGCACGGAAGAACAGATCCACCCGGATCCGGATCCGAACGAAGTAGTGATCGAAGTGGAAGCCTTCGGATTGAACTTCGCGGATGTGATGGCGCGAAGGGGGGTTTACGGGGATGCCCCACCCCTTCCCTTCACGCCGGGCTACGAAGTGGTCGGACGCATCGATTCCATGGGAGAGGGCGTTGAACCGACCATGAAGGGGAAACGGGTCGTTGCAATGACCCGATTCGGGGGATATGCGGAATACGTACGTACCCCCGAGAAAGCTGCTGCCGTGATCCCGGAGGACCTGGACGCCGGGAAAGCCACTGCTCTCGCCACTCAGTACTGCACGGCTCATTTTGCGGCCGTCGAGATGGCGAACATCCGGGAAGGGGAAAAGATCCTCATCCATAGTGCCTCTGGAGGAGTGGGTATCGCCCTCACCCAATTGGCCCGCAACAAGGGATGCTTCATTTATGGCACCTCAGGTTCGGCCTGGAAGCTGGACCCGATGAAAGAACAGGGAGTGGACCGAGCGATCGACCGGGAGACGGAAGATTACGTAAAGGTGGTCCGGGATGAAGAAGGGGGACCCGAACTCGATGCGGTCTTCGACCCCCTGGGAGGAAAGCAATTCAAACGGAACCTTTCCCTTTTAGCCCCTTCAGGTCGCCTCGTCGGTTTCGGTGGAGCTGAAAGGGTCGGCAAGAAGGGGCCTCTCGCAACGCTCCGTTTCATCCTTTCCTTCGGCTTTGTACACCCGGGAAAAGTCCTCATGGCCTCGCGTTCCATAATGGGTCTGAACCTTCTCCGCCTTGCCGATCATGCACCGGAACGGATCCGTAATTCCATGGATGAGGTGGTCGCAATGACCGAACAAGGGAAGCTGGATCCCGTCGTAGGTGCTAGTTATCCGGCCGAGCGTATCGACGAAGCGCACCGTGCCCTCGAAGACCGATCAGTGATCGGAAAGGTGGTGGTCCACTGGAAGCAGGGAGGATCTTAGGTGCTCAACTCGATGAGCCCGGTATTTCAGCAAAGCTGAAACCACGTTGCGCAAAGTGCTCAAGAACCCTTGGCAAAGCCTCTAAAACTCGCTCCCGAGCCTTTTCACTATCGTGAAAGAGCAAAAGGGAACCGGGGCGTGCATAACGGACCACCTTCTCTGCACAGGTCTTACCGTCCATTTGCGGATCGAAGTCCCCGCTCAGCACGTCCCACATAACGATGCGGAAATGCGGCATTAGGGCTTTAGCTTGTTTTGCGCGCAAACGTCCGTAAGGAGGGCGAAAGAACTTGCTCGGGATCTTCTCAGAGGCCCGGTGCACATCCTCAATATAAGCAGCATTGGAATGCTTGCGCCCGTTCAGGTGATCGTGACCGTGATTTCCGATCCCATGCCCGGCTTCCTGGATCTTTTCCATCATTTCGGGGTGCAAGCCGGCATTGCGGCCGGTACAGAAAAAGGTGGCCCGTGCATCATAAGCAGCTAAGTGGCCAAGGACCAGGTCGGTCACTTCTGGCATCGGCCCATCGTCAAAGCTCAGGTAAAGGCGTTTTTCCTCAGAGGGAATACGCCACAGGCGTTGGGGATAGAAAGCCTGGATCGGTTTCGGCGTATGGAACGGATAAAGACGCAGCTCTTATCAGAATGGTTGAACCCGCTCATTTAGGCGGGCTCTTGACCTTCGGCTTTTGGCCAGACCTTCCCGGTCTTCGACGTTGCCCGCCCATGTATGGCTTCAGACGCTCCTTGAAGTTCTTCTTCAACTCATCGCTTCCATGACGTTTAGCAAGACGGTTCAGACTTCGAAGGACGTAAAGGGCTTCCCGTTTTTTGTTGGAGACCTGTCCATATCCCGAATAGGGAGTAGGAAGTCCTGAATAATAGTCCATGGCCTTTTCATAGCGGTCAAAGAGCTTACGGGCGACTTTTGCTCCTTCTTTCTTGGCCCCGGCACGGAAGAGTTCACGAGCGGTCATCACCATGATCCGGTTATAGGGAACGTTCCGCTCCGGCATTACTTCGAGGCTCTCCATAAGCACCTTTTTCGCGCTGTCCTTTTTCCCTTCGCTGTTGAGCTGTGAAGCAAGGTTCGAGAACTGAAGCCGCATGTTGGTGGTCATCCGCCGGTTGTCATCATCCATGTAGAGCCACTCTTCCCCGTCCATATTCCCCCATTTGAAGTTCTTCATGAGGTTCGTGTACATCTTGTCCACATGGATACCGCCGTCCACCGCAGGAGCTGAGTTGTTACCCTTGACGGGGACGAGCCTATAAGCGAGCCCTTCGAGCTGGAAGTATTTTTGGAGCCCCATCGCGGCGCTCCCTCCTACTGTAACGGAGAAGTAGATAGGCCGCTCCCAGTCGAAATTGGCCAGGAGGCACATGACCATCATGCTGTTCTTGGTGATCCGACTCCGACCGATGCGCCATTGCATCCGATCCACGATCCTGTCCTCCTTGGCTTCCGGAAGCATGTTCTTCTTGCGGATCTTTTCCTTCGGAACATCGATGTAGAAGCGTTTGGAAGGGAAATAAGCGAACTTGTTACCCCGCCGATTCGACCACTTGTTCTTGTCGTTCATCATGAAATCGACCGCCGCATCGATGTTGAGGTAATACTTCCCGTTGGAACTATCCTTGTAAAAGGCCTCCGCGCCATGCTTCTTGACGATCTTCTGAAGGGCATTCTCGCGTTTGGGGATCGGGTCGTTCGGCTTGAACAGGGGCACCATATCGCGCGTTCCCTGCCGGTATTTCCGCGAATGCACACCAAAGGGGACGCCCTCGGAATCATAGGCTTTCCGCGCCATCTGATCGATATACCAATCCGTGTTGAGCAAGCTCAGGTTCACGACCCTCACGTCCGTACGGACCTCCAATACTTCCTGAACATACCACAAGGGGAAGGTATCGTTGTCCCCGTTGGTAAAGAGGATCGCGTTCTTCTCACAGGACTTCAGATAATTCGCTGCAAAATCCCGGGCCGTTTCGCGATGGGAGCGGTCGTGATCATCCCAACCATCATCAGCTAGGACACAGGGGACCGGTAAGGCAAGTAAACAGGCCAGGACCAAATGCGCATACCGGTTCTCCACGCGCGATCCCACCATGTACATGAAACCGATGGCGAGGAAGGCCACAACGAAGAAAAAGAAGAGCGCATAGGCGAAGGTCTTGCCGGTGTCCAATAGCAGGGAAAAGACGAGGATACCGCCGACCGGAGCTCCACCGAATTGAAGGATCTCCCTCAATTGCGGCATTCGAACGTTCCGGGCAGCATCGAAGAGGGCATACACACCCATTCCCATCCAAATAGCAAAAGCCCAGTAAGAACCTACGTTGGTATAGTCCCTTTCACGTGGTTCATGAGGAGGTTGATTCAAATAAGTGACGATGGCGATACCCGTTATCAAAAAGAGCACGAAAACGACCGTCCAACTCTTTGGAGCACGCCACAATTGGAAGAAGAACCCGATCAAGCCCAGGATGACCGGTAAAAAGTAGAAGGTGTTATAAGCCGGACTTTTTGAGACCGATGGGGGAAGGCCCTCTTGTGGCCCTAAACGCTGAGAATCGATGAAATCGATCCCGCTTAGCCAGTTGCCTTCAACCAAGCTACCAGCAAACCCCTGAACATCGTTCTGGCGCCCGGCAAAGTTCCACAGGAAGTAGCGCCAATACATCCACCCGAGCTGATACTCAAAGTAGTAGTCGAGGTTCTGCCACCATTGAGGTCGGGGTTTCGTACGCTTCTTGCCACGTCGATCGGTGTACTGGACCTGCTCGAACTTGCCCTCGTCCACCCAGTTCTTGTAATCACTTCCGTGCCGTGGATCGTACATCCGTTGGAAGGGTACGGTCCACTTCTCGTTGTAGGTCCTTTTCGTTCGTTTTTTCTTTACTACGTAAGCCGGATGGATCCGAAGATCGCGCCCCGGGTGTTCCTTGACGTAATTCTTGGCATCGTATTCGCTCTGGTAGGTACGGATGGTCTTATCCCCTCGGCCCGGCTTCACCTGATAGGCTTTCATGTACATGTTCCCTTGCTCCTCCTGCCCTTCAACAGGGGCGTTCCAATACTGGCCGAAGAAGATCGGGCGGCTACCGTATTGTTCCCGTTTTAGATAGGAAACGAGGGTCAGGAGGTTCTCGGGATTGTTCTCATCGATGGGCGGATCCGCTGCAGAGCGTATCAGGATGGTGGCATAGCTGGAGTACCCGATGAGGATCACGGTAAGAGAAAGCACGATCATGTTGGCCAGCGGCTTCATCATGCGCTGGGTGTAGTAGAGGCCAAAGACCAGAACCCCGAAAAGCAGAAAGAAGTAAATGGCAGCTCCCAGGTTGAAAGGAGCTCCCATCTGGTTCACCATGACCCGCTCGAACCAACCGGCAAGCTCGAAGATCCCTGTGATGACAACGAGCTGGAAAAGGATGATGATAGCTCCAGAGATCACGAGGGTAGCGAGAAGGCCCTGGGCAGAGAACCTGTACTTGCGGAAATAATAGACCAGCGCAATGGCCGGTATGGCAAGGATGTTCATCAGGTGGACCCCGATGGAGAGGCCGATGATGAAAGCGATCAGGATGATGTAGCGGTTGCTGTGCGGTTCCTCAGCTCTTTGATCCCATTTCAGGATGAGCCAGAAAACAGCCGCTGTGAACATAGCGGACATGGCATACACCTCACCCTCCACAGCAGAGAACCAGAACGTATCGGTGAAAATAAAGGCCGTCGCCCCGATGAAGGCACTCACCAGAATGCCAAGCTGCTGCGGGAAAGCCATATCCTCATCCGATGATTCCGCAACGCGGCGTAAAAGGGCAGTTATGGACCAAAAGAGGAAGAGTATCGCGAAAGCGCTACATAATGCGGACATGGAGTTCACCATCATCGCCACGTCCTCCTTGGCAACAAAAGCCGAGAAGACCCGCGCCACGAGCATGAAGAAAGGTGCCCCGGGTGGGTGCCCTACTTCCAGCTTATAGGCGATAGCGATGTACTCACCGCAATCCCAGAAACTGACCGTCGGCTCGATCGTCAGAAGATAGACGATAGCAGCGATCAAAAAGACCCCCCAGCCGACGAGATCGTTAAGCTTGTTGAAGCGCATAGTCCCTGCTCTCTACCGAGCGGCCGAATTTATGAATTTTGAACAGGGGGCAGCGGCCGATCATCATCCTCCTTCCTTTTTCGGTGTCGTCGGCACGAAATCCTTAAGATAGAAGGGCTCGAAAGAAAAGAGGTCCTCGGATCGGCCTTCATCAAAAGCTCGTTCAGCGATAGGGATCATCTGGACAGCCGAAGGGCTGATCTCAGGATGAAAACGGGCCTCAGGGAGCTCTCTGAGCAACTCCCTGGCTTTCGCTGCTCCGCTACCGATAAAACGCAACCGCCCTTGTCGTTCGATGCCAGGAAAACTGTCGGCATCGAGGCACAAGGCCTGATCGGATCCGAGGAGCGTACCGGTCCCATCGTGCAAGGTGCAATAGACCTCATCGCGACGGGCATCCAGCATCGGAACGATACGGTCCTCCTTCCCCAATGCTTCCTTTTCAGCCCATCCGGAGGCCATGAAGTGAAGCGTACGGAGCCCGATCAAAGGAATACCGGATGCATAGGCAAGCCCCTTTGCCGTGGAAACACCGATCCGGAGGCCGGTATAGGAGCCGGGGCCAGCTCCGACAGCGATCCCGTCCAGGTCTTCAAAGCCCAACCCGTTCGCTTGGAGCAGTTCACGGATAAAAAGGGTCAACTCCTCCGCGTGGGAGAAATGCTCCCGCTCCGCCTCTCGCAGATCCTCCATCCCACCATCGATACCCAATGCTGTAGAGCAAGTTCGCGTAGCGGTCTCGATGCAAAGGATCCGTGCCATAGCATAAAAAAAGGGGTAAGAGCAGGACCCTTACCCCTTTCCTTGAGCCTTTCAAAGGTTCAGGAATTCTTTTGATCGCCTTCCTTTCCGCTCTTGGCCATTTTCTTTGCCTTATCGGCCTGTAGGCTAATGCGAAGGTCAACCTTATCGTAGATAAAGCCGTCCTTAAGGTTGTCAAGGACCGACTTGGATTTGTACTTGATATCCCAACGCGTACGGTCAAAGGAGAATTCGGTGAGTGCCTTCACTTTACCATCTCCGACCTTGATCCAAGCGGGGATCTCGCTCACGTTCTTCGTGATCCCTTTGATGGTCAGGTTCCCCTGAATGGTATGGCTCGCCTTTTTCTTCATCGTATCAAGACCGATCTTCATTGCGGAATCCCCTTCATAGGGCTTGACACCGGTAAGCTCGAACTTGGAAGTGGGGAAACTGTCCACGTTAAAGAAATCCTCGGAGCGAAGGTGCCCCATCAATTTATTAAAGTGACTGGAGTCCATGTCATCCGTTACATGGATCGTGGTCATGTCGACCACGAAACTCCCTGCCTGTAAAGAACCCCCTTTTGCTTTCAAGCTTCCTTTCTTCAGGTCGACCGTACCGTCGTGCTTTCCACTCTGCTTCCGACCGGTCCACTGAAGAGCGCTCTTTTCCTTGTTCAGTTCATAGGTGGTGCTTCCCTTATCAGCCTGGGCCTTTTCTTTCTCCTCTCCGACCTTGGCCTCCTTGGCAGATTCTCCGCCACAGGCAGTAAGAAGGGGGAGGAACAAGAATAAACTGCTCTGCTTCAATATATTAGTAAAGTTCATGGGGCTTTGTTCTTTCGTTTTTCAAAGCACAAAGGAAAGGAAATTCGTGTACAATGAACCCCTTTGAACTTCCCTCTTACTGGAAGATGGCCGATCTATAAAAGCTCAGAGATGTGATCTTCTGTAGCACCTGGACCTTAGGGGGCTTCGATCACAAGTTTGCCACTTGCGAGTTTGCCATCCAGAAGAACGCGGTAGAAATAAACGCCCCTACTGATCCCGCTCAGATCGAAGCCCGAGCGGGTGCCACCAACTTTCTCATCAAGGACTTTTTCGCCGAGGGTATTGCGAAGGGTGAAGCGGGCTTTTTCTTGAGAGTCGCGCGAGAGGAGCAGCTTCACGCGGTCCCTGGCCGGATTCGGCCGGACCTGGACCTCCAGCTCCCCTCTTTGATGCTCCTCTACTGCCGTGCGATCATTGTCGCGCAAGAGGACGCAATAGTCCTCAATCTCCCCGTTGGCAGGGTCCGTACAATGAACCGGAAGCCCTCCGGCTTGCATGGCGACCCGCATCCGGGCACCTCCGGAACTTACCGAAGACGGTATGAAGAGCGTATCGCTGAAGCTCGAGCTGAAACCACTGCTCTCGTAGAACCGTTCCCCGGGATCCTCAAAGGTCCCGCTGCGGTCCGTATCCACCCAGATCCGGGCGTACTGCGTATTGCCAGCCCCGGAGAACCCGGGTTCAAGGGTGAATACGTACCCTGAATCTTCCCGAAGCTCAACATTGGCGTTCCCATACTGGAGGTAACCACCATTATCACCCGAAACGATGGATTCCCCTTCCAACTGAAGACTTTCGATCCATTCCTGAGAAGTGCTGCCACTGATGGCGCAATAAGCGTTCGTCCGACAGGGAGCACAGTCCGTTTCGAAACTGTCGATCGGAGCAAAGGATGAATAGGCCGTATCGCAGTCCGCCCGGACCCTAAAGGCATACTTATGACATTCCTGGAGTTCTTCCACTGTCGTATCCGAACCCCCGACCGTGATGTCGTTCCAGGAACTGCTTCCTACGGGGCGGAAGCTCAATTGGTAATCCGTCGCGGAATAGACAGCACTCCAATCAAGGGTGATGCTCGAGCTGTCCGAGGCTGTGGCGGTCAACCCCTTCGGAGCATCGCAACATCCATAGGTCTCAAAGCTATCGACCGAGCTCCAGGAACTCGTGTCAGATCCGCAATAAGAGCGGACACGGAATTCGTATCCCGTACAGCTTTGCAGACCGTCCACTAGAAGGGAATTCGTTGAAGAAGTCCAAATGTCGCTCCAAGTCCCCGAATTAAGAGGCTTATAGTGCAACTCCACGGAATCAGCTCCCGCATCTGCATCGTAATGGAGCATCGCGCTGCTATCGCTCTTCACATTACTGCTCAAGTTGAAAGGAACGTAACAGGATCCCAGCGTATCCTGAGGCCGCATCAACTGGACGCAATATTCCTCCACTTCACCCGCAGGAACTGGAGCACAGACCGAAGGAAGGCTGTCGTACTGCATCGAGATGCGCATCCGACTCCCTCCTGAGGAAATGGACGCCGGCAACTGCATGGTGTCCGTTACTGCACTCGAAACGTCGGACTTTTCAAAGAGGCGCTCGCCCGGGCTGTCAAAAACCCCGTCCCGATCGGTATCGACCCATATCCGAAAAAACTCCGGAAAAGAACTTCCACTGAATCCGGGAGTGAGCGTGATCACATAAGCGGAATCCTGCCAAAGGGTCGTGTTCGGCCCTCCTTTGAACAAATAGCCTCCATTCTCTCCGCTCGTGTTCGAGAGGCCGGCGATATCCACTGCTTCTATCCATTCATAGGTTACGCTCTGCCCTTTTGAGCTGCAATAGGAATTGCTATCGCAGGGAGCACAGAGGGTGTTCGTATCCAATACCGAACTGTAGGGAGAATAGCTGGTATCACAATCAGCCCGCACTCTCAGCTCGTAGCGATGGCAGCTCTTCAGGCCGCTGAGGCTAGTATCGGTCCCTGAAACCACGTAGCCCTTCCAGGAAATGGAGTCGACCGAGCGATATTGGATTTCATAATCAGAAGCACCGTAGACCGAGTCCCATTCTGTACTGAGGCTCGAATCCCCCTGAGCAGCGACATGAAAACCTGCAGGAGCTTTGCAGCATCCGAGGGTTTTGAAGCCGGAAGGACCTGCCCAGCCGGTGGTGTCGTTCGGGCAATAGGCCTTTATCCGGAACTCGTATTGGGTGCAGCCCGAAAGACCACTATCGATCATGAAAGAATCCGTGGAAGTAGTGGTCGCGCTGTCCCAGGTAGCCGCAGCTAGCTCTTTGTACTGAAGTTTCACCGAATCGGCCGTATCGGGAGCCGTATAGGTCAACAACGCAGAGGAATCGGTCTTCATCTGGGCTTGCAGGTTGTACGGCGTAAAACAACCGGTGTTCGTATCGCAATAACCCAGGGAGTCCATTTCGAGAAGCGCGCGATGCATGTTCAACCGACCGTTGGAAACGGTTATTCCGCTCAAAGAAGAGATCGTATCGACCCCTTCCATGATCGCCCTTTTTACGAGCATGGAAGCGCTATCGGGGTCGTTCTGCACGAGGTTCATGAACTGGGGGCAATCGATGGAATGGAGCAGACCGATCGTACCGGCCACGTGAGGGGAGGCCATGGACGTCCCGGTCTTCTTCCCATAACTATTGCTGGGCTCCGTGGAAAGGATATCCGTCCCGGGCGCTCCAAGGTCCACGTGCGTGTCGCCATAGCCAGCGGTCGCCCGGGAATCATCGTTCTCGGTATTGGTAAGACAGAGGGTATGAGGGCTCGGGCAGGTGCCCGGAACATCGCCATAGGAATCGATATCGACATCTTGATTCGGTCCAGCGACCGCATTCGTGATCCCATAAGCACCCAATGTATCGTACATCGCACACCATAGCGGGTAATTGGACGGATCCCCACCATCTTTCCCGAACGAAGAATTGGTGGCGACGATGAACGCTCCCTTGGAACCGTTGGTGCTGTCGTAAAGGTCCCGCATCTTGACCGCATAATCGTAAGCGGCCACAACGGTCGATTCGTTGGTCGAGGAACCAGCGATGGGCATGACCTCCACGCTCCAGTTCACCCCGACATAACCGGTGTTGTTATCGCCCTTTGCTCCTACGGTACCGGCCACATGGGTTCCGTGTGAACTCGAAGGGATCGTACCATCGCTATCGTAGGCGTCCCATCCGTTCACGTCGTCCGTGTAACCGTTCCCGTCATCATCAACCCCGTTGGTCCCGTTCACTTCAGCCGGGTTCTTGAAGAAGTTCAGATCCTCATGGCCAATATCGAAACCTCCGTCGATAACGGCCACCACGATCGTATCACCATTGACGGTGGTCCCTCCGGTGGTGATGTCCCAAGCCTGGTCCGCATCGATATCAGCATCCACGACCCCGCCATTGGAGCCATCGTTCACGTAATGCCACATATCAGGCTGGGTGAGCTTAGGATCGTTGGGCAAGGCCCTTTGTTCGAGCCGATGTTCGAATTGGGCGGTCCGGACCCCTGCGTGCCTTTCAATCCCTTCAAGAAGGGCGTGCTTGTCCACCGCTTTCGGGTCATAGGAGAAGAGCCAAACGTTGAGGTATTCGGAAAGCTTGCGCTTGACCTGTAAATCGGTACTCGTCCCTTTGAAGCTGGACAGCTCCCTGCTCAGTGTTTTTGGAGAGGTCCCCTTTTTCATCCGGACCATCAAACGGCCGGGAATGATATCCTCCTCCCCGGACTGGGCCATGAGGGATGGCTGGAAAATGAAGAGCGCGAATAAGAGGCTTGCGAAAAAAGAGCGGGGGCTATTCATAATAAGGTCGGACATACGTTGTTCACTAATATACGAAAAAGCCGCCCTTTCTTTCAGCCATCTTCTTTGGGATGGAAGAGATCCCGGGGAAGCCTTTCCGAGATGTTGGTAATGGCCTCATAAGGGATCTTGTTCATCGAGCGGGCGAATTCCGTAAGCGGGTATTCTTCATCGAAAAGGACCACCATATCGCCTTCCTGACACATTACATCGGTCACGTCGAGGAAGGCCATGTCCATGGATACCTTCCCGACCACGTGAACGATCCGACCGTTCACTCTTGCGATCCCAACCCCTTTTCCGAGAGGCCTTGAAAAGCCATCGGCATAACCGATGGGGATAATGGCGATGCGGGTAGGCCGCTCAGCCTGAAAAGCCCGATCATAACCGACCGTCCCCCCCATCGGCACTTCCTTGATCTGGGAGATGGTCGTCCGAAGGCGGGCGATGTTCCGGAGCTTCATCCGGTCTTTGTCCGTAGCTCCTACTCCGTATAGGCCGATGCCGAGGCGGACCATGTCGAACTGGGCATTGGTGAAACGGCTGACACCCGCAGAATTAAGGATGTGCCTGATGAAGGGATGCCCTAACCCTTCCTCCACCTGCTCACAGATCCGCTGAAAGATAACCATCTGCTCTTTCGTAAAAAAATCGAAATCAGGGAATGAACTTGATGCAAGGTGGGACATTACGGAATGCAATTCCAGCAGATGCCTCTGATCCTTCAAACGTTCGACCACGCGCGATATCCGATCTTCCGGGAGACCGAGGCGGTTCATACCGGTCTCCACCTTGAGGTGCATGGGAATGGGGCCTTTTTCTTTCCTACGCTCGCAGGTATGGATCAACTGTTCGAGACAGCGCTCATTGTAGACCAGCGGCTCCAGCTCCTGATCGAGGATCTTGTTGAAGCTGTTCTGGCCGGGGTTCATCACCATGATGGGCATTCGGATGCCGTGGTCGCGCAAACGTTCTCCCTCGTCAGCAAAAGCAACCCCCAGGTAATCCACGCCTTTCTGCTCCAGGAACTTCGGGATACCAACCGCACCAAAACCGTAAGAAGCTGCTTTCACCATCACCATGATGCGCGTATCAGGATGAAGCTGATCGCGGTAATAAGCAAGATTCTCCTCGAGGGCCTCGAGGTTGACTTCAAGCCGGGTCTCGTTGCTCAGCCCTTCATTCCTCACTGTCCCTCTCGCTTCTTTCTTCTTTCGGGCGGCGGACCAGGTCGTAAAAAGCTTTTCGGGAAAGCGGCTCGTACTCGCTCTTCCCCCCGATCCGAACCTGGCCCTCTTCGTCGCTGAGGCGATGGGAATAATGAGCCAACTCCCCGGTACGCATGCAAATGGCATGAACCTTCGTAACGTACTCGGCCATCGCGAGCAAGTTGGGCATAGGACCGAAGGGTTTGCCCGTATGATCGAGGTCCAGACCGGCCACGATCACGCGAAGCCCCTGATCGGCGAGTTGATCGCAGACCTCCGGCAGATCCTCCGGAAAGAACTGAGCTTCATCCACCCCTACAACATCCACTTCGCCCCGATGGGTGAGGATGGTCTGCGCATTAGGAACAGGAAGGGAAGGGATGGAGTTAGCATCGTGGCTCACCACGTCCTCAGCGTCGTAACGATCCTCGATGAGGGGCTTGAAGATCTCCACCCGCTGGTCCGCGATCCGAGCTCTTTTCAGGCGACGGATCAACTCCTCCGTCTTCCCGGAGAACATCGGCCCGCAGATCACTTCGATCCAGCCGGTGCCTTTATCGTCGTTAAAGAGGCTCGTTGCGTTCATAATAGGAATAGCACGGAAACCTCATTTTCGTCACCTCGTTCCTCTTTTCCTTCCGACCTCGAAATTACATCATCAAAGGGGTGTTTCCACCGCAGAGGATCCAACGATACCGATCTTTCCAGATAGATCCCGGAAATTAGGGACCCCAAATGGAGCTCCCTATGAAAAAGGTTCCGGCTTTCCTCTTACTCCTTCTCCCCTTTTTGAGCTCAGCCCAAAGCGAGCGAGCCCGCGAGCACATCGACACCCTTTGCTCCCCTGCTATGCACGGAAGAGGCTATGTGAGCGGAGGTCATGAAAAAGCAGCCCGTTACATCCGATCCGAACTAAAGGCCTATGGAGTGAAGCCGCTCTTCGATGGAAACTACTTCCAACCGTTCAAAGTGGATGTCAACACCTTCCCTGGGGAAATGGAGCTGGTTTGGAACAGAGACACGCTTGAACCAGGCATCGGCTTCATTCCAAGCCCGGTCTCCGGATCGAGCAAAGGGGCATACGAGGTCTTCCACGTTACCCCCTCCATGTTAAAGGACGACCACGGGATGGACCGGATACGGGAATTCGGCTCTGACGGTGATAAGATGGCGGTCCTCGATCCGGAAAAGGCCAAGGGGGATAGCGCGAAGCGATTCCTTACACTGCGCTACGCTTTGGCCAATAAGGGACCGGTCGTCGTGATGGATGGAAAAGATCTCACCTGGGGCGTACGGGACACGGCTTTTTCCCATGCGATCCTCAAGGTGGACAGCAACCGGATCATCCCTGAGGACGGGGCTGATATCCGGATCCACGTGGAAAACCGCTTTAAAGAGGGATATAAGACCCGGAACGCAGGGGGGCGGCTCCCCGGAAAGGAACCGAACGCCAAACCCATCGTCCTGAGCGCACACTACGACCAATTGGGAAGGATGGGCAAGGAGACCTATATCCCCGGAGCGAGCGACAATGCCAGTGGGACGGCCATGCTCCTTTACCTGGCTGAGCATTTCAGCAAAAAGGAGCCCGAACGCCCCCTCGTCTTCCTTTTCTTCGGAGCAGAGGAACTCGGGATCCTTGGATCGAAGCATTACGTTCAGAACCCTGCTTTCCCCCTGGATTCGATCGCCTTTCTAATGAACATCGACCTGGTCGGTGGCGGCAGCAAAGGGATCAAGGTCGTGAACGGGAAAGTGCACGAGCAAGAGCTTGAATGGCTACGCAAGATGAACGAGGAGAAAGGCTGGTTCCCCATGATCGGAGCCAGAGGGAAAGCTATGAACAGCGATCATTACTGGTTCTCCGAAAGAGGAGTACCCGCCTTCTTCATCTATACGCTCGGCGATGTGGATGCCTATCACGACGTCCACGATACAGCTGATAACCTTCCACTGACCAAGTTCAACGAACTGGCCCGGATGCTGGAGCGCTTCGTACGAGATTTCGGGGAGTAGGGACAAGTCGGGACCTGTCCGTTCTAGGGCGCAAAGAGACCAACGATCCAACAGGGCCAACATTCCAACCAAGCCACCCCTATTATGGTCGGAGCTGCCTCAAAAGCCGATGGAGCCCGTTTGAAAGGGGAGGTCCTCTTCATGTGTCCCCCTCTTGCCCGACTGAGGTCGCTCAAGCAGATCTGCCTCCTCTGTGACCTCCTTGGTTAGTAAAACGAGCCTTGGATCATCGATGAAAAAGGAAAATAAGTGCCCCATCGATGCCTGGATCCAGGATCTATTTGGGACCTTGGATCCGGGCTTTGGGACCTTCTCCCTATGATCCTCCTCATAAAACCGCCCATTTCATGGAACACATGACGATCACATGACATTTCGCAGATAGCTTTGTACGACCTTTGAGACGCCTTTTCAGGCAGCATGCATGCACTCAAGGTCATAGCGATCACGCACAAAGAGACCGAGCTCGACGCGATCGGGGACTACCATGTCCCGGACGATCGCGTTCCAGAGTTCCTCCCGGCCTTTCAGAAAGCGGTGGGAGCGAACGAAATGCTCTTCCTCTCAACCTGCAATCGCGTGGAGTTCGTCTTCACGGACGATGAAGAGAACCATTATGAAGAAGATGAGCTCAGGGCCTTTTTCCGGACCTTCTTTCAGGGAAATGCCGAGAGAGCTGAAAAGGGGGTTCGGGAGGCCAAGGTCTTCGAAGGAGAGGATGCCATCCGCCATCTCTTCATGGTGGCGGCTTCCCTCGATTCCATGGTGATCGGGGAACGCGAGATCATCACCCAGGTCCGGAAAGCGTTCGAACGCTGCCGCCAGGCCGGCACTACTTCGGATATGCTTCGCTTAGTGATCGATGGCACCGTCAAGACCGCCAAAGAGATCTATACCCGGACCCGGATCGCTACGCAGCCCGTATCCGTCGTCTCCCTCGCTTACCAAAAATTGAGGGACCGCGGGATGGAACCGGACGGAGAGGTCCGGGTGATCGGGGCCAGCAAGACGAACCGTTCCTTCTGTCGTTTCCTCAAAAAGCATGGCTTCAACAACTTCAAAGTCCACAATCGCTCCATCGATAAAGCCCGAGAACTTGCAGAAGAATTGGAAGGAGAAGCAGCAGGTATCGAGGCCCTCTCCGATCTGGAGCAACCCCCCTCCGTCCTGCTCAGTTCCACAGCTTCCCAGGATCCCGTGGTCCCGAAAGCGCTTTACGAAGACTGGAAAGCCAAGGGTGTGGCCCCGAAAGTGATCGTCGACCTCGCCCTGCCTAGCGATCTCGATCCTGATGCGCTGCCCCTTCACGAAGGACCTTATATCGGCCTCAAGGAACTTCAGGACAAGGCCGATAAGAACATGAAGGAACGGGAAAAGGAAATGGAGACCTGTTACGCGATCATCGAAGAACGGATCGAGACCTTCCACAGAGCTTATAAAGAGCGGGAAGTCGAGATCGCCATGCGACAGGTACCGGAAAAGGTGAAGGAGATCAACGAGCGCACCCTCAATTCCGTATTCGCGGAGGATATCGAGCAGATGGACGAGGCCTCCAAAGAGGTGCTCGACAAGGTGGTCCGTCATCTCGAGAAGAAATACATGTCCGTCCCCATGAAGATGGCCCGGGAGATCCTCCTCGAAGAGAGCGGAGCTAAGGGCGAACGGAAAAAGCAGTGAGCGCCCCCCTTCGGATCGGTACCCGTAGCAGCCGCCTGGCCCTTTGGCAAGCCCACCACGTCCAGGAACTCCTTGCCCGACAAGGTCAGGAGGCCGAACTCGTCGAAATATCCACCCAAGGGGATCAGGACCAGAGCTCTTCCTTCTCCGGAATGAGCGGTTCCGGTTTCTTCACCAAAGCCATCGAAGAAGCCCTCCTCGCCGAAAAGGTGGATATCGCCGTGCATTCCCACAAGGACCTCGAGACCACTGCAACCCCCGGTACCAGGATCGCGGCGATCCCCGAGCGGGCTATATCCACCGATCTCCTGCTCGTGCATCCTTCCCATTACGATCCCGCTCCCCTCCTCCCGGTGAAAAAGGAAGGAATGCTCGGAAGCTCTTCCCCTCGCCGCCAGGAACAGGTGCGCATGTACCGCCCCGACCTTCAGATCGAAGAACTCCGCGGGAACGTTCCCACACGCCTCCAAAAGCTACGGGATGAAAAATATAGCGCCATCCTCATCGCAAAGGCGGGTATCGAGCGGCTCGAAGAGGATGTGAGCGAATTCCACAGCCTCACCCTCCCCGAGGAACGCTTCATCCCTGCCCCTGCCCAAGGGGCCCTCGCCGTGCAGATCCGGGAAGATGATACGGACACGGAACGGATCGTCAAGGAACTCCATTACCCGGCTTCAGCCATCCCCTGCGGGATCGAACGCGGGATCCTGCAACGCTTCAGGGGAGGATGCCAATTGCCGCTTGGGGCGCATTGCCGGGAAGAAGAAACGCAATACCGCATCTGGAGCATGGTCTTACCCGAGGGGAGCAAAAGCGCGAAACGCCTGGAAATGACCTTCAGCAAAAGGGAAGAAGGGATCGCAGATAGGGTGGCCGCCAAGCTGAAGAGCGAGGAATGTAGAAAGGTCTTCATCAGCAAGGACCTGCCCGAAGACCATTGGTGGGTCCGGACCCTCGAAGGGAACGGCCATCGTGTGATGGCGCGTTCCCTGATCGAACAGGAAGCGCTTCCAGTGAAAGAGCTTCCTGATACCCCTACCGTCTTCTTTAGCAGCCGGAACGGCGTTCGCTTTTTCATGGAGCAAATGGGCAAAGCGGCCAGGGAACGCTGCTATGCCGTCTATGGCCCAGGAACGGCGGAAAACCTGGCAGCGTATGGAATAGAGCCGGAGTTCGTGGGTTCCGGCCCTCCTGAACAAGTCGCCCGCCAGTTGACCGAATGGCTCAAAAGGGAGGGACGTTATGAACTCTTGATACCCGGACCGGAAGATGCCGCTCGTGAGATCCCCCGATCCCTCAGCCAAAAAGGGGGCATCCGGGTGCACGAACGAGCCATATACCGCTCGGTGTCCAAAAAGGAGGTGTCGCCCCCAGAAGGTTACGACACCCTGATCTTTACGAGCCCTTCGAACGTTGCGGCTTTCGCTGAAAAGGATGGAAGGCCTGCCGGAGCGGACCTGCTCGCGATCGGGCCGAGCACCGCATCGAGCGTGAAAGAACATTTCCCCACTGCTGAACCGCAACAACCCTTTGAGCCCGGGCTGCTCGGACTTATGGACCTCTTTTTCAGTAGTTTGTCACCCAAGGTGGAGTGAAAAAGGAAGGGAACGGGCTTTCCCAAGCCCTGCTATTTTTGTTCCTTCGGGGGGATAGAGATAAAAAGGAATGCAAGCAGGCCCTTGCCTAAGCATCCTCGAGCTTCCGCTTGCGTTCTCCATCAAAAAGCGAAGCCTATGAAACGCCTCGTCATATACGCTAGTCTTCTATCCTTCCTTATCGTGCAGCTTTTCCTCCTCGGAGGGGAACGAAAAGCGTTTAGCTACAGCACTGGCTCCGCCAACAATGGCGGGAACACCGGTTCCCCTGGGGACGGTGGACAAACTGATGCAGCGACCTGCGCTCAATCCTTTTGCCACGATGATGCATCGGCCAAGTTCAACAGCGGCTTGGGATCGATCACGACCAACATCCCTGCATCAGGCTACGTGCCGGGCCAGACCTATACGATCACCGCTTCCATCACCAAGAGCGGGCACGACAAGTTCGGTTTTGAACTGACCGCCGAAACTCCAGGTGGGACTAAGATCGGCACCTTGTCCGAAGACTCTTCAGAAACCCAACTGACCAACAACGGGAATGCAGTCACCCATGAACAAGTTGGCACCTCTGGATCCGGTGGAAAAGCCTGGATCATGGAATGGAAGGCTCCTTCCGCCGGGAACGGCGAAGTGCACTTTTGGGCGGCTTTCAATGTCACCAACAACGATGGTACATCAGGCGGCGACACCATCCACGTCGATTCCATAAGCGTTCAGGAGGACACCTCATCCACGGTGATACCGACCGCAAAGATGATGGAAGGGCATTCGCTCCAGGTCTTCCCCAACCCGGTCCGGGATCGGCTTACGCTTCAGAAGGTCCCGCAAGGATCGAAGGAAGGAGAACTCCTTCTCCGCGATCTTCAGGGACGGATCGTGAAGCAACTCTACCAAGGGGATCTTAGCCGTACAAAGGGGCGTTCCTTCCAGATCGGGAACGAACTGGAAGCCGGCACTTACCTTCTTGAAATGCGAAGTGAAGGGGGCCGGGAGGTCGAAAGGATCCTCGTTCGTTGAGGGGTTCTTAAGCTGTCAAGATATCCCTTAAAAGGCTCTTTCCCTTTCTTTTGGCGGGATCGGGGCATTTTATTTGCTGGCCTCGGGCTTCCAAGCGCACCCTATGCGAACGGGGGCTCCGGGTGGAAACCCGGCTCTCCTGGGGATGGAGGAAGCACCTGCACTCAAGCGGGATGCCACAGTTCGTATGCTCCGGACTTCGAAGATCTGAACGCTTTGGTCAGAACACCTGACCCTTATCCTTCCTGGTAAGCGCTCTTAAAAGCCGGGATCCCGGTCACCTCGTTCCCCGTGATGAGCAGGTGGATGTCGTGGGTCCCTTCGTAGGTTATCACGGATTCGAGGTTCATCATGTGCCGCATCATGGGGTATTCGTTCGTGATCCCCATCCCGCCGAGGATCTGGCGGGATTCGCGAGCGATGTCGAGGGCCATCTTCACGTTGTTCCGCTTGCCCATCGAGATCTGTGCCGGGGAGGCCTTGCCATCATTCCGCATCACCCCGAGCCGGTAGGCCAATAGCTGGCCTTTGGTGATCTCCGTGATCATCTCCGCCAGCTTCTTCTGGGTGAGCTGGAAGGAAGCGATCGGAGCCCCGAATTGTTTCCGTTCTTTGGAATAGCGAAGGGCCGTATCATAGCATTCCATGGCCGGACCGATCGCTCCCCAGGCGATCCCGTAGCGTGCGGAGTTCAAACAGCTCAAAGGGGCACCCAGGCCCGTACGCCCCGGCAGGATGTTCTCTTTGGGGACCTTGACATTGTCGAAGACCATCTCGCCGGTGGCCGAAGCCCGAAGCGACCACTTGCCCTTGGTCTCCGGCGTGGTATAGCCTTCCATATCCCGCTCCACGATCAAGCCCGTGATCGTGCCTTCAGGATCCTTGGCCCATACGACGCCGCAATCAGCAAAGGGCGAATTGGAGATCCACATCTTGCTCCCGTTGAGCACGACATGATCCCCTTCGTCCGTGAAATGGGTCTTCATGGAGCCCGGATCGGAACCGGAATCGGGCTCGGTGAGGCCAAAGCAGCCCATCATATCCCCGCTGGCCAGCTTCGGGAGGAATTTCTTGCGCTGCTCCTCAGAGCCGTACTTGTAGATCGGATACATCACGAGGGAGCTCTGCACGGAGGCGGTGGATCGGATCCCGGAATCGCCACGCTCCAGTTCCTGCATGATGAGGCCATAAGAGATCTGGTCCAGACCGGTTCCCCCGTATTCTTCCGGAATATAGGGGCCGAAAGCCCCGATCTCGGCAAGCCCCGGGATCAGCTGATCGGGGAATTCGCTGCGCTCATAATAGTCCTCGATGATCGGTTTCACTTCCTTCGAGACCCAAGTGCGGGTGCTGTCCCGCACCAGTTTCTGTTCGTCGCTCAGAAGTTCATCGATGTTGAAGTGATCGTGGGCTTGATAGAGGTCTTGGGCCATAGCATCAGCTTTTCTCCCGGAGAGCGAAGGTAAAGAAAATGGGGGCGTAGGTGGGTTCACAAAAAATAGAAGCTCACCTGACCGATGGCATTCAGGCAGAACTATACCCCTTTAACCCCTTCGGGATCATGAAAATGGGATCGAAGATATATGCCCCCGGATCTTCTGGATCTGCCATAACACAGCCCGGACGATCATCACCAATGAAACCCAACGGATCCGATAGATTTGCGCTATGGACTTCGAAGGGATGAAAGCCCGTCTCCAGGAATGGGAAGAGGAAGGGAAGCGGATCTTCGTGACCTCTTCCTTTCAGACCCACAGCATTCCGCTGCTCCACATGCTGGACCGGACCGGTGTCCATATTCCGGTCTACTTCCTCGATACGGGTTATCTTTTTCCGGAGACCCTTTCCTACAAGGATCAGATCCAACAACTCATCGATCTACCTATCAAGCCACTTCGATCCGAGATCCCGAAGCACTTGCAGCGGGATAGCGAAGGAGCCCTCCTTTTCACCTCCGATCCGGATCGCTGCTGCTACCTGAACAAGACCCTCCCCCTCGAGCCGATCCTGGCCTCTTACGATGTTTGGATAAGCGGGGTCCGGAAAGATCAGAACGCCAACCGCAAGCAGATGAACACGGAAGAGCGGACCCCGAACGGGGTCATCCGCTTTCATCCCTTGTTAGAATGGAGCGCCAAGGACATCTATGACTACATCAAAAGCCACGATCTCCCCCGCCATCCATTGGAGAACAAGGGATATCTCAGCATCGGGTGTGAGCCTTGTACGCGCAAACACGATCTACGCAACGAGCGGGATGCCCGATGGGCTGGTCTCAATAAGACCGAATGCGGGCTTCACACCGAATTGCTGGACCAAAAAGAAGAAGGCGAATGAAGATCCTGATCACAGGAGGGGCAGGCTATATCGGGACCGAGCTGGTCCGCCGCATCGCTCATAACCCGGAGGTCGAACGGCTGATCGTGTACGACAACCTGAGCCGGGAACAATTCAATCTCTTTTTCAGTCCGCATCCCCTCCCGGCGAAGGTCGAATTCGTCCAGGGCGAGATCCTCGACAGCCGCACCCTCAAAAAGGTCGTTGCTGAGGTGGACACGGTGATCCACCTTGCTGCCAAGGCCACCACCCCTTTTGCTGATCAGAACCCCCACCTCTTCGAACAGACCAATCATTGGGGAACGGCCGAGCTCGTCTATGCAGCCGAAGAGAACGATCTGGAGCGCTTTATCCACGTCAGCAGTATCTCCGTGCTCGGAGCATCTCAAGAGATGATGGGGGACGAGCGCACCCCGAACCCCCGCACCTTTTACGGGACCTCCAAACTGCGGGGTGA
>CAZIDL010000024.1:28186-35162 GCA_964537825.1 uncultured Weeksellaceae bacterium
TGGGATCTGCGCGGTGCCAACTGTGGGCGCACGGGTGAAGAACACGTCCGACGGCTCGGGGAGCAAATGCCGGTTCACATCGTGCGCTTAGGGAATGTCTACGGATACAGCAAGAGCATGCGCTTCGATGCGGTGATCAACAAGTTCATGTTCCATGCCCATATGAAGGGCCGGATCCGTATTCAAGGGGACGGAGAGCAGCACCGTTCTTTCGTTCACATCAGGAAAGTGGCCGATCTCTTCGCGGCTATGCTCCAGGACCGCTTTGAAGCAAGGACTTACCATATGGTGGACCGGGTGCTGAGGATCAACGACCTGGCGGAGACCCTGGAGAAGCTCTACGAAGGACTTGAGAAGCTTTATGTGAACCAGCATCTGAGATTGAGGGAGATCAAGGTAGCTCCTTCCCCCCCGATCGAGGACTTTCTAGAGCACTATACCGATGGGTTGGAGGAAGAACTGAAGGAATTCCGGGAAGCTTTCGCTTTTCCAGCTTACTCGGAGGAAGCGGTATCCTGACCCTTCCCTTTCTTTTCGGACTGCCCGTACATCACACCCATCTGTCGTTTGATGGACCCTTTGTGGACCGCATCGAGGAACTCCTGAAGGAATTCGGGGGAAAGACCAAGGGCCTCACCCAATGACCGACGATCCTGCAAGATGCGTTCCCAGCGTTCGAGCTGCAGGATGCGGATACCCTGCTCCTTCTTGTGGGCCCCGATCCGTTCGGCAATATCCATACGTGAGGCCAGTTCCTGGATGATACGGTGGTCGATCTCGTCGATCATCGCACGAAGCTCGTCCAGGCGATCCCGCGTAGCCGGATCGGTAGGGCCTTCTTTGCGGAATGCAAGCCCTTCGATGAGCTCCCTGAAGCCTTTCTGCGAAAGTTGCTGACCGGCATCGCTCAAAGCTTCATCCGGCGATGGGTGAACTTCCACCATCAGACCGTCCATATCGAGGTCCAACGCGCGCTGGGCCACATCACCGACCCTTTCGCGATCACCGCTGATATGACTGGGGTCGCAGTAGAGCGGCATCTCCGGCATTTGTCGTTTAAGGTCGATAGGGATCTCCCAGTGCGGGGGATTCCGATAAAAAGAACGCCCATAACCGGAAAAACCCCGATGGATCGCTCCACCTGCTTGTATCCCCTTTTTCTCCAGGCGCTCAAAAGCACCGATCCAAAGGCCGATATCCGGATTGACAGGGTTCTTGATGAAGACCGGGAGCGAGGTCCCGCGCAGGGCCTCGGCGATCGAATCCACGTAGAAAGGGTTCACGGTAGTCCGAGCTCCGATCCAAAGGGCGTCGATATCGTAGCGAAGGGCGATCTCTGCATGCTCAGGCCTTGCTACCTCCGTGATCGTCCGGACGCCGGTATCCGCCTTAGCTTTTTGAAGCCATTCCAAAGCCACTTCCCCCACGCCTTCAAAAGCATCCGGACGGGTCCGCGGTTTCCAAACGCCAGCTCGGAAATAGCCCGATCCCAAGTAGGGGGCCAGGGCCTTGGCGCTATTAAGGACCTGTTCCTCGGACTCTGCGCTACAGGGTCCGAGGATCCAGGACCAGTTCTCATGCTCATGGGACAGCTCGCTCATCGCGCTAAAAGGTGGCGGTGAATTGACGGAGGAAACGAAGGTCATTCCCAAAGAAAAGGCGCAGATCATCGATGCTGTACTTGAGCATAGCGATCCGCTCGACCCCAAGGCCAAAAGCAAAGCCCGTATAGGTCTCCGGATCGATCTTGCAGCTCTCGAGAACGTTCGGGTCGATCATCCCGCAACCGAGGATCTCCATCCAATCCTTTTTCCCATCTTCCCAGGAGATATCCATCTCAGCAGAAGGTTCCGTGAAAGGGAAGAAGGATGGACGGAAACGGGCCTGGACGTCCTGCCCGAAGAGTTCGCGGACCAGGTAGAAGAGGGTCTGTTTAAGATCTGCGAAGCTGACCTTCTTATCGATGTACATACCCTCGATCTGGTGGAAAGCAGGGGAATGGGTGGCATCGCTGTCGCAGCGGAACACGCGACCGGGAGCGATGATGCGCAGGGGAGGATCGCGCCGTTCCATCTCCCGGATCTGGACAGGTGAAGTATGGGTCCGAAGGACCATGTCCGGATCCCTTTCGAGGAAGAAAGTGTCCTGCATATCCCGGGCTGGATGGTCCTCCGGCATGTTAAGGGCGGTGAAGTTGTGCCAGTCGTCCTCGATCTCCGGACCATCTGCCACGGTAAAGCCGATCCGGCCCAAAGCATCCACGAGCTCGTCCCGCACGCTGTTGATCGGGTGACGTGCCCCGGGTGAACGGTGGCCGGGAGGAAGCGAGGGATCGAAGGAAGGCCCAGCCTCTTTCTCAGCCTCCTGGAAAGCTTCCTGCCATGTTCGATGCTTTTCTTGAGCAGCCTCTTTCAGGCGATTGAGAGCCTGCCCGAGCTCCTTTTTTTGTTCGTTCGGAACTTCTTTGAACTGAGCGAAGAGCTCGTTCATCACCCCTTTCTTTCCAAGAAAGCGGACCCGGAACTGCTCCAGTTCATCAGCATCAGCGGGTTCGAACGCTTCAACCTCCTTCAGAAGTTCTTCGATCCGCTCCTTCATGGTCTTTTCAGGATCTCGACCTCCATCCGGACCGGACGAAGGGGCCGGTTGTTGGAAGGGTCGGTATTGACGCCAGCGATGGAATCGATCACCTTCATCCCTTCGATCACCTCCCCGAAAACGGTATAGCTCCCGTCCAGGTGCGCCGCCCCTCCCAGGGTGTTATAAGTTTGGATCTTCTCTTCGCTAAAAGTGAAATCCTTGTCGGCTTTTCGTTTCCGTTCTTCCAGTTTCTTCAGATCGCTCCGCTTGTAGCGCTTCCCGTCAACGATATAGAACTGGGAACCGTTGGAACGGCGTTCAGGGTTCTGGCGGTCAGGCTTTCGGGCCGCCGCCAACGCCCCCCGCTTGTGAAAAAGGCTGTCCCGGATCTCCGCTTCGAGCGTATAACCCGGGCCTCCATCCCCGATCTTCTTCTCCGGGTCTTCCTTTTTCGTAAGGGGATCCCCTCCTTGTATCATAAAACCTTCGATGACACGGTGAAAGGTCGTGCTATCGTAAAGACCCTTTTCGGCAAGCTTTAGAAAATTGTCCCGATGCTTCGGGGTCGCGTTGTAGAGGGCCACCTTCATGGTCCCGTATTCCGTATGGATCGCAACCACGGCCCGATCCTCGTTCTTTCCCTCCTGAAAAGGCATCTTTTCCGGGATGGATCCCGTAGAAAGGAAAAGGACGCTCAAAAACAGGATCGAGATCCTTGGGAAAGAGGAGGTTGATGAGCGATGGAGAAGGCGTATCGCTGTCTTTTTCATATCTTTGTGGGATGCGGGCTTTTCCTGCAACGGGTGTCCGACGAAATTAGCAAAAGCCTTTTGATATGATGACGCGTCTTCTCCGCTCTGCGCTCCTTTTCGGGAGCCTTTTGACCATCGTGGCGCTCTCTTTCGCTTGCAAAGAGAAAAAGGACACAACGGGCCTCATCACCGTCGAATACGGCGATGGAACGCCGGTCCATAAAGCACTCGTTCGGGTCTATGGCGACCCATCGGACACCATCTATGCGACCAAGAAGGTGCGCATCGATAAAGAAAAGCGGACGGACGCTACGGGAACCGTCCAGTTCAACTTCAACGAATATTACGAGGATGGGCAGGCAGGTCTGATGGTGTTGGACATCGACGTGAAAAAGGACTCGCTCTCTGCGGAGGACTACATCGAGATCGTTCACGGCAAGAAGAACAAAAAGACCGTGAAGCTGGAACGCTAACAGCTGGCGCTTTCATCCTCCCGATCCCTTCGTTCAACAGCACCCTTGATAGCCTCTTTGGTAAAGGCTTCCCCCTTTTCGATCCCGGTCCTTTTTAAAATTTATCGGATCCGGTGAGTTAGACCGTAGCAACCGCTTCCGGTCCATATTCAGAGCAGATCGAATCGAAAGTGCTTTCGAGCTCATCCCGTTCTTCGCTCGTAACGAGCTTCTGGCGGAACGGTTTGAAGTGCGGGATCCCTTTGAAATACTTCCCGTAGTGCTTGCGCATTTCCAGGATGGCCTTTTTCTCACCTTTCCACTCGATGGAACGATCGAGGTGTTCGCGGACCGCCTCGACGCGCTCTCTGATGGTGGGAGGATCCAGATGTTCCCCTGTCTCCATGTAATGATGCATCTCCCGGAAGATCCAGGGATAGCCGATCGCGGCCCTTCCGATCATGATGCCGTCCACTCCATAGCGTTCCCGGTATTCGAGGGCTTTTTCCGGTGAATCCACATCGCCGTTCCCGAAGATGGGGATCTCGATGTTCGGATCCTGAGCGATCCGCCCGATCAAAGTCCAGTCCGCATCTCCTTTGTACATCTGCACCCGCGTGCGACCATGGATGGAGAGAGCTTTCACACCTACTTCCTGAAGCCGCTCCGCGACCTCTTCGATATACTTGCTGTTCTCGTCCCATCCGAGTCGGGTCTTCACGGTGACGGGAAGCTCTGTGGAGCGTACGATCTGAGCCGTCATCTCCACCATCTTGTCCACGTCCTTAAGGATAGCGGCCCCGGCTCCTTTACAGACGACGTTCCGCACGGGGCATCCGAAGTTGATGTCGATGATATCAGGCCCGGACTCGGCACTTATGGCCGTAGCCTGCTTCATGTGTTCGATCTCGGACCCGAAGATCTGGATGCCCACCGGCCGCTCATCCTGATATACGTCGAGCTTTTTGGTGCTCTTGCCCGCATCCCGGATCAGGCCTTCCGAAGAGATGAACTCCGTATAGACCACATCCGCCCCGTATTTCTTGCAGAGCGCACGGAAGGGCGGATCGCTCACATCCTCCATCGGAGCGAGCAAAAGGGGGAACTCGCCCACCGGTATGCCATCGATGTGGACCATAGGCTGCAAAATTAGAAGATCAGGGGGTGGTGTATTCCGATGCTGAACTCAAACTCCTTTCACAAAGGATCAGGATCTTCCGGGGAAGGAACAGGTTCTTTAAGGAGTTCGGTCAAAGTCCGCTCGGGAGGTTTTGGAGCGAGGCCCTTTTCCTTTTCCGGGAACTATCTTTGAAGGGCAAAAGAAACCACCATGATCAACCTCATCTACATCACGACAGAAAACCAAGAGGAGGCGAAAAAGATCGCTTCCCCGGTCATCGAAGGGGGACTGGCAGCTTGTGCGAACATTCTTCCCGGTATGAGCTCGGTCTTCTATTGGGAGGGTGAAGTGCAGTCCGAACAGGAATGTATCCTGATACTGAAGACGGACGAGTCGATGAACGAAAAGCTCATGGAGCGCGTGCGTGAGCTCCATAGTTACGATTGTCCGTGTATGCTAGTGCTACCGATCAAAGACGGCAATACGGATTTCTTGGGCTGGGTGCAGGAACAAGTCGGCGTCAAAAGGGAAGGGTGACATCCTGGGCCCATGTTAAAAGGCATCATTTCCCATCATCCGCCCTGGCGCCAACTTATAACATTGGTCATGCTCGCCCTTCTGGGGGCGAGCCTCTTCTATTCCATCGGCCTCCTACTAGCCGATGCTATGACCGGTATCGATCTGCTCAAGGCGCCGGACAAGCTAACCGCCTTTCAAGAACATCCGGGGATGGTGGAGGTTTATCGTTTTCTCCTTTTATTCCAGCACGGCGGGATGTTCATCCTTCCTGCTTTGGCATTCCCCTATCTCATGGGGGAACGGGTCGGGAACCTGATGCGCTTCCAGGGGATCGACCTGGAGCGGGTCCTTTTCACCGTCCTGACCATCATCTTCTTCTTTCCGATATCGAATTTTCTGGCCCAATTGAACGCAGGAATGGAATTACCAGAAGTTTTAGGAGGCTTGGAAGAACGCTTCAGAGCTTGGGAGGATCAGGCCAAGGCCATCACGGAAGAATTGCTCGCGGTGGACACTTGGCAAGGCTTGACGGGGAACCTCTTGCTGGTGGCAGCGCTCCCCGCTGTGGGTGAGGAGATGATCTTTCGCGGAACGATCCAGCGGCTTTTGGAACGATCGAGCCGGAACATCCATGTGGCCATTTGGGTGAGTGCATTTCTCTTCAGCGCGATGCATATGCAATTCTACGGTCTCCTTCCCCGCCTGATGCTTGGCGCTCTTTTCGGGTACATGCTAATATATAGCGGCACCCTTTGGGTCCCCATATTGGCTCATTTTCTCAACAATGCTGTTGCTGTCGTCATCAGTTTTGCGGTACGAAAAGATGATTTGGAGAAAAGCATGGAGAACGCGGGAGCCCAAGAAGGTCAAAGCTTCCTCGTGCTCATATCAGCCTTGGCCGTAGGAGGGTTGCTCTATTATGCTTACCGGCATTTCAAAGGGGTCGAACGGATAGAAAAGTAGGCTCCGAGGCCAGGGAAGCAAGCACTCCCTCCTTCAAAGCATCCGGTAATGCTGCTATTTAAAAGGAGATAAGCTCAGCGATGGGAGATCGAAGCATAGAGATAAAGGAGGGTGCGATTCGACGGATCCCATCAAGGGTGAGGGATGAAGGGAACAAAAAAAGGGGCCCTTTTCCAAGGGCCCCTTTTCTCACCTCCTGATCAGGAGAAGGATCATCGGATCAGATCGATGCGAGCGCTTCGCACCTGATCCTCCGTCGAGAGCCGAAGGATGTAGGAACCACTCTCAAGGCTGCCAAGGTCAACGCGGCGCTTTCCTTGACCGAGATCGATGCTCCCTTTTTGGAGGACCGAGCGTCCCGAAAGATCGAAAACCTCAAGACTGGCATCATCCATTCCCTTGGCAGCAGCATCGATCCATACGGCGCCTTTGGAAGGATTGGGATAAACCTGAAGGTCGTCCTCGCCTTCCTTTTCAGAAATGGAAGCATAAAGACCTGCACCTTGCTGCCGATACAACCTATGAGAAGGTCACCCCTTCCTTCAGCCAATCTGAGCAAGGAGCTCCATGCAGAAGCAATAAAAATGAGC
>CAZIDL010000025.1:0-33690 GCA_964537825.1 uncultured Weeksellaceae bacterium
ACCTCGATCGTCCGCATCGTGCTGTCGTTGAGATTCTCGGAGGAGATATTGACGTAGCGACTGACGCAGACGTTCTCGCAAGGGATGTGATTCTTGTTGCAGATCTTCCCGTGAACGAAGCTGCGGAAGGTGAAGCCGCTCCGAAGGGAGTCCGGGTCGAGCATCTCGATGCGAAGTTTTCCGTCATCGAAGCCGCTCAGATCCCTGTTGTTGGTTAGTTCGGCCACGAAACCGAAATCGCCGGTGCTGTCCCGTTCCACGATCATGGAGAAGGGGCCGGGGTCGGTGGAATCCTGTGGGTTCAGGGTCATCGTGTCCAGATGTCCGGTGCAGGCGGAGATGTTGAAGACCCCCAGGAACTCCTCTCCGTCGTAAGAACCTTTCTTCCCTTCACTCCAGATCACCTGCTCGCTCGGCTTTTCGGGATATTCGCAGGAAGCACTGTCCGCCTTCAGGGCACCGGGATCGTAATTGAGAGCATCCGGGTCCGTGCAGCCTTTCACGTTCTTTTCTTCCTCCCGGCAGGCAGTAAAGAGCACAGTAAAAGCTGCAACAAGGAAGAAGAGGAATGGTTTGTTGACGGAGGCACGCATCTTTTCGAAGATAAGATTTTTTCGTGCTGTTCTGATCTTGCCCAACAGGGTGGTCAAGTTGAACGATCCCCGGAATAGGGATCCGATACTGCTCGTTCCAATTCGAAGGTGGCCCAGCTGCTGTTCAGGATCTGGTCGAAAGCGATGGGGGGTCCTCCGCTTTTCAGGCTTTTGCTCCAGCGCTGGAGTTCTTCGCTATGCCCTTTATCCTGAGCCTTTCGGCGCTTTTTCTCCTTCGTGCCGAGAATGCGGAGTTCCCGGAAATCCGTGAGAACGAAGCTGCGCCCGTGCTGATCCACTTCGATCCGCTCCTTAGGGAGCTCCGGAGATCCGGTTGAACTGTAGCTAAGGGAAGCGATGCTCCCGTCCTTACAGCGAATGCTTGCAACCACCGTATCAGGGGGCTTTTCGGGGTCCGGCAGTGCTTTTCCTGATACCTCCGTAATGGGGGTTCCCGCAATGGCGGCGACCAGGTCCACGAAGTGACAAAGCTCTCCCACGATACGTCCTCCTCCACGCTCCGGATCGTGGACCCAGTGGTCCGCAGGAAGTTCCCCGGCATTCACCTGGATCCGTATGGTTTTGGGCGCTGCCGGATCCAGTTCCTGACGAAGTTCAGCGAAGAGGGGGGCAAAGCGTCGGTTGAAACCGACCATCAGGGTTCCGCTGCTTTGTTCATAGGCATCCTGGATGCCTTTCAATTCTTCCTCTTTTAAGCAGAGCGGTTTTTCGACGAAGACGTGTTTGTTCGAGCGGAGCCCGCTTTCCACCAAAGGGCCGTGCGAATCGTGGCGGGTCGTGATCAGAACCGCGTCCAGCTCATGATCGTCCATTACGGCCTGGGGATCGCTCGACCAGCGTGCTGCACCGTATTTCTCTCCCAGGTAGCGGGCCATCGAGCCATCCCGCGTAGCGATGTGGATGAGCTGGAGCTCTTGCGGAAGGACAGGAAAAAAGATGCTCCGGGCAAAGTTCCCGCCCCCGATCGCTCCGATACGAGGAAGATCCTCCTTCGGAACGCTGCTACGGGGTGCGCGATGGGTCCGCTTGGGAGCTTCTCGCTCTTGAGTATATTCAAGAAGGATCCCCAAGGTGAGCTCATCGCCGGAAAGGATCCGGTCGTAGGCTTCTTTGGCCGCATCCAAGGAATAGCGATGGGTGATCAGGTCCCTTAGCCCGAGTTTCTTGCTTTCCAGCAGATCGAGAACGGCTTCCATGTTGCGGTTCTCGGTCCAGCGCACCTCCCCGATCGGATAGTCCCTTCCTTTTTCTTCGTAAGAAGGGTCGTGACGGCCAGGCCCATAGGACTTTGACATCCGGAGCTCCAGTTCTTTCTGATAGTAGTGCTTCCGCTGGAAGCCGCTAGCAGCATCCCCTACCATTACGACCTTTCCGCCCGGTCGTGCACAGCGTCCTGCCAATTCCACGGGGTCGGTGGAGGAGGTGGCCGCTGTGATAAGGACCGCGTCCACACCCCTTCCTTCGCTCAGCTGTTCGATCCGTTCCTCAAGGCCTTCCTGATCGCGCTCGAAGCTATGGTCCACTCCGTGTTCCCGTAAAAAGGCCACGCGTTCGGGGTCCCGGTCCACCAGGATCGGTCTCATCCCGCCAGCTTGCAGGAGCTTTCCTGTAATGGCACCGATCAGTCCGCCTCCTATGACCAAGGCGTTCGAGCCGATGCTGAGCTCTGCTCTCCGGAGCCCTTGCATGGCGATGGCGGCAACGGTTGTGAACGCGGCGGCTCTAGGGTCCACTCCCTCCGGCACTTTGCTGCAAAGCATTCGGGGCACGCATACCCATTCGGCGTGATCAGCCTTTTGGCCCGCACATGCCACCAGATCTCCCGGCCGGATCCCTTGAACCGACGAGCCCACTTCCACCACCTCTCCGCAGCAACTATAACCCAATGAGGAAGGGGCCTGAAGTCGGTCCTTCACGATGCGGTAGGTCTGGCTGACACCTTTCTCCCTGGCCGTTCGGATGACTTTTTTCACTTCCTCCTGCCGAGCTTGTGCCTTGGCCCAGTACCCTTTCCGTGCATCGCGAACGGTCTTGCCTTCGGTCCCCGGACTGATCACGGAAAAGCGGTTCCGCACGAGGACCTCCTGCGGTCCCGGTTTGGGCTCAGGAACCTCCATGAGACGCATCTGCCCTTTTTCAAGATCCTGTACCAGCTTCCGCATGCTTGCTAAGATCGGGCTTTTCCTCGGGTGGGCGAAGGTCGAGGGGTTCGGACCCGCCGCCTTTTCGGAGCAGGACGATGAAGCTGTTCTGGATCCGTGTCACTTTCAATAGATCCGTTGCCGGATAGGGCGTGCTTCTTCCCTGGAGGATCCTTTCGAGGTGATCCGCGTTCATCCGTTCATGTCCTTTATCCCTTCGGATCCGTCTATAACCTATCCATTTTCCGCGATGCCAGCGTTTGACTCGGAGGGTGTCCTCCAGGATGATCTCTTGTTCCTTTCCCTGAACGTGTACTTGCTCCTGAACTCCATACGTGGGATCCCCCAGGTCCGTGGCCGTAAAATGGACCATGCTCCCGTCCCTGAAATGCAAAGCATAAAAGGAACGGTCCGGATCCGTATTCGGGCCGGCTGCGACGCTGGCCTGGACGGGTTCCGATGGGATCCAGAAAAGGGCCAGGTCGATCCAATGGCAGAGGTTGCCCGCGATGCGCGTTCCCTGTCCTTCGGCAAAGTACCAATGGTCCGGGCCGATCGGGGCTTCGTGGATGCGCATATCGATCATCACGGGCTCTCCGCTTTCGTGAAGCCATTCACGGATCCACCGGTTCATGGGCGCATAACGGCGGTGAAAAGCGATGAAGACCCGTTCGGGATCGAAGACTTGCCATAAGTTCCGTAGGTCCCTTTCCGTGATGCAGGGAGGTTTTTCGATGATGACCCGGCTTTTGGGGAAATGCTCCAAAAAGTCGAGGGCCTGTGCTGTGTGCCAGCTGTGATAACTGGCGATATAAGCCATTTTCGGGCGTTCGGGTGCATCATCGGCTTCCAGTGCGCAGGAAAGGTCGTTGCTGCGTTGCCGAGCGTTCCGTAGTTCAGGAAGGTCCAGTACCGAACGATCGACGTCCACAGCAGCACACAGATCGGTCTTTTTCAGGTAAAGGGGAAGGACCTCGCTCAGCATGTAGCTTCCGCAACCTACGGCATAAAGGTCGAGCGTCTTTTTTGGCTCCTTGCTTTCCCCTTGGAGGTACAAGGGCTGAAAAGAAGGAGCGGAATTTCCTCCTTCCCAGCCTTTGGGAACGTGCCCAAGGAAGGGATCGAGTTTTTCGATAGGGGCAAGGTCCTTTCGGGCAGGTTCTTTTTCCCAGCAGGCTCCGGGGAGAAAATAATACAGCTCCTGATCGGCATTGTGTTGCAAACCCCCGTAATAGAGTCCGCTCGTCTTTTCACGTACGATAATGCAGACCGGCTTATTTCCCAGTGCTTTTTTTCGCTGTCTTGCTCGATATTTCCGCCAGGTCCTTACGGGGCCCTCCCTGAAAAGGAAAAAGAAGAGCTTTCGAACGGGGCTTTCGTAACGGTCTTCCTTCAGTCGAAGATCCGGGTGCCAATGGTCGATGTGGCTAATTTGCTCTTGCGGAAGAGCGATCAGGTGATCGGGACGCGAACGGTAGGAGGGGGAGCTCATCCTCAGAGGGGTTGCTCAAGGAGGGTCTTGAAGCAATGATACAAATTATCGCAGAGGCGCTCTTCGGTGAACTGCTCTTCGTAACGCTGTCGGGAACGTGCTCCGAACAGGCTTCTTTTCCGGGGGTCGGTGATCAGTTCCTCTACTCTTTCGGCTATCGAGACAGGGTCCCGGGGTAGGACGGTGAATCCGTTCCACCCGTCCGTGGTCGTGTCCGGGATCGCTCCCTGTGCAGTGGTGATGATCGAAAGGCCGTGGCCCAGTGCTTCGATCAGAGCGACGGGCAATCCTTCTGGTTCCCGGGAAGGGAGGAGGAAGAGGTGCGCCTGCTGCAGGAGCTCCTCTTTATCCTTGATGCCGAGCGGAGGATGAAAGCGTACGGGCAGCTTTTTCGACCCCACATATTCCTTGCACTTTTTTTCGAGGGAAGCTTCGAACCATTCGCCGGCCACGTCCAGATGGATCATATATCCCTTCTTCCAAAGGACCTCTGCTGCTTCTATCGTGTCCTCGACCCCCTTTCTTCGGATGAGGTTGGAGAGGAAGAGGATCCGGAAAGGGGGTGGATCAGGAGGGGAGGTCTCAGGATGCGGGATGTCCAAACCGTTGGGTATCGTGAAGATCCGCTCTTCCGAAAGGTAGGGGCGAAAGATATGCCGGAGGCCGTCCCCGAGAACGATCGCCCCATGGGATAGACGGAGAGTGGCCTCTGCGTAGGAACGGAGGGTCGGAGAACTCTTTTTAAGGGTGCGGTCCAATTCTCCTCCGTGCAATTGAAGCAGTATCCGTACGCCTGCTTTGTGTGCGATGCGAACGAAGCGGAGGTCTTTGATGAGACCTGCAGTGGTTTGGCTTAGGGGGATCAGAACGAGCGCGGGACGCTCATTTTTCAACGCTTTGGAAAAACGCCGGTACTGTTTCCAGAGTTGGAGGGCTTTGCTCAGTCCGATACGGCCGATCCCTTCGAGCTTGCGGTTCAGGGTGGTGTCGAAATGGCGGAGCTCGAAGTGTTCGTTAAGAGAGGAGCCCAGGATGGTCGCGGTCATCACTGAGGGGCCCATGTACGGGGGCGGCACCTTTCCGAGTATCAGGATCCGGGGTTTGGTCATCAGGGAGCTTTTGGGACGACTTCTTAGGAAGGACCGCGAAAGCGAAAATACTGTAGAGTATGTAAAGCATGGGTGGATACATCGTCGGTGTCGTGGTGATGGAGAAAAGCAGGATGATGATAAGAGCACCACCTAACAGAAACCGGTGCGGTCTATCGAGGTCCCGCAGTTTTTTATGGATCGAGCGTAGAATCCCGAGGTACACGATCAATCCGAAAAAGCCTGTGAAGAAAAGGATACGCACGTAATCGTTATGAGCTCCAGCACTGATCATCTGATAGGGATAGCCTTCCCCCAGGGGATAACCGAAAAAGAGGATCCAGGGGCCTTCGCTGCTGAACTGCTCCCACATGTGTTGCCAGCGGTTCATACGTCCGTGGAGGAGTTTGCCGGTCTGTTCCTTTCCTTGAAGGACCTCGATCTCTTCCTCGACCAACGGGATCACTTTTTCCTGCAGGAAACTCCTTCCGTAATAAAGGGTCACTGCCACGATCAGGATGCTTAGAAAGCCTACGACCCCTGGGCTCCGGTGCCTTTCGAACCAAAGAAAGAGGAGGAGAAGGGCCGAGAAAACCCCCAAAGAAGCTGCGTGGTGGATGTTCATCAGGACGGTACTGCCCATGATGATCGCAAAACTCAGCCGGAGCAGGCCTTTCTTATCCGAGCCCCTGCTCGGATCGCGGAGATGGAAATAAGCTGTTACCAGGAATCCCTGCAAGAGGTAGATCCCGTAATTCACCACGTCCCCGAAGAACCCCTGGATCCGCGTCAGACCACGGCTTTCCTCGACCCGTATGGGACTTACGAGCACTTCGAAGAGGAAGACGGCCGCGACGATGAGGGTCGAGTACAAAAAGGCCTGAAGCAGGCCGTTCAATTCGTTTTCGCTTCGGATGAAGTAGCGCAGAAAGGTGAAGATGTACAGTGGCATCGTCAGTTTAAAGAGGTATTGGAGGAACTGCATGGAGGTGGGGTCCTGAAAGAAGAGGAAGAGCAGGGAGATGGCGATCAGGACACCCCAGGCTTTGAAGAGCCCGTCCAATGCTGATCTTTTCGGGGCTGGATGCTTAATGACGGCTATGATCGTGAGGAGCGGGGTCAGGACGCCAACGATGTAAAGGGGTGAAACGAAGGGCGATATCTCTTTGAGGGTATAAAAGCCATCGATCAATGGGCGGAAGAGGACCACGAGCACGAACCAACGGAGGGTCCAGGGCAGGGAGCGAAGCCAGCGGAACCACTCGCGAAAGCTCAGCATGGTGTGCAGCTTCGTTCCACAAGGTCCCGGGCGATGATCCGGTCGCTGAAGCGATCCCGGTTGACCATCATCCGTTCCTTTCGTTTTTCGCTCACTTCACCTTGAAAGGCTTTTAAAGCGGCCTCCAGTCCAGCCATGATCTCTCCTTTCCGATAAGGGATGCCGCTCTCTGTATCCTGAAGCAAGTGAGATAGGGCAGGACTTTCGGGGAGAAGCATGGGAAGTCCGCAGCCCATGCCTTGCTGGACCGTTATGGATGCAGCGGTCCATACGCCGATATCCGCGGCATTGAAAGCGCGTCGCAGTTCCTCTTTCCTCTGGAAAGGCAGGGTCATGAAGTGGTCGCTCCATTCGCTCTTCTTCATACGTTCCTTCAGGTGCTCGGAATAAAGGGCTTCATCGCTTCCGATCAGCACATAGCGAAGGTTTGAATAACGTTCCATCGATCCCTCGAAGGCTTCGATAAGATCCTCGAGCTTTTTGGAGGGTACGATCCGTGTGGCGGTCACGAACACCGTCTCATCAGAGCCGATCCCCCATTCTTCCCTTTTTGTGCTCCGTTCTTCCTCGTCGAAATAGAAACGTTCAGGATCGAACCCTAGAGTCGTCCGGCGGATCTTGCTCTTCAGTTCCTCTTCTCGTTTTCCCCGGGTGAATTCGGATAGGATCCTTTCCGTATCGGGCGTGTAGCACCAGAGCAGGTCGCAGTTACGAGCGGCGCGATCGTAATGGGGGTCTTTGAAAAAGCGTTGGATCAGGTGCTTTTGAAAGGCCACGAGCTTTTGGTGGCGATAATTGAAGCGGTTGTTGCCGAAGAGCCCCACCAAGCGGAAAGCTCTTTTTTGAGGAGGGAGGAGGATGGGGCCGGTGAAAAGCTTCCCGATGCCAATGGCGATGACCAAAGCAGGGGCAAAACGTTCAACCGCTTTCCGCAATCCTTTCGGAATGACCACTTGGTTCAGGCCCCACCGAAAAGGTAAGCGTTCCAGTTCCACGTCCCCATCGTTACCGGTCCCCGGCTGATAGGAAGGAAGTCCTTTTTTAAGCCCTCGAGGAGGGATATGAGGGGTTGTAAGGACGCGGACCTCATGGCCTTCAGCGGCGAGCCCCCGTGCCAATTGGACTTCCACGTAACCCATCTCAGGGAGGTAATGGGCGGTGACGACGGCGATCCTCATCCTTCCAATGCGCTTTCGTAGAGCCTGCTCATTTCCCTGCCGACCCGCTCCATGCTGAAGTGCTCATGGATCCTGTGATGAAGGGTTTCGGGGTCATATTGTCCGTGCGCTCTGATCATGCGTTCCATGGCTTCTTCAAGAGCATGTTCGTCCAAAGGATCGATCCCGGTACCGGAACCCTCAAAAAGAATGTCCGCCGGCCCGGTACGCTTTGGTGCGATCACAGGGGTACCGGAAGCTAAGCTTTCCGCGATCACGAGCCCGAAGCTTTCGTATTCGCTCGGAAGCACCATGAAGGATGCTTCCTGCATCTTTTTCCTCAGATGTCGGCGGTCCAGTTTAGGACCGAAGGTCACCCGTTCCTTCAACTTTGGCCGGCTATCCAGATAATCCCTTATCCTTTCTTCTTCCTTTCCCTCTCCGTAAAGTTCGAGCTCCCATTCCGGATGTTCCTTGTGAATTGCATCGAAAGCCTTTAGGGTTCGGGATCCTCCTTTGTTCGGGTCCAAACGGGAGGCGAAGAGCATCTTCTTCTTGCGCTCCTTGGGTCCCGGCCTGAAGAGCTCCGTATCAATGGGATTCGGGATCGTCCAGCAAAGGGCTTCGGGAAAGAACTTTTCGATCTGGTCGCTCAGATGATGGCTCACCCCGATCACCCCATTGGCTCGACTGTAGTTCTTTTTGAGGATCCGCTTTTTCAAGGGATCTTGAGCCCATTTCTCGAGCATGCGGAAGTGTTCGGTAATGAAATAGGGCGCTTTGGATCTGGCAGCCACCCTTCGCGCCAGGGTCCCGCTCAAAACCCCTCCGTGAGCGTGGACCAGATCGGGCTTGAAATGTTCCAGGACCCGCGCTTCGGCCTTTTGGGTCCATATCCCATAAAGCGGTGCTCGAAGGACTCTGGGAAGCTTGGAGGAGAATATTCCTCCCTGAAGCACTTGGATGCCCGGATCGGCCCCATCGCTCCGGAGTTCGATCGGATCTCCGGAGAGACGGAGATCAGCGATGCTCACTGAACGGAGAAAGGGGTTCAGAGCCCGGGCATGGTCCTGTACGAAGATCCCACGCACGGGATCCTTCGGGGTTGGGTAAAGGTCGCTGATCAGCAAAAGGTCGATATCGCTGGCTTGCAAGCCCATTCAGATCTTCCTTCCGAGAATTTTTTTCATTCCTCGTTTGATCACGCATTTGATGTAGCGGACGAGGCATTTACGGTGATGACCGGTCCTATGTTCTCTGAGGATGCGGTAAGTCTCCAGATCGCTCTTACAAGTGAGGCTGGCTCCTCCGTAGCGGTAGCTGACCTGGGGCTCCTCTATGTAGATAAAGTTCACAGCATTGAGATAAGCTCGGAGGAGGAATTCGTGATCCGCGGATATCCGAAAGCGGGTGTCGTAGCTGCCGAGTTTCTCGTAGACGGATCGATGGACGAAGCATGTGGGATGATTGATGCTGGCTTTATAGGGAAGGAGTTCCTTTTCTCCGTGATTGATCCGCTCGCTCCCGCTCTCCGGAAAGCGAACCTCCATCGCTCCGTGGACGATCCCGGCGTCTTTCTCTTGATGGGCTTTCACCGCCCGTTCGATCGCACCGGGCAAGTAGCGGTCGTCCGCGTTCAGTATGCCGATGATTTCACCGGAGGCCTGTTCGATCCCCTTGTTCATGGCGTCGTAGATCCCTTCGTCGGGTTCCTGGAGCAGATGATCGATCCGTTCCGAATAGGCTTGAAGTTTCTCCCAGGTCCCGTCCGTGGAACCCCCATCGATCACGAGATATTCCAGGGGCGTATAGGCCTGCTCAAGCACGCTAACCACGGCCTCATCGATCGTATCCGCTGCGTTCAGGACGACGGTGATGATGGAGACGAGGGGATGTTCGTTCCGCTTTTCTTCCAAGGTCCTGATCTTTCCCTCGTTTCCGAATATCGGGGAAATAGCGGGAAGGGAGTTGTTTGAAAAGGTGCTCTGTACTTTCTCTTTGGTTTCAACATGTTCTGTTTTCACGATGGTTCATCGAGTTTGGCTTTTAAGCACGGAGGTCACAGAAAATGCACAAAGGACACGGAGGGAAGTTTGAATGCGATGGGTCAAAAGTGGAACTTCGCAATTCATGGAAAGCTCCCCTCAAAAGCTCCTGATCCGCAACGGTCCGCCCACCCATGTCTCCATCCGCACGGTGATGGAGCTCGAGAACGTTCTTATCAACGAACTCGGGATGGGGACGGTCCCCGAGAAGCAGCGGAGCTTCCTTCAAAGAGGGCTTTATCGGTTGGGGCGTTCGATGCCCGGCCTCTTTCGGACCCTTTATGGCCATCACGCTCAGAAAGAGCTCTACTTTGCGGTGCTCATGGGGGTTGAGCACGTCCGAAAGGCCTTCCCCTATTTCCACCGAAGGGCTCGGCGAAAAGCTGTTTATGTCTTCGATTGCTGGCCTTCCAAATACGATCGGATGGCCGAGGAAGTGGAACGCTATGGCATCGATCCCCTTTTCCTGAGCTCCGCTCGAGCTGCTGACGCCATTAGGGAGCGTTTGCCAGGACATCCCGGGATCGTCCACATTCCGGAAGGCATCGACCCTTCGCCTTATCAACCTTTTCCTTATGAGGATAAGGACATCGACATCCTCCAATTCGGACGCAAGCACCATGCTCATCACGAAAAGCTTTTAAAAGGGCTTGAAGGCTCAGGGACCCGTTACCTGTACGAAGAGGTGAAGGGGAGCCTCGTCTTCCCGGATATGGATGCCTTCATCAAGGGGTTGGGGCGTACCCGCATCAGCATTTGTTTTCCAGCTTCCGAGACGCATCCGAAGCTCAGCGATGGGGTTTCCACACTGACCCAGCGTTACTTGCAATCGATGGCCTCCAAGTCCTTGGTGGTCGGTTCGATGCCTGAAGATGCAAAGGGGCTGCTTCCGGATGATGCGGTGATCGAAGCGGACCGAGCGGATCCTGCGGGTCAGCTTCGGGACATCCTCGAACGTTTCGACGAATACGTTCCCCTGATCGAAAGGAATTACGAGCTGGTCCTGAGGGAGCATACATGGTCCCAACGGGTCAAGCGCATGGCTCCCTATCTCTGATGGGCCCTTTCTTGCAGCGCTTCGTCCAATTCCTTTACCACCTTTCCCCAGGTGAACTGCTCCAGGATGTGGGCTCGGAATGCCCCGGTGGGGATCCGATAAGCTTCGGGTTCATCGACGATCTGTTGGATCCGATCGGCCAGGATATCCGGGGTCACTTCCTCAAGGGCTTCCCCGAAACGCCCATTCTTGGTCACTTCCTCGAAGGGCAGGATCCCTTGGCTCCCGATGATGTACTGGTCGAAAACACCCCCTTCAAGGAGAACGTGTCCAAAGGATTCGAGCTTCGAGGGAAGGAGCTGGACCTTGGCGATACGCTGCTCTTCCAGTAGTTTCTGCCGATCGTGGATCGGGCCCTGGAAGGAGATGACCGACCGTTTTTCCGGGTACTTTTCGAAAAAGGCTTCGATCTTCGTGTGAAAGGCTTCCTCGACCGCTCCGATGAAACGGACAGTCCAACCTTTCAGGTCCACCCTTCCCAACGCGTCCAAAAGAATTTCGTGGTTCTTGAATGGTTTCCCGATCCGCCCTACGACCAGAAAGCGGTCCTCCTTTTCCGCCCAGGGTGTAGGTTCGGGGAAATCCCGTTCCAAAAGCTCTTCATCGATCCCATTGGGCAAATGGATGGCTTTCGATGCCTGCTTCGGATAGACCTTTTTCCAGACCTCTATTGCCTTTTGGTTCTCCAGCGAGATCAGATCCAGCTCTTTCATGAATTTCCTCTCGAGCATTCGGATCAAAGGCTTTTTCCAGGATTTACGGGTTCGGGCCACGGTCCGTTCTTCCAACCGATGGTTGTAGATATCCCCCTTGAGGTAGAGGAGCCCTCGGGGGTTTTTCCATTTGTAAAGGAGGCCGTAGAAGAAATTGCTGCGGATGAAGTTCTCCAAATGGAGGACGTCGATCGCTTTGGCTTCTTCCTGGATGTAGCGAAGGATCGCCTTTTCGAGCGATCCGATCCGACCTTGCGCTGGTAGCTCTTTGACCTGCAGATCGCCAATGGATGCGCGGGTTCGGCTCAGCTCTTCCCGGTTGTCCACCGTTACCAATTCGGCTTCATAGCCTCGGGAGCATTGCATTCGGTAGGGGATCTGAGCAACGTCCTTCACCAGGTGTTGGGCTTGCAAATGCGGAAAGATGGTCACGAAACGCCCTTTCATAGTTCGTGCAGGATCCTTTTCTGACCACTTATCCGAAGGAATTGCCTATAGGTGTTCCGGACGGCTCGCCGATAGGGGTTTCGGCCGATCGGGTTGCCGGTTGTCCCCGAGATCCCCTCGAAGATCGGTTCGCGGTGAAGGAGTCTCGGGGCGTCCGATCGGAGCCCGTTCAGGCGTTCGAAGAGAACCTTTTCGATCGTGATCCGTTCCCGCTCGTCCACTTCTTGGTAAGCCCCTTCGATGTGTTCGCGGTAATAATGGACGGGGCAAACGAAGAAGGCGGTAATGGCGATCCCGCTCTTGATCCGGGGATGAAGGTCGATATAAGCGTGTTCGTTCCCTTTGGGTATTAGGGCATTGATGTTCCGAACGATATAGCGTCCTGTTATCTTGATCAGGCGTTCATAGCCTTCAGCCTGGAGTTTCCGTACGAGCCCGTCGATCATGCGAAATTCCTCGTAGCCCTTTCCGCGTTCGGGGTCTCCGGGTTCCTTTTCCCGGTGAAGGTGAACCCGCTCCGACCTTAGTACGGGGGCTAATTCCGGTTCCGTTCCCAGGTCGTGGTCCGAATTTTCCACGAAGTGAAGCGGATAGGGGACCGCTTCAAGGTAGCTGCGGATGCTTCGAGCGTATTCGGCCGCACGCTGTGAAGGCTCGTTGATGACTGTTTCCGGCGTGTTGGGAGCGATATTCCCGGTTAGGACCAGCGCGGTCATTTGCTTTCTTTTTCCGCTATCACCACAAGTTGGGCTGCTTCCGGTTTGCTCATTTTACGGACACGGAAACCTTTTCTTTCCAGGGTTTCCCGCATCAAGGTGGGAGTGAAGCGGTTGAGGTGCTGGTTCTCGCTGAAACCAGGGAAGGCATAGAACCAGTGAAAGAGCCCGTAGAGATCCCCGACATACCAATCGTCCTGCGGATCTTGAAAGTCCTCGTCAGGTGGAAATCCCTCTTCAAGGAAGCCTTCCCGGTCATCCTCGGGAACGTGACCGAAGAAAAAGCCGTAAGAAGCTCCTAATACGTTGGGGCAGCGGATGCTCAGAAAGCCATCCCCTTTCAGGATCCGTTGGTACTCCTCGAGTTGCTTTTCGAACTGCTCCTTGCTCAGATGTTCTACGACATGGTTGCTGTGGATCTGCTCGAGGCTTTGATCCGGGATGAAGGAAAGGTCGAGGATGTTAGCGACGATCTCGGGAACTTCCAGATCGTGAGCTATAAAGTCGATGTTAAAGAAGCCGTTAAGCGCTTTGTTGCCTCCCCCCAGGTTAAGTTTTTCGTACCCTTCCCCGAGGAGCTTTTGCACTTCTTCCGCCTGTCCTTCATCGTTCCGCTGCTCCGTATGGATGTGTGCTTCCGAGCGACGGGCGGCCTTTTTCAGAAGCTTTCGCTTCCGGCGCCTGAGGCTCCAAAAGACGGCCTTGGAGACCAGGATGTTCACGAACGGATAGCGCCCGAAGTGATCCTTTTTCAGAAAGCGCCCCATGGACGTCAAATTTAGGTGATCGACCGAAGAAGGCTGCCTTTCGTGCTTATCTTTGGGATCGATGAGGTCGCAGGGAAAGATCATAGGGGTTGGGTTTCACAAGACCGGTACTTCCACGTTGGGGCAAGCTCTTGAGGAATTGGGCTATACGGTCTGTGGGGTCCGGTGGGATCTGGCCGATCCTCTGATAGAAGGTCGAATGGACCCTGTATGGGAGGTTGCTGACCCTTTCGATGCCTTCCAGGACAATCCCTGGCCTCTCCTTTTTAGGCAAATGGACCAACGCTATCCCGGGAGCCGCTTCATCCTGACCTGGCGAGATGAGGACCGATGGATACGGAGTGTGACCGATCATTTGGGAAAGAACAGCAACCGGATGCGGGAATGGATCTACGAAGGCCACGGTGCTCCAAAAGGGAACGAAGACCTTTATTTGGAGCGCTACAGGCATCACAATGAAGCGGTGAAGGAATATTTCAGGGAGCGACCGGGTGATCTGCTCCTTATGAACTTCGAAGAAGGGGACGCCTGGGAGAAGCTATGCGACTTCCTTGGGCACGAGGTCCCCGATCGGGCTTTCCCTCATGCCAATCCCGGCACCCATGGAACTGCTAAGCGCCTTGCCCGTAAGGTGAGGAACCGTTTTCGCTGGCTGGGAAGAACGGCGCGCAAGGGATGATCAATGGTCCCAGATCCCCCGGGCCGTTCCTTTCATGATCTTTCGGTATTGGATCGGGTGGAGGATCCCCTGAGGGAGGACGCTCAGAAAGGTCCCGATGATGACCCCTTTGGGGCCCAGCCCCATGTAACCTGCAAGAAATACCGATAGAGGAATGTTCAGGACCATGAAGACGATCGAATGAAGCATGCTGAGGCGGACCTTGCCCAAGCCGTTCAGAAAGTTCCCGAAGATGGTCGTAAAGGCGGAAAGGATGACCCAAGCCGCCATGCTCAAAGAGAGGGAAAAGGGAATGTTGAGCTCGCCGTCGAGCCAGATACGGTAAACGGGTCCGGCGATAAGGAGCATCAAAAGCACAGCGGCCGCTACCCCTCCCCAGAGAAGCAGTTGGCGTCCGGTAGCATGGCGGATCCAATCCAGATCCCCCCGCTGGTAGGCATCGGTGTAAGCGGACCAGTAAGGGTTGGTCGCTATTCGGAAAAAGACCAGGGCGAGGGTGAAATAACGAAAGGCCACATGGTAAGCTGGTACTTCGCTGGGTCCGAAAAGACGGGTGATGATCATGTGGTCGGTGGCGAAGACCACGATCGCGGCCAACTGCATCACGAAGAACTTGAAGCCCAATCCGATGAGGTCCTTGCTAAGGGAAAGGTCCACGCGGGAAGGAAGCGGGCGATAGATGCGATAGCGTCCCCCGAAAAAGACGATGCTCGCCAGAAGGGGAAGGAGGGCGTTGATGCCCTGGACCGAGATCCCGAAGAGCACAAGGGAGTCCGTTCCGCTCCGGATCAGGATCAAGAGGGCCAGCAATACGCCGAGCCTTCCGAGGGTCCGCATGATGACGTTCAAGCCGGGGCGCTGATCCCCGAGAATGAGTTTCGATATGGGCTCGAAGGCGAACTTCAGGAAGAAGAGGACGAAGACCCATCGCATCAGATCGCTGACCTGTGGAGCGATCCCTTCAGCGTTGAAGAGCTTCCCCCAGGAGATGAAAGGATGGACGATCAGGAAGAGTAGGATGATTCCCAAGGCGATGCTTCCGATCAGGAAATAGGCCGTGCTCACGTAGCGTTGGGCCTCATCCGGAGCCCCTTTCGCTTTGGCTTCGGCGAAGCGATTGCGAAGCCCATTGCCCAGTCCGAGGTCGAGGAAGGTGAACCAGCCCGTCACCGTGCTGATGGTGAGCCATACCCCGAAGCGTTCCTTCCCCAGGTATTCGAGGGCCAATGGAATGATCAAAAGGCCGATGGCCATCCCGCCTCCCTTCGCCAGAAAAGAGATGAGCTGGTGCCGCCGGATGCGTGTGGATCGCTCCGGCCCTTGGTTCAATCGTTGGATCAGCTTTCGCATTCAGGAGCGTTTCCTGAAGATGGATAAGAAGCCTTTCCCCTTCTTTTTCTTTTCTTCTCCGTAATAACCGTACCCGTAACCGTACCCGTACCCGTGGCCATAACCGTAGCCATACCCGTAACCGTAGCCGCCTTTGCTGGCTTTGACAGCGTTGAAGAGAATGGTGAAGCGTTGGAGCTCGTGTTTCTTATGGATCTCGTTCAGTTGGATGATGTTGGGTTTGCGGGTAAGCGTCTGTCTTACAACGAAGATGTTGGCGTCGGAATAACGGGTGAGGACGATCCCGTCCGTTACGAGTCCGATCGGTGGAGTGTCGATCACGATGCGCTCGTAGCGTTCTTTGAGAAGCTGCATCAAGGTTTCCATTCGCTCGCTGATGATCGCTTCGGCAGGGTCAGGGGGTGGCGGACCTGAGGGTAGTACGTCGAGTGATCCGTGGATCCCTGAGTTCTGGATGAGCCCATCGGGTTCCTCTTCCGGATCGTTGAGGTAATTGCTGATCCCGCGCTCGTTGGGAATATCGAAGTTCTCCGTTAATCTTGGTTTGCGGAGGTCGGCTCCGACGAGGATCGTTCGTTTGTCCGATAGGGCGAAGACGGTAGCCAGGTTGATGGAGGTGAAGGTTTTTCCCTCGGTGCCGATCGATGAAGTGATCAGAAAAGTACGGTTGCTTTCCGTTCGATCTTTCAATGCCCCTTCCAGTTTGGTACGTAGCGAGCGGAAAGCTTCGGTGATCGGTGCGCGGGGATCGCCGAGGACCGCGACGTTGTTCTCGGAGCGGTGGAAACCGATCACCCCGATAACAGGAATGGAGGTCAGCCGTTCGATGGTAGCGATGCTCATGATCCGGTCATCGATCTTTTCGCGGAGGTAGACGATCAGCACCGGAGCCAGCAATCCCAGAATGAAAGCGATGGAGTAAGTGCGCATAACCACGGGATGGACACGAGCCCGGCTCGGCCGTGCTCGTTCGATGATGCGATTGCTCGAAACGGAGGATTCCAAGGATATCTGAGTCTCTGCCTTCTTTTCCAGCAGGTAGGTGTACAGCTTTTCCTGGATCCGATAGCGGCGTTGGATCTTCACCAACTTGCGCTGCGTTCGCGGAATGCTTTTGAGCCGCGCTTGTTTGTCAGCTAGTTTCTTTTCGAGCTTATCCTCCCGTTCATTAAGGTTCTCCTGAATGTTCAGGAGGTTTTTGCGGAGCGAAGCTTTGGTTTCCTGGATCTCTTTTTCCAGAGCTTTTTTCTGAGGGTTGCCCTTTTTTACGCGGAATTCGAGCTCTGCTTTCTTGCGCTCCAATTCGTGGAGCTGTTTCACTAGCTGGTTGAGAAGGGGGTCCGTGACGTCCAGGGTAGATGGGGATATCTGGGACAGCTTCTTCCCTTCGAGGCTCTTCTGAATGTGGTCGACGGTAGAGATCTTCGAGCGCAACAACGTGAGCTTTTGGTCCAGTTCTTCGATCTCCTCCAGGATCATTTTCCCTTCAGCCTCGATGTCAGTGATATTGTGCTGCATCTTAAAGGATTCCCGCTGAGCTTCGATCGAATCCAGGTCCTTGGCGATGACATCCAACCGCTCTTCGATGAAGCGATTGGTATTGTTCGCCATCCGGTTCTTCATTTGAACATTGTGCGCTTGGTAGGCTTCGATAAGGGTGTTCAGGAAATCCGCTGCTTTTTTGGGCACCGGGTCTTCAAGGATGAGCTTGAGGATCGATGAACCAGGTCGGGCGATCTCTACCGTAAGCTTGTTCCGATATCGGTTGGCGATGCTGTGGCGGGAATGGAAGCGGATCTTATAGTGACGTTTTTCATAGGAGGGGTCCCGAAAGATGCTGTCCTCGAAAACCCCTTTGCGCTTGACGATCCGAAAGCTCCCCATCCGGTTTTCGACCTTTTCCCCGAAGCGGAACTTCTTATCATAGCTCCTTCCTTTCCGGGTTTCGTAGCTGAGTCGATAATGTCCCGGCTCAGGGATCCGGATGTGGAATTGGTTCACATAAGAGAAGAAATGAAGGGAGTCAGGGACCACCTTAAAAGGGCATCGTTGGTAGACCTCCGATACTTTGATGTTCCCCACGAGGAAGTAAGCGGTTCGGAACTCCAGGGAGTCGATGACCTGAAGAGCTAGCTTCCGTGATTTGAGAACCTCGATCTCGTTCTTGATGTTCTGGCGGTCCGCGTCCAGGTTCAGTTCCTCAAGAAGCTTCCGTTGCCCCTTTTTGGACTCCTTTTCTTTGATCAGGACTTTGGCAGAGGTTCTGTAGACCCTGGTCGCATACCAATTGTAGAAATAGGCGGCTGATAGGCTGAATACCAGCATGATGACGAAGAGGGGCCAATATCGTACGTAGTAACGGAAGAAGGAGCGGAGGTCGAACTCTTTCTCTTCGGGAGATCGGTCGGTAGGCTGGGATCCCTCCATTGCAGAGCGGTGAGAACGGCAAATATAATGGATCCCTCAGCGACGACCTGAGCACCGGCTTTTTAACTACCGGTCGATCCTTCGGGAAAAAAGGGGCGGAGGTCCGGGACATCCCCGAACACCCTTTTCCGGATCGTATCTCCGGCCTCTTTCCGGAAGCGTTCCCGCTCTTCGTATCGTTCTTTCCGGTCCCCCACGATGGCCGGCGTATCGTTCGTCCTTTTGCTGACCTGTTCGTGCGTGATCTTATGAAAAAGGGCCTTGAGCCGATCTTCTTCTTTCCGGGCCCCGAAGAAGTCGCAAAGCCTTTGGAAGGGTGCCCATGGGTCGTTCTGGAGACTTTCGTACAGGATGCACAGTTTTTCTTCCGTGAAGGATTCGTTCAGCAGCCACTTTCGAAGATGGTCCCGGTAGACCGTGCTCCAATGGTCTACACGGGTAAGGTCGCTGGGATCCTCTTCGTAGTAACGGAGGATCGAATGAACGGTGGGTACGGGGTCGCGATAGAGGTAGATGACCCGCTTCCGTTCAAGGCCTGCCGGTCGGTCCGGTGGCATCAGGTCGTGCACATGGCAACAGGTGAATCGATCGCTCTTCTTGAAATGGAAAATGCGCGGAAGGGAAGGAGTTTCAAAATAAAGTTCCATCAGAAGCCTGAGCTGATGGCTTCCCGTTCGGGGGAAGCTCACGAGCAATGGAAAGGAAGGGTCCTGAAGGTGGCGCTGGACGGTCCGATCGCTGTGACGATACAGCACACTACGGTCCAGAATGGAGTGTTTTGCGAGGAAGCGTTCGAGCCTTTGAGAGCGCATCATTGCAGTATCCTGACCTCGACCCGCATGTTCTTTTTTTCCTCCCTTCGCGATCGTGCATCTTTCACCATTTTCCGCGAAGCTCCAAAGCCTTTGGTCCGCAAGCGTTCGGGATCGATCCCCATTTCCACGAGCTCTTCCTTGACCGCTTTAGCCCGAAGGAGGGAAAGTTCTTTGGCCGTCCCGGTGAATTTCCATGCGGGTCCTTTATCCTTGTAGAGCGGGTTGATATTTTCTATGGTCTGGTCCGATGCGGTATGTCCTTGGATCTCGATCACCGCCTTCGGACGTTGTTGCATATAACGGTATAGAGCTTCAAGGGATGAACGGCTTTGGTCCCGGAATGCATAGGTGTTCGGATGGAAATAGATCCGTCGGAGGACGATCTTTTCGCCCTTATCGAGGCTTCTCAGTCTCAGAAAGAAACTGCTGTCCGAATCGAAGCTCCTTTCCACGCTTTTGCTGTGATATCCAAGGGCTTCTCCTTTGAAGCGGTAAGTGCGGCCTTTATGGAGCTTGAGTGTACGCGTGCTGTCGCTCTTCATATCGATGAAGCGCTTGTTCCCTGTCTTTCGGTCCATCAGCATCAGTTCCCCAGCGATGCTGCGATGCTTTGCCGAATCCAACAGACCCGTACGCAAGCGAAGCTTCGAAGGCTTTTTCTTTGGGGCTTTCTTCGATCGGGATTCCTGTATCTGGAAGCAATCCTTCGCTTTGGCTCGTATTTCAAGCTCCTTTCCATCCGCACGAATGCGAGCGATATGCCCGCACCCCTTGCCGCCCACGTGAAGGACAGAAAGAAAATAGCTCCCTCCTTTTTCGAGTGCCTTGTCCTGAAAGGCCACCGGATGATGAGTGCCGTCCATTTGATCGATGCTCTCTTCTTCCAAAGAACCGATCCCTAACGGAGACCGATCGCCGTGCACCAATTCCTTGCAGATCGCTTTCCCATCGTAGCGGTAAAGGGAGATATCGTAAATGTCCTTTGGATCTGTGCTGCTCACCACCACCTCCAAGGTGTCGAAGGGGACTTTTTCCAGGCGGTACCAAAAGCTGAAACGGTCCTTTTTGCCGTAAGAAAGCTCTCGGACCTTTTGTTGCCCTTCCTTTAGATCTTCAAAACGAAGGGTCACAAGGGAAGAACCAAAACAATCGTTTTCGGAGGAAGGGTTCTGGGCTCGAAGGTTCGGAAGGGATAAAAGAAGGCAAAAGGTGAGGAGGGAACACCTCATTTCTTCTTTTCCTTGATCTTCTCCCCTTCCTCGTAAGTCTCGGTCTTTTCGACCTTGCCTTCCTTATCGTGATATTCCCACTGTCCATGTTTCTGAAGCTCGAAGAGATCTTCGTTGTACTTGAGCTTTCCTTTCATCTTCAGGTCCCCGTTCGGATAGAATTTCTTCTTAACAAAACGCTTCTTATCCTCGTCCACCATTTTGAACTTTTCCTTCGGCGTACCGTCCTTTTGATAAGAGGCCCGCTTAATGTGGTAATTACGACCATCATCGTATTTCTCTTGGTATTTGATCTGGCCGTTCCTGTAATAATCCGTCCACTCGAGGGGTGATTCCCCGTGATAGATCACTTTGGTCTTGATCTTTCCGTTTGGGTAGTACTTGATGAGCTTTGACTTCAGCTTGGAAATGATCTTGAATTCCCGTTCCATCGTGCCATCCGGGTAGAAGTTCTTATAGATCTTGAGCTGACCATCCACGTAATAGCCCTTGTGGAGGAGCTGATCGTTCTCGTATTTGTCCTTGACCCAGGAACGGCATGCATATCCATCGCATTTTCGTATAGAATCTCCGCCAAGCCTAAAATTCAGTGGTTTGTACATTTCGATCCCGTAAATGGAATCGACCACTTTATCCGACTCGTATTTTCTATCCTCCGGGACCTGTTCCTTCAGGAACACACTGTTCTGGGCGTTCAATTCCAGTGAATAACAACCCATACTGATGATGAAGAGCACCAGAGAGAGGGAGGGGCGAGGGGAGCTTAAAGCTCGAAAGGCCTGGATCATAGGCTTTGTATTGGCAAATATAGAGATATCTATGGAAGAGCGTTCAGCTTAGCGGCTTTTATACGGGGCTTTCTCCTCCAAGGTTCAAGCCGATCCTATTCCCCGGGAGATGGATCCGAAGGGTGAGCTGCCCCATTGGTGGATATTTGAGGGTGCATCTTCTTTAAATTTGTTGAAACAGCGAAAGGCGAGTTAAGTCATGGCAGATCAGCGATCCTCGGACCAACAACAGGTAAAACGGGTCACAACCCACGTGCTTCAGGAGATGAAAGCCCGGGAGGAAAAGATCTCCATGCTGACCGGGTACGATTTTTCTTTGGCCCGGATCCTCGATAAGGCCGGATTGGATGTGATTTTGGTCGGCGATAGTGCTTCCAATGTGATGGCCGGTCACGAGACCACCCTTCCGATCACATTGGACCAAATGATCTACCATGCTGCTTCGGTGGTCCGAGCCGTGGAGCGGGCTCTGATCGTTGTGGACCTTCCTTTTGGAACCTACCAGGGGAATTCGCGGGAGGCGCTCAGCTCTGCTATTCGGGTAATGAAGGAATCGGGAGCTCATGCTGTGAAGATGGAAGGGGGGCATGAGGTCCGGGAGTCCATGGAGCGGATCTTATCTGCTGGCATTCCTGTAATGGGGCATTTGGGGTTGACCCCCCAGTCCATCTATAAGTTCGGGACCTATGTGGTCCGGGCGCAGGAAGAAGAGGAGGCTCAACGTATCAAGCAGGATGCGAAGGTGCTCGAAGAAGTGGGCTGCTTCGGGATCGTTCTTGAAAAGGTCCCGGCCGACCTTGCCGCTGAGGTGACCAAAGAAGTGAAGGTCCCGGTGATCGGGATCGGTGCTGGGGATAGAGTGGATGGACAGGTGCTCGTGCTACATGATATGCTCGGCATCTCCAAGGATTTCCATCCCCGTTTTTTGCGCCGTTACCACGATCTTTATGAAGAGATCAAAGGGGCCGTTCAGACCTACATCGACGACGTTAAGCGCGTCGATTTCCCCAATGAGCGGGAGCAGTATTAAGCGCAAAGATGGGGTCGCGGAAAGGGATGGGAACGATCGGTCATCTCGATCCTTCCCGTATCCTCTTCGAGGACAATCATCTTATCGCTGTCCGAAAGGATCCGGGTGACCTTGTACAAGGGGATCGGACCGGAGACTTGCCATTGAGCAAGGCGGTTGAGGAATATATCAGGGTTCGATATCGAAAACCCGGGAACGTTTACCTTGGTGTTATTCACCGGATCGATCGACCGGTTTCAGGGGTGCTCCTCTTTGCGAAGACCGGGAAGGGGCTTTCCAGGATGAATCGAGCTTTCCAGCAAAAGCGCTCCGAAAAGACCTATTGGGCAGTGGTCGAAGGGATCCATAAGGGGGCGGCCCGGTTGGAGGATCAATTGATCAAGGACGAAAAGAAGAACCGGTCGCGGATCGTCGAAGGGCATCCGAAAAGGAGTCGCTCGGCCGTTCTGACCTATGAGGTGCTCGGGAGGGGGGATCGCTATTCCTTTCTTGAGGTGAGACCGGAGACGGGCAGGCACCATCAGATACGGGTTCAGCTTGCCGACCGGGGGATGCCGATCAAAGGGGACGTTAAGTACGGGGCGAGGCGTCCGAACAGGGATGCTTCCATCCATCTCCATGCACGGAGTATTCGCTTTCCCCATCCGACAGCGAACAAGAGCCCCTTAATAAAGGCCTCCCCTCCTGAAGGGGATCCTTTATGGGAACTCTTTCTCAAGGAACGAGGGGATCATTCGTAACGTAGGGCTTCGATAGGGTCGAGTTGGGCCGCTTTGCGGGCTGGGTAATAGCCTGAGACCACGCCGACCAAAAAGCAAAGGAGCACCCCGCCGATCATCCATGCCCAGGGGATGATAAAGCTCCCCCCGAATATCAAAGAGACCGCATTGCCGGCAAGAACTCCGAGAACGATCCCGCACAATCCTCCCATCTGACCGATCAGGACGGATTCGATCAGGAACTGTCCCCGGATCGTCCGTTGATCCGCCCCCAAAGCTTTGCGCGTTCCGATCTCCCGCGTGCGCTCGGTCACGGATACGAGCATGATGTTCATCAAACCGATCGCTGCTCCGATCAGGGTCACTACACCGATAATGGTGGCCGTGATCGTGATGAACTGAAGCTGTCCGATCAATCGGCTCGCAAGGTCGTCGCTCATCACGATGTCAAAGGAAGCGGTCGCTCCGGGAGCATCTCCCCTTATCCTTCGGAATTCACCTTTTGCCTCCTGAATGGCCGCTTCCAAATGCTCGGGATGGGAGGTCCGTATGCTGAGCTCGTATGAGAGCTCGGAATTCCCGTATTCTTCCTCGACGGTCGATATCGGAATGATGCATCTGGCATCCCCTCCAAATCCCATCGTGCTGCCTCGTTCCTGGAGGACCCCGATCACCCGGTACTTCCGGTCGCCGAGTCCGATCCGCTTTCCCAACGGGTCCTCTGATGGGGAGAAGAGGTCCTGGACTACCGTCCGGCCAAGGATGATCACCGACTCTCCACGTTCGACCTCTTTCCGGGAAAAATTCCGCCCTTTATCGATCCGATGGCCGCTCGTCCGGAGGTAAGAAGCGTCGCCGCCGGTCACTTCGATGTTGGGGTCCGTTTTCTGGTCGCGGTAGGAGGCTCTGGCCTGACCAGTAGCTTCTACCGATCGGGATACCACAGCATCCGGGAATGAATATGCAGCAACGAAGCGTTCCGTCTCTTCGATCTCGATCCGTTCGTAATCCTTCACTTCTTTCCCCTCGCGCCGCTGAACGTCGATCCGTTTCTTCATGATAGTGAAGGTGTTGGCCCCCATATCGGAGAAGTCCTCATTGATCTTCGTTTTGATCGCACTGATAGAAGTAAGGATCCCCACGAGGGCCATGATCCCAATAGCTATGATCAGGACGGTCAGAACGGCCCGCGAGCGGTGACTTCCTATCGCCCGAAGGGCCACCCGCACATTCTCGGTCGTCGTGCGTTTCAATGGACCGGGTCTTCGTTCTAGCGCTAAAGGTAAGAGGAGCGAGCGGTCCTGCAACGATCCTCTTTATCGGGAATACGGATCGCTTAATTTTGAATGATGCCACCGAAGAACGACCTTCTTCTGCGTGCTGCCCGGGGAGAGGTGACCGAACGTTCCCCCGTATGGTTGATGCGCCAGGCCGGAAGGATCCTTCCGGAATACCGAAGCGTACGGGAACAGGTCAAGGATTTCCGCGAACTTGTCGAAACTCCGGAATTGGTCGCCGAGGTTACCCGTCAACCAGTCGATATCCTCGGGGTCGACGCTGCGATCATCTTCTCGGATATACTCGTCGTAGCTGATGTGTTGGGTTTCCCTTATCGGATGGAGCCCGGGAAAGGACCGGTGTTCGATCGGACCCTCTTCGATAGCCGGGATGCCCTTCGTGATCCGGAAAGGATCGCTGTGGAGGAAGAATTAGGGTATGTAGAAAAGGGGATACGCCTGAGCAAAGGAAAGCTGGATAACAGGGTCCCTCTGATAGGTTTCGCAGGAGCCCCCTGGACCCTCTTCTCCTATCTGGCCGAAGGGGAGGGGTCCAAATCCTTTTCAAAGGCACGGAAGTTGTTATATCAGGCTCCTGAAGATTCCGAGCGGATCGTTCAGAGCATCGTGGACGTAACCCTTTCATACCTTCGGATGCAGGTCAAAGCAGGGGCGGACATCGTGCAGATCTTCGATTCCTGGGCCGGTGTGTTGGGTGCTGAGCTATACAGGACCTTCGGTCTGGAGCCGATCCGAAGGATCTGCGAAGGGCTCGGGGATGTTCCCGTTATCGTTTTCGCTAAGGGAGCTGCTCATGTCCTCGAGGAATTGCGAACATTACCCTGTGAGGTCATTGGAATGGATTGGACCATGGATATCGAGGCTACTAAACAAAAGGTAGGGAGGGATAAAGCCTTGCAAGGGAACCTCGATCCCGCTTACCTTTATGCCCCTCCCTCGAAGATCGAGGAAGGGACGAAAAAGATGTTGAACGCATTCTCAGGACATCCCCACATCGCGAATTTGGGCCACGGTGTTCTGCCGGATAGCGATCCCGAACACGTCAAACGATTCATCGAGACCGTCAAAAGCTATTCATCCTATGGCCAGCAATAGATCCATCATCCGGACTTTCTTTCTCTTCGTTCTGGGTTCTCTCAGTGCTAATGCCATGGGCCAGAGCGCGCAGAACCTGGTCCCCAACCCCAGTTTTGAGGAAAAGGACGGAACGCTCCGCCGCACCGGTCAGGTCCATAAAGCAAAGGATTGGGTCCCGGGTACGGGTGCGGATGCAGACCTGTTCACGACCGAGGATGATGATGAGGAGATCGGGGCTCCGGAAACTTACAAGGGAAGGTGCAAACCCCGGACCGGCAACCGTTTTGCTGGTGTTCGGGTCTTTAGTTATCGGAACGAGGAACCGCGAAGTTATATCAGTGCACGCCTTCCGGAAAAGATGAGCAAAGGAGTGCTTTATTGCGTGCAGTTCCATATGAGGCTTTCTCCGCTCTCCAAGTTTTCTGTCAACAAAGTAGGGGCTTACCTTTCCAAGAAGGATATCAGCACGACGGAGGAGAAGTCGCTCATTTACGATGCACAGATCATGCATCCGAAGAAAAAGATCCATAAGAACACCCGCCTCTGGGAACCCATTTGTTCGGCTTATAAAGCAAAAGGGGGCGAAGAGTATATCACCATCGGGACCTTCGTCGAGAACGATCAGATGGAGACTGAAAAGATGCGTCGTCCTCGTCGTTACGACAAATCACAGACCTATGATGCTTATTACTGGATCGATGATGTTTCCATCAAAGCCGTAGATGACAGGACGCAATGTGATTGCTATAAGAAAGAAGAGGAGGGTGAAGGCCCCAAGTTCGTCTTCAGTTCCCAGGTAAGCCTTCCTGATGACCCCACTCCTGCCCAGGAGATCGAGGCCCGACCGGTCTATTTCGCCTATTTCTCCAAAGCAATCGAGAGCAACTTCAAGGAACGTTTGGACGAGGTCGCGAAGGTCATGAAGGAGAATGAAGGGTTGAACGTCAAGGTCATCGGACATTCTGACCAGAAAGAACAAAAGAAGGTCGAAAAGGGAGAGCGCAAAGATGTTTCGCTTCAGCGGGCCAAGAGCGTGGTTGACTATCTCAAAGGAAAAGGGGTGTCCGCCGATCGTTTGAACATCGAGGCAATGGGTGATTCGGAATTGAAGGCTGAAGGGGAGTCCAAATATCAGCGCTCCAAGAACCGAAGGGTGACCTTCAAGGTCGAGGAGTGATCCCTGGCTTGCGTCATTCATGAGGGGGGACCGGCGTATCATCAACGGGTGGGCATTTTACGACTGGGCGAATTCCGCTTTTCCTCTCGTCATTACAACGGCCATTTTCCCGATCTTCTATGCCAATGAGACGACGGAGCGGGTGGAGTTATTCGGGTTGGATCTCATCAATACCGAGCTCAAATCCTATACCCTCGCACTGGCCTTTTTGATCATCGCGGTCATTTCCCCTTTCCTATCAGGAGTGGCGGATCATATCGGTCGCAAAAAGCTTTTCCTTAAGATCTTTTGCTACACGGGGGCTTCTGCCTGTGCCCTTCTTTCTCTCTTTCAACTCGAGTATTTGGGAGTAGGGATGTTCTGCTTTTTGATCGCGACGATCGGGTTCTGGGGAAGCCTGGTTTTCTATAACGCTTTTCTTCCGGAGATCGCTGAAGAAAAGGATCAGGACCGTGTGAGCGCTAAGGGGTTTTCGTTGGGATATATCGGGAGTTCGCTCCTATTGATCCTTTGCCTGGTGGGGATAATGTTCCCGACTTCGATCGGGTTCCCGGATGCAGCGATGCCAACTCGGCTCTCCTTCGTCTTGGTGGGGATTTGGTGGGCTGGATTCGCACAGGTCACATTCGCTCGTTTACCCGACAGTGTGTATCAACGCAGGGGGAGCGCTCATCCTTTTTTGCAGGGCTTCAGGGAGTTGAAAAGCGTTTGGCGGGAATTGAAGGGACTCCCCGTTCTTACGAGCTACTTGAGCGCTTTTTTCGTTTTCAATACCGGGGTGCAGACCGTCATGCTCGTTGCGGTGGATTTTGGGAAGAAAGAAATACCGGGGATCGCGGACGAGAACATGATCATCGCCGTCCTTCTGATCCAATTCGTAGCGATCGGTGGCGCTTATTTCTTTTCCTTTCTCTCTTCCCGTATCCAGAACATTCGAGCTTTGGGGACGGCCATCCTTATATGGGTGATGGTCTGCATTTTTGCTTATTACACCATAACGCCCACTGGCTTCTACGTGCTCGCTGGTTTGGTCGGTTTTGTGATGGGGGGGATCCAATCCCTAGCACGTTCGACCTATTCCAAATTCCTTCCAGAAACGAAGGATCACGCTTCTTTCTTCAGTTTTTACGATGTGACCGAGAAGATCGGGATCATGACGGGACTTTTCTTTTACGGTTTCATCGAAGGACTGACGGGTTCTATGCGAAATTCGGTCCTTTTCCTTATCGCCATTTTCGTGCTCGGAGCCATCTTGTTGATGCGCGTTCCCCGAAAGATCGCTGCACGGTGATGTTGTACCTTTGAAGCTGTTATGAGAGTGGCTTATGATATCATCATCGTAGGGGGCGGCATCGTCGGCGCTGCTACGATGTACAAACTCCAGGAGAAGTACCCTTCCCTCCGGATCCTTCTGATCGAAAAGGAAGGGGAACTTGCAGCTCATCAGACGGGTCATAACTCCGGCGTCATTCATTCCGGGATCTATTATAAACCTGGTTCTGGCAAGGCACGCAATTGTGTGGAAGGAAGAAGGGAGCTCGTGAGATTTGCTCGCAAAAACGGCATCCCTCATGAAGTTTGCGGAAAATTGATCGTGGCGGGCGATGCCTCTGAATTCCCTTCCTTGGAGCGGATCCGGGATCGTGGGTTCGCGAACGACATCGAGGGTATGGAGGAGATCGGTGCAGAAGGGATCCGCGAAAAGGAACCGGAGTGCTCCGGGATCCGCGGTATCCATGTCCCTTGCACCGGTATCATCGATTTCAAAGCTGCTACGGAGAAAATGGCTGAACTTGCCCAAGCTGTACAACCTGAGAGTGAGATCCGCACGGGTGAAGAGGTTAAGGCGCACGAACGTGATGGGGAAGAAGAGGAACGGATCGTGACCGATAAGGGGACCTATCATACCCGTTGGACGATCTTTTGTTGCGGCCTTCAGTCCGATCGGATGGCCCGGCGGGAAGATGCCGGTTTAAAGGAGCGTATCGTCGGCTTTCGGGGGGATTATTACGAGCTGACCCCCAAGGCTCAGGAGAAGGTGAACGACCTGATCTACCCCGTGCCGAACCCTCAATTCCCTTTTCTGGGGGTCCATTTCACCCGCATGATCCATGGAGGAGTGGAGTGCGGCCCCAATGCGGTCTTCACGTTCAAACGGGAAGGCTATGGGAAGATGGACTTTAGCCTTCGGGATACCCTCGATGCGCTTTCTTACAAGGGTACCTGGAAGCTATTCTTCAAACATTGGCGCTTCGGTTTGGATGAGTACCGGCGGGCTTTTTCCAAGCGCCTCTTCCTGAAACGTCTTCAGACCCTCATCCCGAATTTGAGCATGGATGAGATAGAGCCTGGACGATCAGGGGTCCGTGCGATGTTATTGGATCAGGATGGGGAAATGGTGGACGATTTCCGTATCGCTTATAAAGAGGGGAGCATTCACGTCCTCAATGCCCCTTCACCCGCAGCTACTGCGGCTCTTGCGATCGGATCTGATATACTGCAGATGGCTGAAGAGCATTTCACCTTAGGGGAACGGGTCAGTCCGTAGAGGCTTGGACCTTGTACTTTTCGAGGAAAGCATCCCATCCCCACAGGAAATTCTCCATAATATCGTCCATCCGCTGTAGAAAGAGTGGATTAGGGGTTTCGATCCTCCGGAAATAATCCTCCTGGTACGCGTTCAGCCCGTATTTGTGAAAGACCGCTTTGGACATTGCGTAGAGGGTCTTTTTAGAGGGATGGTTGACCCTGGAAAGGAAGGAACTTCGGTCCTCTATGGTCTTTTTCAATTCTTCGCTTTCCACTTGAAGGGCTTTTGCGAATTTCTGGATGAGGAGTTCCTTCATCCTTTGGTCCTTCCCGCTTTCAAAATATTGCGGGATGAACTTCAGGTTGCCTGTGATCACGATCAAAAGGAATTCGTGGTCATCATTCTCATCCACATTCGGGCTGCTCACAAAGTCAGGGTCTGAATTGATGAGAGCTGCAACGTCCGGAAAGTTGTTGTCCACAGCGTCGATCAGGCCGTTGACGACCATATTGGCCACTTTTTCTTCGCTGAGCTTTTTCTTTCCGAAGAGGGTGAGCATACAGGGATCGATCGAGATCTTTTCCCGAAAGTACTTCGGATATCCCTGAGATCAAGGGGGGTTCGCCTTTAGAAAATCAACAGAACTATCAACAAAAAAGCCCGGTCCGGAACGGACCCGGCTTGAATTTCAAAGGCCGGACTTTCAGCGTATCAGAAGCTTCTTCGTAAAGGAAGCGTTCCGGCTTTCGAAACTTATCATGTAGATGCCATCTGCCAAGCCCTTGCTATTAATGCGGTTCCTTCCATTCTCAAGAACTTTCCGCTCTTCGCGGAGGGTCCTTCCTTCGAGGTCTCGTATCCGGAGCGTTCCTTCCAGAGGTTTTCCTTTGCTCAGATCGATGAAGAATCGTTCCCTGGCAGGATTCGGATAAATGCTCAGGGAACGTTCCTGACCGAAGGATTCGATGCCACTGCAATTCTCTGCTACAGCAGTGACAGGAACCCGCTCACTCCTGCATCCTCCGAAGGGAAGGTCGATATTGGGATTGTCGTTCCCCATCGTTTCGGTAACGCAAGCCCAATCGCTTGCATCGTTGTGGTCGCGACCTCCGCCGCGGGCTGTTGCATTATTATTGAAGCCATCACAACCGTTGGGTACGCCGCCTCCACTCCATTCACCAGCTGTTGTTACGTTGGTCCCATTGATCGTGGGACTGAAGTTCGATATATCAGCCTGGGTGTAACCGAAGAACATCATGTCCACGACCTCATCCTTATCGTTCATAAGGACCACCCATCCATCGCTCGAACTCGTCCAACTGAGGTTTATTCCCGAATTTGCTTCACCGATCCGGATCTTATCCCCAGAAGATAGATTGGTCCCACTCGTATAGGTGAAGTCATCATCCTGGTCGTTGATCGGCGTGCCCTCGTTCATGATGATCGACCAGCCATTGACATCAACCGTTTTGGAGGAAACGTTCTGGATCTCTACACCATCCGACCATGATCCGTTGTCCACTTCAGTGATCAGGACCGGATCGGCCACGCTGGAGTCGGCCCGCGATACCCAATAGGTAACATCGATATAATTGACGTTCACGATCTGGGTTTTACCTGTGTCATGGAGTTGGTCGGAATCGGGCTCAGTGAACCAGAAGAACTTACCGCTTCCATTGGCTCCAAGTTGAGCGGTGTTGTCGATCCCTTTGCAGAACGTGTCGTTCTCGGGCGATGGTGGTGTAGGTGCGTTGATCTTGACCGTATCGACGGTGGAAGTGGTCGAATCACAGACCTCCACGCGGTAACTCGTTTCTTGGGAGGGGGCGACCTTCAGCGTCGTGGAATCGGGCTCTTGGGCATCCACGGGAGACCAACCGCTCCCATCGTTCGCTTGCCATTGGAATTTTCCCGTATGGCCGCTGATCGAAAGGGTGGCCGTATCCCCGACACAGTATGTCCCGCCACCGTTGACCGTGCCACCGAGAAGGGGTGGGACCGTATAGGTTTCCGTGATGGTGTCATTAAAGGTAACGGTGTCTCCGCTTATCGAAGAAATGTATCCTTTGAATTGGTAATTCCCATTGCTGGACATGTTAACATTGCCCATGGGAACGATGATCGTGTCAAGGGTCCCCAGGGGATCCCCTCCGTTAAGGGAATTGTTGGTGAGGGTTTTCGTCAGGGTTTGGTTGATGGTCCCCGATATTTCGACGGTAACGGTCACATTGTTCTGGCTCAGGTCGACCGAATCCTGACCTCCGTTAAAGATGGGGAATCGAACGGGATGGCCCGATCCGAAACAATCCAGCGAACTCGGGGATTTAAAGGAAGCTACCGAAAGGTCCCTTGCAGGGCTTTTCGAGATCTTGATGTCATCGATCGCCATGTCGCCTTGAAGGCCACTTCCCCTCACGCCTCTAAAACGGAGGAGGATGACCTCCCCCCTGTATTGCCCAAGGCTCTTGTAATATTTGCTCCAAGGCGCTCCTGAACTGGAATGTTGTTCCCCGTCGATCGTTGCGACCGTATTCCAGCTTTTGCCATTATCCTCAGAGATGTCCACATGGAGGGTTCCCATGTCGAATCCGTACATGTGATACCAAAAGGTCAGTATCGGATTCTTAGCCCCGCTCAGGTCGATCTTGGATGAACTCAGATATGCTTCGTCCCCTTGACTTCCTGAAGATGCCTCCGTGTATGCATAAACTCCATTTGTGGAATAAGGGGTGTGGTCCTGCGTCGGACCCGTGCTGGATGAACTGGTCCCCCCATCTTCCGTATTCCATCGGTATTCTCCGAAAGTATTGGTCGGACTCGGCACCCAACAGACATAGCCGGTCGCATCGGAATTGACCGTGAAGCTTTCCATATCCTCTTTGAAAGGAATGAGTTGAGGGTTGCACCGGGTACGGAATCCTTCTGGCCCTATCCACGGGCTCTTGTTGCCGTTTGCGCAGAGCTCCCGTACATAGAATTCGTATTCAGTGTCCGGATTGAGGGGGCCTATGGCAGCGGTGTCATTGCTAGTGGTGATGGTGTCACCTCCTCCGATCGGAAAGCCCTGCGGTCCGAACCGTATCTGCCAGCTTGCTCCAACTGCTGGAGATTCCCAAGTCACATAAGCTGAATTGGAATTGATCCGGACCACTTCCAGGTTCTTCGGTTCGAAACATCGTTTTTCTTTGATGTGAACGTTATCGATCGACCAATGATCTCCCCAGGATCCTTGATCCTCATAGCGAAAGCGGACTTTCAGGTTGCCGTTCTTGTAGTTGTCGATATCGATCTCTGCAGATGCCGGGTTGGCGAAGGATCCTTTCGTCGAATTGAAAGATGCTACCTGTATCCATTGGGTCCCATTGTGGACATCTACATATCCGACTTCGGATGCTACTTTACCGAAAACGTGATCGAAGGTGAGAATGAGGTTGTCTGCGGTTTTTGTATTGACCCCAGGGGATATCAAGCGTTCGTTCATGGTGTCGCTCCCTGAGGAATCCGAATTCACGTGCATGAAATCCGTTCCGTCAATGCTGCTCGATTGGTGCTGGCTGATCAGGGACCATGTTCTCGGGGTGTTCCCACCGTCCACGATGGACCAATTGGACGGGAAGCCTGAGTTGAAATCCTGTTTGTAATAGCTCTGACCGTATCCGGCGCTTGCGATAAGGAATAGGAGAACAGTGAGAAATTCCTTCTTCATCGTCATGGTTGCTTATCCCTTGGGAGAGTAAAGGTAAAAAAAAGAGGCCGTCCATGATCGGGACGGCCTCTTTCTCGTTCGGTTGTTCGATCCCTGAGGCGTCTTCTAACGAACGACGACTTTTCTCTGGAAGAGGGCCCGGTCACTGTTCTCCCGGTAACCTTTCAGGATATAGACACCGTCGGAGAAGTCCGTGACCTTCATGGTGCTCACCTGGCTGGTTCCGCTACTAAGCGTTTCCAGCTTCCGGCCCTGGAGATCGAACAGTTCGTAGCGGAAGCGCTGGTCCTTTGCCCCTACGCTACGGATGTTCAAGCGATCCGAGGCCGGGTTCGGATGGATCTCAAAGCTGAGGCCTTCTTCATCTTGCTCCTCGATCCCGGAGCAGTTCTCGATACTTACTTCGATCGTATCGGAGTTAATGCACTGGTTCAAGGGGCTTTCATCCGTAACGGTCACATTGTACTCGTAACTCTGCCCGGTCGTTAGGAAGGAACCAGCGACCGCTTTGCTGCTGTCGGTGGAATTGTCTCCCCAGACGTAGCTCCAATTCGGGTCGTCCCCTGGATCGAGCAGGAGGTTCTCCCGCTGGCAGATCGTAGTGTCAGGGCCAAGATCCGGTTGCGGCTTGGCCGGATCGAGGATCCGCATGTTCCATCCATGGAAGGAACCTGTATCCGAGAAATCATCATTGAAGATCCGGATCTTCCAGGCTCCATTGATCTGATCCCCATTGAACTTCGAGAAGCCTGCAGGATCTTGGGGGCGGAACGTCCCGGTGTAAGGACTATTGCCAGGTGTGACCGCCATAATGTTCTGGGATGCTGTATCCGTGAAGATCAGATCATCCATGATGTCATCATTGAAGTTCCCAAGCTGCATCCATAGGTTGAGTATTGTGCCTGAAGGGCTTACCAATTGGATGTCAAGCTCGTCGAGGGCATCCGTATGATGGATGGAATCGATCGTCAGGGATAGGATCCGAGCGCAACCGTATTCCTCTTTGTTCACCCCGCAGACATACAAACTATCCTCAATGGTCACGTCCCCATCCGGAAGCGATTTATTGAAGGAAGCTGATGGTGTTTTGGATCCAGTGGAATATTGGACGGTTTTCGAAGCCGTGTCGTTCAGGTTGATCGTATCTCCGGAAAGGTCCGTATAAGCCTGGAGGTTGTAGCTTCCAACGCTCGACATTGCTGTTGTTGGGGCGAACGTATAGGTGATGGTATCAAAGGGTTGGACCGTTTGGGTGACGGTTTCCGTCACCGGCGCACCTCCATCGATCGAATAGCCCACATCGAACCCGGATTGAGCTTGGATGCCTTTGTTGATCACCCGGACGCTAA
>CAZIDL010000026.1:0-31492 GCA_964537825.1 uncultured Weeksellaceae bacterium
GGAGTACCTTGCCGTAAGCGAACGGGCTTACGAGCAGCCAGCGGTCATCGGATGCATAGCCCTTTTGTTCGGGATCTTCTTCGCCCTCGACAAGTTGACCGGCTCCGTCATCCCCATCTACGTCTACATGATGGTCTTCGCGGTCCTTGCACCCATGCTCCCCAAAGTCGCCCTGAGCCCGAAAAAAGCACAGTACCGGGAAGCCTTCCAGGAAGAGCTCATCGAGGAACTGATCCCCTACCTCGGAGAAGACCTGCAGTACGATCCTTTAGGGGGTATCGAGCGCTACCGCATCGCTTCGGCGATGACCTTCCCGTTCCGAAAGATCCAGGTCCACTCGGAGAACAGGATCACAGGACGGATCGGAGGAACGGCGGTGGAACTTGCAGAGGTCTTCGTCACCCCGGGCGGGTTAGAACCGAAAGAAAAGAACTTCGCCAAGGAAAAAGGGAGGGAAGAAGGAAGGATCCGCTTGATGGAGAGCATCAAAAGAGATCTTACGGGAGATCGCGCCCCTTACATCGGGCTCTATATGATCGCGGACTTCAACAAGAGCTTCACATCCCAAGCCGTCCTTCGTCCTCGCCAGTTCAAGTGGCGAGAATTTCCAGCACCGCAAGGAACTCGGAGAGCACAAAAGCGAGGGCGGAAAGAGATAGGTCCCGGCTACGATCCTTCGAAGCAATTGAAGGATCCGGAGCATGGTGTGGAACTGGAAAAGGTCGACCTAGAGGATCCGGAGTTCGAGCATCGCTACAACCTCTACAGCAACGATCCCGTGGAATCCCGCTACATTTTCTCCCCGACCCTCATGGAAAGGGTGCTCGACCTGCAGGAACGTTGGGATAAAAAGCTCTTCATGGCCTTCAAGGACTCGAAGCTCCACCTGAGCCTCCCCTTCTACAACGGGATCTTTCAACCCGAACCTGCTTCCTCGTCCAGGATCGAAGAACACCTGGAACAGCTCTTCCTGAACCTCGAACATGTCTTCGACATCGTGGAAGACCTAAGGCTCAACGACCGGATCTGGAGTAAAGAATGACAGTTATCGACTGACCAGCCGAAAGAAATTCCGCGTACCTTCGTCCTGAACGAGCAACCCCTGCGACATGAAAAGAAGCTATCTATACCTGTTGGCAGCCCTCCTTCTCGGAGGAAGCACCTTGATGACATCCACTCCGAAAGAAGGAGCAAAAGAGGCTGCAAAAGCGAGCATTCTGGAAGCCCTCAAAGCTGAGAGACCGAGCAAAGGCTGCCAGGTCTACGGCGAGATCGAATTCGTAGAGCACGGAGCAGACTACGAAGTGGAGTTCGTGGACTATAACGGTGACCTGAAGGTCGAATACGTCGATCACGGTGCTGACGAACCCGGCCTCTGGGAGCAAGTGGATCACGGGGAAGACTACGAGATCGAAGTGGTGGACCACGGTGGGGATTTCACGGTGGAAGAGGTCGATCACGGAGCTGGCTGCGATTGATCTTTTTGGGGCATCGCCATATTTGCGTGCAAGCTTAAGAAGTACCTTACGCGGCTCCCTTCAAGGACTATCGAGGAAAACCTTTGACCTTCCTCATTTCCCGAACACCCCGAAGGATCCGTACCTTTAGGGGATATGTTCATGCTGAAGCCATTACGGTCCGGCTTTCCGGGTGCGTTCCTTCTTTTTCTGAGCCTTTCCCTGAACGCAGGTCTGAATGAACGGAACGGCTTCCGCCCGAATAAAGGACAGTGGCATCAGAACGTGGCGTTCCGTACGGACCTTCCCAACGGGAAGCTCTACCTCGAAGAAAAGGGGTTCACTTTCGACCTTTACGAAGGAAAAAGGATGGCGGAATTCCTGGGGCATCACCACGGGAAGGACGCCGGAAAAGGTCCGAAAAGCGTCCCCTTCCACGCTTATCGGGTCCGCTTTCAGAACAGCACCGGACCTACGAGCATCGATCGAAAGGGGAAAAGCCGAAGCTACGCCAATTACTACCTCTCGAACGATCCCGAAGATTGGGCCTCGAAGGTCCACGCTTACCGAAAGGTCCGTTATCGGTCCCTTTACGAAGGCATCGACCTGAAGCTGCGGAAAAAACAGGGCAAGGGAGCGCTCAAGTACGACCTGATCATTTCACCCAAAGGGGATCCGGCCGATATCCAGTTGCTTTACAAGGGAATGGACAGGCTGGATATCGATGACCAGGGGCGTTTGCTCGTCCGCACGAGCGTGGGCACCGTCAAAGAAGCCCGACCAAAGGCGTATCAACGGATCGACGGGGAAAAAGTGAAAGTGCCCTGCCGTTACGAGTTGAACGGGAATGAACTGGAATTTCGATTCCCCGAAGGTTACAAGGGGGATCACGAGCTCGTGATCGATCCCACCCTGATCTTCTCCACCTATTCCGGGTCCGGTTCGGACAATTTCGGATACACGGCCACCTTCGATGATGAGGGCTTTCTTTATTCAGGGAGCACGGCCTTTGGCAACAGCTACCCTACCACGAGCGGAGCTTATCAACAGAGCTGGGCAGGGGGGACCGGAGCTGGTAACCTGACCGGCACGGACATCGCGATCTCGAAGTACGATACCAGCGGAACTTATTTGGTCTGGTCCACCTACCTGGGCGGTAGTTCAGACGAACTTCCGCACAGCATGATCGTGAACGAGAACGACGAACTCTTCGTGTATGGGACGACCAGTTCCCCCGACTTCCCTGTCACCCCTTCTGCATACGACACCAGCTTTTCCGGAGGCAACGGGGTGAGCCTCAACGGCATCGGGGTCGATTTTAAGAACGGGGCGGACATCATCGTCTCGCGGATCAGCAACGACGGAACGGCACTCATGGCTTCCACTTTCATTGGAGGATCCGCAAATGACGGACTGAACACGGACGGGGATCTTCGCTACAACTATGCCGACGAAGTAAGGGGAGAGATCATCATCGACGACAAGAACCGTTGCTACATCGCCTCCACCACCCGCTCCACGGACTTTCCGACCACCAGTGGAACTTATAAGCCGAATGCACCGAGCGGGAACCAGAACGGATGCCTCATCAAGCTCGATAACAGCCTGACCACCCTCCTTTGGAGCACCTATTTCGGAGGGTCAGGGAAGGATGCGATCTATTCATTAACCCTGGATAAAAAGGACAACCTCTTCATTACCGGCGGCACTACCTCCCAGAACCTCAACACCGACAGCACGGTCATACAACCCCAAAATGCAGGGGGACGGGCCGATGCTTATGTGGCTCACATGAGCTCGAATGGTGATTCGTTGATCCGAGCCAGCTATTGGGGGAGTCCGGAATACGATCAGTCCTATTTCGTCCGCCTGGATTCGGACGATGACGTCCACCTCTTCGGCCAGACCGAGAAGATGGACTCCACCTTCATCATCGACGCCTCTTATGCCCAACCCCATAGCGGTCAATACATCACTCAGATGAGCACGGAACTCGATTCGGTGATCTGGTCCACGGTCTTCGGGGCCGGGGACGATTCCGTGAACATCTCTCCGACGGCCTTCCTCGTGGATGTTTGCCACAAGATCTACCTTTCTGGATGGGGCGGAGGAGCGAACGACTTCTCTCCCACTCCGGACATTTCGGGAAGTACCAAAGGGATGGATATCACGAACAACGCTTACCAGGATTCCACAGATGGCAGCGACTTCTACCTGATGGTCCTGCGGAACGATGCGAGCGGTATCGAATATGGAAGCTATATGGGTGGTCCTAAAAGCGAAGAACACGTTGATGGTGGGACCAGTCGCTTCGACAAGAAGGGGCACATTTACCAATCGGTATGTGCTGGTTGCGGTAACAATTCGGATTTTCCCATCAAACCGGATCCCGGTGCCGTGTCACCTACCAACAACAGTCAGAACTGCAACAATGCGGTCTTCAAGATCGACTTCGGGCTTCCCATCGCTGTTGCCGATCTCGACCATCCCGGAGTAACTTGCAAAGGGGACAGCGTATCCTTCACGAACAAGAGCAAAGGCGGGCACGACCTTACCTGGCTATTTGGAGACGGGGACAGTTCCACCACTCCGAACCCCGACCACGTCTATGATAGTGCAGGCGTTTACCAGATCACCCTGTACGTGAGGGATTCGAACACCTGCAACCTGATGGACAGCGCAAAGAGCAGCATCCAAGTACTCTCCGACACGAGCCGTTCCCTCGGGGACAGTGCGATCTGCTTCGGGGGATCGGTGAGCATCGGGCTCCCTCCGAGCGGGGATACAGGGGTCAGTCATCAATGGGATCCGAGTGCTGGACTGAGCGACCCGAATGAACCCAACCCCGTGGCATCACCCGACAGTACGACCGATTACGAACTCTACGTTTCCAACGGGGTCTGCACCGACACGATCCGCCAAACAGTGAAGGTGAGCGACCCGAGATTCAGCGTTCCGAACGACACCTTTATTTGCCACACTTCGAGCGATAGCCTCGAACTCGAAGCGGCCTCGACGCCCCCTTCTTCGATCGAACGGTGGACATGGACCAGCTTGGATGATCCAAAGGATACGCTTAACGACGGAGCTTCGGACAGCTCGATCATGGTCCTCCCTAAGGACAGCACCCGTTACCTGGTCTTCGGGGAAGAGGGCGGCTGCCCCCTCAGGGATACGGTGGCTGTGAACGTCGGGGAACTGAGCCTGGAGCAGAGCAACGACACCACGATCTGTTGGGGGGATACGAGCGCTCTGGAAGCCGATGCAAGCGGAAATGGGACCATCCATTACGATTGGGAACCTGACGCCTCCATCCTTCAAGGGGATAGCAGCGATCAAATAACGATCGCCCCAAAGACGAGCACCACCTATAGCATCACGGTAAGCGACGACCTCTGTACCACCTCGCGTGCGATCGATGTTGGGGTTTCGGACCTCAGCCAGAAGAAGGTCGAGGCAAGTTCGGAAAAGGACAGCATCGTAAGAGGAAGTTCCACCAAGATCCACGCGGAACCCGATGACTATGATGTCCGCTGGACACCCCCGACAGGATTGGAAGACCCTGAATCCGCTCACACCGAAGCATCGCCGACTTCCAGCACCACCTATCGGCTTCGGATGACGGATGCAGGAGCTTGCCCGAGGACGGATATGCTACGTATCATCGTACAGGACATCACATGCGGGGAACCGAACCTATTCCTTCCCAACGCATTCTCCCCCAACGGGGATGGGGAGAACGATGTCCTTTATGTACGTGGCAGGAACATCGAGAAGATGACCCTCCGGATCTTCGACCGATGGGGAGAGAAGGTCTTTGAAAGCCACGACCCGGACAATGGGTGGGACGGGCGTTACGAAGGGAAGCTCCTCGATCCGGACGTTTACGCTTATTACCTCGAGATCACTTGTACCGGGGGGAAGGAATTCTTCGAGAAAGGGAACATTACACTTCTACGCTGACCTTCGATGAGAAGTTTTCGGTCGCTCCTTCTGCTCCTTCTCCTGATAAGCCTCTGGTCCAGAGGATCAGCTCAGGACATCCACTTCTCTCAATTCCAGGCCGCTCCGAGCAACCTGAACCCTTCCCTTGCTGGCGCCTTTACGGGTGACTATCGATTCAGTGGGATCCATCGGAACCAATGGAACGCGGTGACCAAGCCTTATTCGACCTTCGGGCTGGCAGCCGATGCAAAGGCTCCAATGGATGTCGAAGGACTCGGGGCGGGATTTTCCATCTATCATGACATCGCTGGGGACTCGCGCTACCGAACCCTTCAAGTGGCCCTCAGCGCTTCCTATCGGCTCTTCATTACGAGCGATTCCACCCACAGGCTTGCGGCCGGCCTTCGCCCCCGCTTCGAACAAAAAAGCCTGGACGTTTCAGGACTTAACTTCGACAACCAGTACAATGGGAAGAACTACGATCCCAACCGGAGCACCGGAGAGAACCTGTCCCGGCAGCAAAGAAGTTACCCGGACGCGGACCTCGGGGTCCGTTATGCCTTCCATCCCGATAAGGACCGGAACTATGGAGCGGGCATAGCACTCTACAACCTCCTGAAGCCCCAACAGAGCTTTTACAATACATCCAAGGTCCGAAGGGACCGCAGGATGACCCTTTTTGCAGAGGGCACCCATCCCCTGTCCCCGGAGATCAACATCTTACCTGCTGCTTACCTTGGCTTACAGGGGAGTTACCACGAACTCATCTTCGGGACCGAAGGGGAATACATCCTCAAAGAGCATCTCGGCATGTACCGATCCATATTCCTCGGCCTTTGGTACCGGACCCGGGACGCTGGTTTTGTAACAGCTGGACTCCGCTACGACGAATGGCGCGTCGGGCTGAGCTATGACGTGAACGTATCGGAACTTGAGCCAGCGAGCAAGAATCGCGGAGGGTTCGAAATATCCATTCGCTACATCCTCCAGCAATACGAACGCCCCGATGAAGCGTACAAGAGCTGTCCGACCTTCATTTGAAAAGGGGGTCTTGCTCCTCCTCTTGCTATTGCCTGGAAACGCCCTTTTCGGCCAGGAGCTCTCGGACTGGTTGCGCTTTGCCGAAGCGGCCACGGAGGAAGGTGATCACCACGAAGCGGTGGGCTACTTGAAAAACGCCCTGGAAATAGCTCCTGAACGGACGGAAATACGCTATGAGCTAGCCCACGCGCTTCGACGGTCCAAGCTTTACGAAGAAGCCCTCGAGCAGTACAAAAAAGTCCAGGGGGCGGACCGTCAAGGGGAACGATTCCCTCAATGCCTCCTATGGACAGCCAAAATGCAGGAATACGCCGGTAAGTACCGGGAGGCCGCCCGTTCATGGGGGGATCTGAAGCGCCGCTACGTTCGGGAAAAGGACAGCTATATCTATCGTCGTGCGGTCCAGGGTAGCCGGTCAGCGGAGAAGGCTCAGGAAATGCTGGCGGACAGTATGGCCATCGAAGTGGAGCGAGCAAAATACCCCATCAATACGACCGGTTCCGAGTTCGCCCCTTTCATCCTTCAGGATTCCCTCTTCTTTTTTACGGCCCTTCGGGCAGCGGAGGAAATGCAAGATGGGACCATCAAAGGCAAACCACCGAAAGCCAAGATCCTCAAAGCAAAGACCATTTCGAAAGAAGCGGGAGGGAAAAAGGAAGCGCCGGAGGAAGGCCAAAAGACCTTTAAAAGTGCATGGAGCGAACCCCGTCCCTTAAAAGGACCCTGGAACGAAGAACACCACATGGCGAACAGTTGCTTCGCGGACAGCGGGAGGACCCTCTTCTTCTCCAGTTGCAAAAAAATAAAAGGGGAAAAGCGATGCAAGCTCATGAAAAGCAAGAAGATCAATGGCGAATGGCAGGAGGCCGAAGCTCTTCCCAAACCCGTCAACAGGGATTCTTTCAACACGACGCATCCGATGGTCGGTCGTTACAAAGGGGAGCAAGTACTCTTTTTCAGTTCCGATCGCCCCGAGGGATGGGGTAAAATGGACATTTGGTGGGCGGTGCGGCAAGGGAATGGGAGATTCGGACCGATCAAGAACGCCGGTGACAGCATCAATACGCCGGACAATGAGATCACCCCTTTCTTTCTGCAAGAGGAGCAACAACTATATTTTGCATCCGATTGGCACCTTGGTCTCGGTGGATATGACATCTTCAGGAGCAAGGTGAGGGAGAAGGGCTTCGGATGGCCCGAGAACCTTGGGTATCCAGTGAATTCCTCCCGCAACGACCTTTATCCCTTCATCGATGTGGAGCGGAACAAAGGCTTTTTCGCTTCCGACCGAAAAGGTTCACGCAAGGGTTGGGTAGGGATCTGCTGCAACGACATTTACCAATGGCCGATCGAGATCGAACCATCTACCGATACGGTGAAAGTGGCCTCTGTGGAGGATCTTAACCGTTTTCTCCCCGTAACCCTTTACTTCCACAACGATCGCCCAGACCCCAACACCCTCGACACCACGACGGAACTGAGCTATGATGTCAGCTATCGGGATTACAAAGAGCGCCTGCCGAACTACATCGAACGCTACTCGAAAGGCTTTTCAAGCTCGCTCAAAGATTCCGCTAAAGAGCGGATGAAACGGTTCTTCGATGAAAAGGTGGATAAAGGGATCCAGGACTTGCGTCTCTTCAGCGATCTGCTTCTGAAAGAGCTGAAGAAAGGCCAGGACATCGAACTGACCATCAAAGGCTATGCGAGCCCTCTGGCCGAGACCGAATACAACGTCCACCTTACCAAGCGGCGGATCGCCAGCCTGATCAATTACCTCAAGGGATACAAGGACAGCGCTTATCTTCCCTATCTCCAAGGGACTGCCGAGGACGGAGGAAGCCTCGGGTTCCTCTTCAAGCCGTACGGAGAATACTCAGCGGATAGCGTGGTCAGTGACGACCTTCAGAACGAACAGGAATCGATCTACAGCGTTTCGGCCGCGCTGGAACGGAAGATCGAGATCGAAAGGGTGAAGCAGGTCCGTAAGGACACGAGTTACGCCGAGATCACGTTCCGAAAAGGGGTTCACGATCTTGGCAAAGTGCATCCTGATTCCAGTTACCAGTATCGCTCTCAGTTCAGGAATGATGGAAAGGACACCCTTCGGATCGATAGCGTGAAGAGCAAGGCCAGCGAGATATCACTGAAACTCGAGCAAAAGGTTTTCCCTCCTGACGCAAAAGGGAGCATCGAAATAAAGCTAACGCCCGGTACTAAAAAAGGCAAGCAAGTCCGGAGCATCCTTATCTATAGCAATGGAGTGTCGCGCGAACGGGAGGTGTCCGTGACCTACGAACTCGAGGATCAGCGGTAACTGAGCTCCACCCGACGGTTCTTGGCATGCTCCTCTTCCGTGCAATCAGCCTTCTCCTCGCAATCATTGACAAGGCGGTCCTCGCCGTACCATTTCACCTCAATGCGAGCAGCATCGATCCCCGATCCGACAAGCTCATCCCGAACCCGGCGAGCTCTCCGTTTCGATAACCAATCGTTGTATTCCTCAGGCCCCTTCCCCGACGCATGGCCTTCGATCAGGAGCTTCTTTTCACCCCCTTTCATTTCATCCACCCATTTGCGGATCTCAGCCTTTCCTTTTTCATTCAGATAAGAGGAGTTGTATCCGAACTGGATCCGCCCAAGCTTTTCTTTTTCAGCTGCATCCTCTTCCTTTTTCTCTTTTTTGGGATCAGGTTCCTCACTCGTGCTCGTATCCTTCTTCATAGCTATTTCCGAACTGTCCTTTGCTCCCTTGTATCGTTTATCCGCCATTCTCCCCTCCAGTTCGCGATAAACGAAGAAGCCGTTCTTGTTCTTATGGAGCACAGCGACCACTTCCCCATAGCGGTTCATGATCTTGACCACCATATCGCCTTTAAGTTCCTTCGGGCTGGTCACGTCGAACATCATCGAGTCTTTAAGGGCCATGCTAACGAAGCGGAAATAACCTGCACTATCCGACTTTGATACGAATTGGACCTTTCCCTCGTCATTAAGGACTTTGATCTTCATCCCTTCCGGCACCTCCCCGTCGAGCTTTTCATACTCGAATTTCCCGTAAACGGTGTTTTTAGAACGTCGCTCCAATTGAGGTTCTTCAGTATCGAGCAGCTTTTTGTTCGCATCCGCACCCCCTAACTTGCGATAATCGAAGATCCCGTCTTCCCCGCTTTTGAGCCGAGCAGCGACTTTTCCCTTATCGTCGTAGACCATCATGGTAAGGTCCTCGTCCGGAACGTTCTTCAATTTCAACCGATAATTCTTATCTGCAGGAAGTTTCTCGAAGGTGAAGTTGCCGTTCTCATCGGTTTTCTTGGTCATCACGACATTCCCTTCCTCATCGATGACCTGAAGGGTCCGTTCCCCGGCCTGCTTGGAGGGAAGCTTTTCGTATACGAACTGGCCTGTTAGATCAGGAACTGCTGTATCGAGTTCAGGATCCGAAAGGTTTTTGAGTTGGCGGGTCCCGACCTGTTCCCCTTTCAGCTTCCGATATACGAAGCGTCCCTCGCTATCCTTCATCAAGCTCACCCCTTTCTTATCCCCTTTCATGACCAATTCCACGTCAGCATCGGAATCCTTTAACCGGACGGTAACGTCCTTGTCCGGAGGCAGTTCCTTAAAGCGAAAACGCCCCGAAGAGTCGGTTTTCGTTCGCATCACGACCTCTCCTTCATCATCCACCAATTCGACGGTACGTCCCTCCGGATATTCCCCATCGAGCTTTCGATAACGGAAACGACCAGCAACGCCTTCTTTCTCCACGGTCACTTCTTCGATCACTTTGAACCCGTAGATATCATCCTTTCCTTTCCCCCCTTCCCTGTTGGAGGAAATGTATCCGGCCTCTCCGTTCTTTTTAAGGACCATTCCGAAGTCGTCCCCGGAGGAGTTCAAAGGTGCATCGAAGTGGATCGGTTCCTCCCATCCACCGTTCTTCTTCTGGAAGGAGCAATAGATGTCGAGCTCTCCTTTTCCTCCTTCCCGGTCCGAGGCAAAGAAGAGCGCACTATCCCTGTAATAAGGGAATACTTCCCGGGCCGAGCTGTTAATAGCCTCCGGAAGCGGTTCAGGTTCATCCCACTCGCTTCCGTTCTTCTTCGACATAAAGAGGTCGATCTTTCCGCTCCCGCCTTCACGGTCCGAAGCGAATATCAACCGCTTCCCGTCCCCTGTTATGGTAGGATGGGCGTGCGAATGCTCCTTATCCGAGAAGGAAAGGCGCTGGATACCTTCCCAATTCCCGTCCTTATAAGAAGCTTTAAAAAGAGCGGGTTTCCGGAGCTTCTTACCGTTCGCCTTTACAGCCTTATCTCCAACGCGGGTAAAGATGGCCTCCTCATTGTCCGGCGAAAAGGTCAACGGACCCGTATGGTCCCGAACATTGATCTTGTTGGAAAGGTCCCGGACGTTCCGAAAAGCAACGGAATCAAAAATAGCCCCGATATCAACCCAAAACAGGGAAAGGTAGGAATTCCGGCTCCAGGATTCCATGTTCCGCTGCAAAAGGTCGGCCTGTCGATCGGAAGTGAAAAGTAACCGGTCTTTGTAGATCACCGGAGCGAACTCCGACCATTCCGAGTTCAAACTCGGGACCGTATCCAGCTCGAAACTAACATCTACGTTCGATGCCTTCAGGCTCCCAGGGACCTGGCCAATAGAGGAGTTGGAAAGCGACGTAAAGCAGAAAAGAAAAAGAAGAGGCAGTAAGGCTTTGCCGGGATTCATATGCTGCTTTACAAGTATCGCGGTGAAACGGATTCCTTTCCTGTACTCAGGTCGATGTCGAATCCCACGAACACCTCGTGCGATCCGTTATGATGGTTTTGCAACTGATTCAACCCGTAATCGAAGGAATAACCAGCACGAAGGTAATCGGTGATGTTGAACTCGGAAATGAAAACGAGGCTCCGATCGCTCCGATAGGAAGCCCCTAACCAGAGGAAATCGTGAATGAGAAAGCTGGCATTAAGATCCACGTTCAAAGGCGCCGAAGGAATGAACTTGACCAATGTCGAGGGCCTGAAGATGAGATTCGGGCTCAGTTGGAGAGCTCCTCCGGCCGTTGCCATGTAGTGCCGCTGCAGTTCCATGTTGCCAGCCCCTTCCGGAAGCTTGAATTCCAACGTGCGCTGGCTGAGATGGGTAGCGGAAAGGCCGGCGTAAAAACGATCCGTGTAATAATAGGTTCCGAAATCGAAACTCGGAATAAGGGAGGAGACCGTTCCCGCATTGGAATAGCGGTCCGGCTCTCGGTAATTCAGCTCGTTGGCATTGAAACTCGAGCGGTACGCACCCCCACGCAAGCCAAAGGAAAGCTTACCCGGTCCGAGATTCAGATGATAGGCATAGGTTAAGAAGGCGGAGGTGTTCGTCGTCGGCCCGATCGATTCCCTCGCAGCGTTCAATCCGAGGGCAAAGTTCTTGTTGTCGAACGGCGTATGAAAGCTGAAAGTGCCGCTCTCAGGAGCTCCTTTAAAGCCGACCCACTGGGTCCGATAGAGAAGAAGCCCGCTCGCACTCTCCTTAACACCAGCAAAGGCCGGATTGATCGTAAAAGTGTTGAACATGTACTGGCTGTAAAGGGCATCTTGTTGCGCCTTCAGAGGAGCAGATGTCGCTAACAGGCCCAAAGCGATCAAAAGCGATATACGGTAAAAACAGTTCATCATATCCGATCATTTTGTGAGCTGGACGTATCCCTTCTTCGTTTTACCATTTCCGGAGCGGACGACGTAATAATAAGTTCCGGCCGGAAGGGCTCTCCCGTTCTGACTGGTCCCGTCCCACACTTTGTCCTCATTGTTGTACCCTTTGAATCGCTGCACGCGATCCCCCCATCGATTGAAGATAAGGACCTTGTTGTTCGGATAAAAGCGGATATTGTCGATGATCCACTCTTCATTGGCCCCATCCCCATTGGGAGAAAAAGCATTGTAAATGTCGAGATCGAATTCTTCAGATACGGCCATGGGCCCCTGATGATATCCTTGAGTGAAGATCTTATCGCTGGTCTCACCCGTGTGAATGACCGCCTCGCCGATCGTATAGGACAATCTAACGGAATTTCCCGAGACCTGATCGCCAGCGGATCCCACCACCCTTCGCACGTTCGGATCGAGGCTTTGGGCGATGCAATTGCTCCAGATAAGCAATGCAGCGATGGTACAAACCCCGTAAGGAGAGGATCCTCGCATCAGTCAGCTTTTTTGACCCTATAACGGACTTCGACGTTCATCAAGCGCAAACTCGTTCCTTGTCCACTACTGAAGATCGCTCGCAAACGATAAAAATATTGCGAATTATCGATGACCAGTGGATTCGTCAAGGGCCGCACGAGCGTATGCCCGCTCGCATCATTGCTGAGCGCTTTGCTTCCTGTCACGGTACTCGGAGTGGTTGAAGGTCCGTAAGGGATCCGTTCGAGCCGAACATCGATGGTATCCGTACTGACATTATCGAAGAGATGATAGATCACCGTATCAACAACCGCATCATCCGGAAGGTGAAGGGGGGCTGATACTTCAGCGTCCAAGGTGACCGTTGAGCTGAAATAGGCATTCCCATTCGCACTCAAATAGTTGTTATTAGGGGTGGTGGTGCTGGAGGTGGGGCGGAATTCGTATCCCCCAAAACCTTTCACACGATGCTTGTAGCCGGTATATCGATATTCCGCCGTGTCCTCGGTCAAAAAGCTGTTGGAGGAATAGGTCCGCCCTTCGATGTGGTGTTTATGGGCCGGAGAAGTGGTCCCGATCCCGACGGTATCCTCGACCAAGAGGCCGTTCTCTGGAGGATTCGTCAACCCACCACTGTAAGTCCCTCCGATCAGGACTCCATGGGTGGCCCCGGGTCCTCCCTGGACAGCGAGCATGGGAGCCCCTCCCCCTACATCCCTACCTAATATCAGCTTGTTGTAGCCCGCATCCCAGCGGATCTCAGCTCCTGCGAAAACCCCACCGATATTCTCCGAAAATCCGAGGACCGCATCGAAACTGTTGCTGTTATCCCCCGCGGATATCAAGACTTGCCCCGGATTTGGCCCGCCGTTAGCGACGTGCAATGATACTGGGGACCCGCCAAAGCTCCCGATCGGTTGTTGATGACCGACGGACAGGCTATTGTTCCCGTCAGAAGCAAACAAGTACTGATAAGTGCTCCCATTGTTAGAGACCTCGAAGCTCCCACCCGAGTTCAGAGCAATGCTATCCCCGTTGTTATAAGCGTCCTGTAGGGCGATCGGAGTTCCACCTGCGGGCACTGTATCCCATACAGCATTCCCTTGCGCATCAACGGCCTTTAAGAATTCGCCAGCGTTCGGGTTCCCGTAATCGATCTGGAGGGTGTCCTGGATAAGGGTCTTTCCAGAACGGAACCAGGCTGCAAGGGACTTCCCTGCTCCTAAAGCAAAGTTCCCCTGTCCAAGAACACCAACGTTAGTATCCGGCGAGACCCCAGCTTGTCCGACAACCCCATAGGTGGTCTGGGAAGCAGAACCCGTATCCCCTCTCGCAAAGCCGTAAACCCCGATGGAATGGTCTCCTCCAAAACCACCAAGGCCCACGACACCAAAAGTGGTGTCCAAAGAAGTGTGGTCTCCGTCGATATTCGCATCGAAGACCCCCCCCGCCAGGAAAGGATCGGATTGATAATCGGTGGTGGTCTGGTCATCCACGAGCGCATAGATCCCCACGCTCCGTTGGGCCGTATTGCTATAAGCCCTTGCTATCGCTGAGACCCCTGCAATCGTTTTTCCAACACGATCCTCGGCAATACCGATCACCCCATAAGCGCTATCTTGGGTAGAAGCCCACGGAGCCGAAGGTTCATGGATCGAATAGCCGGTCACACCGATCGCCTTTTGGGTGCCGACACCGACCCCTAATACGCCTCCGTTATTGGTTTGGAAGACCTGTCCCTGAAACGTCGTATTAGGGAGGACCAAAGGTGCGGAAGATCCCATGATAGCAGGGCCAGGTGTTGGCGCAGCATCGTAACGAACATCGAGTTGCGTGTTGGGGAGTGGGTTCGTATGGCCAACCCTGAGTGCTGAACTATCGACATGTAGATGAGGCTTCCCCCCTGAACTGATCGAAACAGGGGTGCTCGAGGAATCGAGGGAGATCGTATTCCCCCTTGAATAGGCCGTTTGCAGATCGGTCGTATCACTACCACCACCTCCTCCTGTTCCGGCCTCTTTCGCATAAAGCGCATAAGGAACGGATACGAACTTGCGGCTACCAAGGCTTTCATAACCCGAACCAGCATCGACCGCCACTTCGATATGATGAGGGGCATTCCCCCAATCGATGCTATCAAAAGAAGCAGCAGAACCCCCTGTCTGAGCCCCTCCCCCGATATAAAGGGTGAAGAGTCCGAACTGGTTGGTGCTCACATTGTTGTGCTCTTCTTCATAGACCAAAGTCCCCGCATTACTGCCCGAAAGGACCTTCATCCGGACATCGATCTGCTCATTGGCCAAGACCTTCCCCTGATCGTCCCGCGCCACAGCTTGGTAATTGACCGAATCCGGTGCTTGAGCCCTCGAATCCAGGAACGCTACCGAGGTCAGAAAAAGGAAAAAGCAGCATTTAAGAACGCTAGAGAATGAGAGCATGGGATCTTCTTTGGTGCTTTAAAAGTACAGCATTTCATCGAAGGGTTCTACCGCGTTATCTGCACATAACCGGTCTTTTTTTGAGGCCCGTTATCCCCTTCGATCTCGATCACGTAAAAATAAGTGCCGCTCGGGAGCTTTTGGCCGTTCCCACGCTTTCCCCGCCATACTACTTCCTGATTGTCATACCCTTTAAAACTGATAACACGGTCGCCCCAGCGGTTGTAGATCGTTACTTGATTGTCAGGGAAGGCCCTGACCCCTTCGATGATCCATGTCTCGTTCGATCCGTCCTCGTTCGGACTGAAAGCGTTATAGGTGGTCAGATCACAAGACCCATCCGAGCGAATATCCACACGGACAGAATCCATAACCGTACAACCGTTCTTGCTCTCCACAGTGACCTTATAGGTTTTACTTCCAACAGGAGCAGCCACTGGGGTCGCTGATCCGGGATCGTCCAATCCCTCGGCAGGAGACCAACTATAGGAAACACCCCCAGCGGCGCTGAGCTGAACCTCTTTACCTTGACAAATGGCTGTGTCCGAAGAAGTGTTCACGGAAGAACTATCGAAAGCCAGCACTTCAAAACCGAGGACTGGACCGGTACAACCGGTCGCTGTATCCTTCATAGCCGCATAGCGACGGAGGGTATCACCACTGAGCGATATGCCTGTTAGCGTATCCCCGCTACTGATCAACCCAGTAGGGGCACTTCCTGTGTACCATCGGTTCTGATAAGAAGTGTCAGGTGCTACCCCAAGAGCAGATGCCGTATCACCCTGGCAAAGGACATAAGAGGTTTTGGAGGCGGTCGGGCTCGGAGGTTCGGGATAAAGGCTAACGGTCAAGCTATCCGTGCTCGAACAACCCACCGAATTATAGCCCTTCACCCAATAGGTCTTGGTGCTATCAGGGAGGTCCGAATAGCTGCTATCTTGGGTCCCGTCCTGCCATTCATAACTCTTTGCTCCAACTCCGTCCAAGTAGACCGTATCCCCCGGACAAGCTGCGGAAGGACCGGAAAGGATCACGGAGGGAGGATTGAAGACCTGGACGAGGACGCTGGTATCGCTATTACAGCCTGAGGAGGTATCGATCGCGTTCACATAAACGCTCGAATCGGTTGAAGGGGCGATGGAGATGGAATCCGCTGTGATCCCTCCCCACTGGTACTCATCCGCTGTCCCTGAGGCTAGCAATGTTGTGGAGTCCCCCACACAAAGACTATCCTCACCGGATACTTGAAGCGTCGGGTTAGAACGGACACTGACCTTGACACTGTCGTAATCAGCACACTGATGAAGCGAATCGATGACGGTCAACTCATAGGTGGTATCTGAGGAAGGATAAGCATAAGGATCGGAAGCCGTGAACGAACTCAAGGAATCGATAGGGGCCCAGAAATAGTTGTATATACCACTCCCCCCCGTAGCACTCGGTGACCCCCCAAGCACCGTACTATCACCTTTACAAATGGTGTCATCAGTTCCTGCGTAGGCAGTAACAGCTGGCACAACGCTCACTCTTACCGTGTCCCGGGCCACACAATTGCTGGGAGTATCGGTTACGGTGAGCGTATAATCCGTAGTATCCGATGGCGTCCCGACAGGATTCGAATCCGAAGGTGTGGAAACCACCGAATCGGGATCCCAATCGTAGATCACCGTGGAAATGGACGAGGTCGGACTTCCTCCTAGCTTAGCGGGGAAGCCCTTGCAAACGGTGGTATCTTTACCAGCATCAACGGTGGGGAGCGTATCGATCGAAACCTGAACGGATCCCGTATCGCTACAGGAGTTGCTATCGGTCACTGTAACCACGTATAGCTGGTCGCTCGCTGGAAAGGCGTCGGTCGTCGAATTTGTGGGAGCAGAAAGCGAAGCGTTCGGGCTCCAGGAATAACTGCTGCCCCCACTCGCAGTGATCAACACACTATCGCCTTCACAAATGTTCGTATCCGGTCCTGCGCTCACGCTCGGCAGGCTGTCCACGCTCACCAACACCGTATCGTTCCGGGTACATCCTGAAGAATCGACGGTCACAACATATTCGGTCGCTGTATCAGGGAAAGCGTATGGGTCGGAGACCGTGTCATCGGAGAGACTGTCCGTTGGTGTCCACCAGTAGCCCGTACCACCACTGGCCAAGAGCGATGCACTATCCCCCCGACAGATCGATGTATCCGGACTCGTACTCACCTGAATGCTATCTCCTGCCAGGACCGTTGCGGTCGTATCCGTGGCACTGCATCCATTGGAATCGGTGACCAAGAGATCGTAATCACCGGAACACAAGCTGGATATAGTATCACCAGTAAGCGTATCCCCCGTGCCCAAGGAATCCCATTTTACCGTATATGGGGTTGTGCCACCGAGGATATCCGCATACATCTTTCCATCGCAGGCACCAGCACAGGTCTCATTCTGTAACACACTATCTGCGACCGAAAGCGTATCAGCCGGGTTGATGGTGACGGATAAGGTGTCCTCACATCCCAGATCGTCCATGAGGGTCACTTGATAATTCCCCGGGCCAAGCCCGGTCTGAGTAGTCCCCGTCCCGACGGTCACGCTGTAGCTATTGGTGTACCAGGTCACATTATATGGAGGGATCCCTCCATTGATCGAAACGGACGCCGTCCCGTCCGAATCCCCTGCACAGGTCACAGGCTGTGCAGTATCCAAGGTCAGGAAAATGCTATCGTAAGCTGCGATGTTAGCAGCGAATTCGGAAGTCTCATGAGAATCCAAATTGGTGGCGGTAGCAGTGAGGGAATCCCCATTGACGAACCCGATACTGGTCAAGGTAGAAGAGAAAGTGTCCGGAGGGGTGGAGCTCATCGAAATGGTATCACTCCCTATATAGATCGACCCTTCGCCATGACCCGTCGGGTCTCCCCTACCGCTCGGAACCACGTAAAAATCGATCCGATGCGTCGTATCCGCCTGCCCATCATAAACGAATTTGGCCTGTGTATTCCCTCCACAACTGGTAACACCCAGAAGCTCTGGGAAATTCGTCAACCCGTTCGCCCCTCCGTCACTATCTCCAAGGTCGTTGCTCGTCACACCGTCTCCTTCCAGATCGACCCCCAACTTTTGGTTCAAGAAGATCTTGTTCTCGTAAAAGCGGTTGCCGCTAGCTCCAGCATCTACACGGATCCCTTCTTTTCCATTAAATGCGATGGAATTGGGATTTCCCGAATCCGTACCTATTAGGTTACTGTCCCCTACGATCCGCACACCCGCCGAGTCATTGCCCAGTGTATCGAGGGTCCCGTTCGTACCGATCCGATTATTAGCCACGACGTGTTGGGAGCTGCTTCCCCCGATCCGGATCCCATTCCCCTTGTTCCCCGCGATCAAATTCCGATAACTCGTAGGATAGTTGGGCACTCCGATGGAAGCCCTTCCATCGTCATTGAGATAAACTCCATGCTTACCATTCCCCAACGTATCATTGCGCGTAGAATCGAGGCCGATCTGATTGCCGATCGCTATCAGATAAGAAGAGGGACCCGAAAAATTCTGGTATATCCCATGCTCGGAATTCCCGGAAATGATGTTCCCCTCTGATCCGAGCTGTCCCCCGATAATGAGGGTATCCCCACCTGCGAACTGGATCCCGTAGGATCCGTTAGAGACCCGCTGCATACCACTTTTATCCGTTCCGATAAGATTCCCTTGGATCATGTTCTGACCACTTCCGTTCCCATAAGCGAATAAGCCCATTCCATCGTTACCACTGATCACGTTACTGGAATCGGAATGCAATAAGCCTCCGACCACAACCCCTATACAGTTTTGAAGGACCACTCCTTCGCTATTTCCCATCGCTGATAAGCCGTACTTATCGACTCCGATCAGGTTCCCACGCACATAGGAGGAGTCGACGTGCTTAAGAACGATCCCTTCCTGTTCGTTCTCCGAGATCTGATTTTGCCGAATAAAGACCTTTGAGCTGGAATCCACTCGGATCCCTTCTTGGTTCCCTAACGAGTCGGTTCCCCTATGATCTGTCCCGATCCGGTTGAAAGCGACCTTATTACCAGATGTGGTCACGAGGGATCCTCCATCGATATGCACGGCCGGGCCTCCTTGGTTCCCACTTAGCAGGTTCGCCCCCGATAAAAACCCGGACCCGATCCGATTCCCGGCGGTCTCAACTAAGATCCCTCGGGAAGTGGTGGTTGACAATGTTGAATCCCCTTCCCCACTTGCTCCTATGAAATTTCCGTGGATCCGATGACCGTAGCCCGCATCGGAGGTCACATGGATGTGATGATCGGGGCCGTTCACCATCACGTTCCTCCTGAAATGGCGGACCCCACCGACCTTGCTGCCACCGGCCCCTATGTAATACTCGATGTCGCCCTTCGAGTTGTAACTCCCGAAACCATTCGGATCATCGCCCAGATACATCCCATTGATCCGAACGCTATCAGCTCTTACCTCGACCCCGATCCCGGAATGGCTATGAACGGACAATCCTCTTAGCTCAGATCCTTTCGCGTTTTGCAGAACCCGTATACCATTGATGGAAGATAATCCTCCATCGATGGAGATAACAGACTGCCCCGGAGTGACCTGTTGATCCGTGTTACCGGGATCATTAGGGCCAGGAACACGACTGCCCTCTTGCGACCATCCATCCACCACGGTGGTATAAGCAAGCTCGAACGCTGAGGAATGGCTGATCGAGGCCGGGACGCTAGGAATATCAAAAGCAACGTAATAGGGAGGAGCTGCGGTCCCGATGTTACCGATGGCCTGCAACGCATCGGATAGGCTTATGCCTCCCCCACCGCCTCCATCGTCGACGACGAAAGGCGTATACTCCACTGCTCCGGCATCCATATACTTGCTGCCGTTGGTATCTGCATCCAGAACCCGAGGAGCTCGTCGCTGATCCTTGATGTTCGTAGCTACATTGGGTTTCCTTTCCAATGCATCGCTGGTATCGGGCAAAGGATAATACCGGTACCCATGTCCGTTCACCTGGTAAAGCCCGGTATCGGAAAGTCCACTGGTACCAGCTCCCTGGATCAGATCACTAGCCTGCTTATCGAAGTTAGCTCCGGTGGTATCGGATATCAGGTTGTAATCGTCAGAACGGATCGTATCTCCAGAGGATGTGTAGAGGTTTTTTCCGGAGACAAAAGCATCATTGTACTCAACGATGTCACCCCCCATCTTCATTGAATTGGGACTCGAATGATAGACCGAAGCAACGCCTCCTCCTTCTCCGGTCGACTCATTATGGATCACAGTGGACTGGTAAAGCCGACCGAACGCGGAATCGTTCATGATCGCACCTCCTCGACCATTCGAACTGTTCATAGCAAGGGTGGAATGGCTAACGAAAAAAGCACCCTTCGAATAGATAGCACCACCATGCCCCCCATTGGAAGTAAGGCAATCCATGATCGAGGAAAAGGCGAAATAAAGGGTGTCGGAATTGGCTATGGCCCCTCCGTTCGCCTCCGCCGAGCAATCATCGATACGGCAATAGCTCATGCGCAGGCTGCCATTAAGGATCCGGATGGCACCTCCCGGCTGAGAACCCGAGTACCCATCTTCGATGCGCAGGTCCCTCATATAGGTGGTCTCATTCGGGTGGTCGATCACAAAGGGCCGATAGGCATCCTGTCCACTAATGGTAAGGTGAGCGGGCGTTGGACCAAAAATGGTTACCGGAACACCGATCGTGATCGAACTGCTGAGCTGGATCGTACCGGATACGTCCACCCAAACCGTATCCCCTGCCGTCGCATCGTTCTCGATCCGGTCACGCAAAGAATTGGGACCGCTATCGCTTAAGGTGTCCACCCGTAACACTTCAGCGTTCGCCCCTTGAGCAATAGCGAAAAGGATCAGGAAAAGAAAAGTTCGGAATACCATAAAAGGTGCTCGATCTTTACCAGTAAGGAACGAGGTGAAGGTAATAGAGGTTGCCTTCAATTGGCTATCTCCCATACAATTACTTTGTTATCTGGACGTAACCGGTGATCCGTTCCTTTTCATCCCCTTTCAGCACGATCTCGTAGAAATAGGTGCCGCTCGGAAGCTCGCTCCCGTCCGCACGCTTACCACCCCACACCTTCTCCTCATTATCGTAGCCCTGGAACCGGATCAACCGGTCGCCCCAGCGATTATAAATGGTCACTCGGTTACTCGGATAAGCCCGGATCCCGTCGATGATCCACTCCTCGTTCTGTCCATCATCGTTGGGGGTGAAAGCATTGTAGACCTTTATGCTACATGCTCCCCCGGAACGAACGTCCACCCGAACGGAATCCAAGAGGGTGCAACCGTTCCCAAAACTCGCAACGAGCTCATAGGTCGTCCCCGAACTCGGACTTGCCGTAGGGCTGGCAATGTTCGTATCGCTCAGCCCCTCAGCGGGCGACCAGGAATAGGAACTAGCACCTGCAGCGTTAAGCTCGACCTCCTCGCCGACGCAAATACTGGTGTCGGACGGGAAGCTGACGGAGGACCCATCGTAGTCCACGACCAGGAATTCGAGAGGGGATCCGGTACAACCGCTCACCGTGTCCCTCAAGAACGCATATCGTTCCGTGGTATCACCGCTCAAAGCGATACTCGTGAGCGTGTCGCCAACAGCGACCTTTCCAGAGGATGGGTCGGGCTGAGCATACCATTCAGCCAAATAACTGGTATCCGGAGCGATCCCGAATGCTTCAAAACTATCTTTGGGACAAAGGCCCTGGGTGGTCAAAGAGGAGTTCGGAACGCCAGGACTCGGGAATACGCTAACAGCAACGGAATCTGTATCAGAGCAGGAAGAAGTATTGCTCCCTTCGACCCAATAAAGCTGCGATGAATCAGGAACAGCTTCATATTCGGACCCTTTACTGCTATCCTGCCAGGTATAAGAAGATGCCCCACTTGCTTGCAGGATCAGGGAATCCCCTTGACATAAGGTGTCATTCCCACTGATCTGAACCGTTGGAACGGGAAGGACGGTAACCGAAACGCTGTCCGTGGTGCTACAACCGGTCCCTGAATCGAGACCCGTCACTACGAAGGTGCTATCGACGCTCGGTGCGACCTGGATCGTATCGATCGTATCTCCGGTGTTCCATTGCCAATCATCCACCAAATTCCCGATGGAGTAGGCCGATACGGTCCCTGTATCCCCTTGGCAGAGCGTATCCGTACCATCCATGATCAGGTTCGGGTTCGCCTGCACCGTGACACCGATGCTGTCCTTCTCCTTACAGGAAGCAGCTCCATCTGTGACCGTCAGGTAATAAGTGGTTATACTGCCGGGATGAGCGAGGGGGTTGGAAGTTGTCGTTGAGGAAAGACCCGAACTAGGACTCCATTGATATTGATAGTTCCCACTTCCCCCGCTAGCACTTGGTGAGCCACCGATCTGGACCGTATCACCGGAGCATATGGCCGTATCTTTACCGGCATTCGCAAAGAGGTTCGGCAGGGTATCGACCGTGACCGTATCCATCGCCTGGCATCCGGTGATCGTATCAGTGACCGTCACCACATAGTCCGTATTAGCGGAGGGGAAAGCACTTGGGTTGGAGGCGGTGGAATCGGTCAACGAAGAACCCGGTGACCAATCGTACTCCACGTTCGATGCGGTACTCGTGGGACTTCCTCCTATCTTAAGCGTATCCCCGACACAGATCGTGTCGTTGGGCCCTGCCTCCGCGTCGGGATCTCCTAGCTCTACGGTAACGCTTTGGCATAAGGTGGTATCGCAGTCCCCTTCGATGCGACCATAGTAGGTCGTGGTACTACTGGGGGAAGCACTCACCGTATCGCCCGTCGCATAAGCAGTACCTCCACACGAACCGGTATACCACTCGTAAGTAGCATTCGTACCAAGGGTCCCACCACTCAAGGTGAGCGTGGTGCTGTTCCCGGGGCATATCGTGTCAGGAGAAGCCGAGGCGCCAGTCGGACCTTGCGAACTGTCCTGGACTACAACCGATAAACTAGCGCAAGCTGTGGTATCACAGCTACTTTCCGCTCTCACATAATAAATGTCCGATGTAGCTGGTAAGACCGTTATCGATCCTCCAGTGCCAACACTCACGAGCCCGCACCCCCCTTTGTACCATTCATAAGAAGCTCCCGTACCGAGCGAACCGCCGCTTTGAGAAAGGGTGACGCTTTCCCCTTGACAGATGGTATCGTTCGGAGACACACCGACGGAAACCGGAGCCTGGGACGTGTCCTTCACATCGATCGTCACACTCTGGCAAACGGTGGTATCGCAATCAGCTTCAGCGCGTACATAATAAGTGGTCGTATCGGTGGGAGCTACATCGATGGTTCCTCCACTCCCAACACTCACTCCTCCACAACTTCCACTGTACCACTCCATGGAACCGCCTGTACCAGCGACTCCTCCGCTCTGGCTTAGGGTGGTGGTATCTCCAGGACATATGCTGGTCTGAGTGGCAGAAGCACTAGAAGGAGCATCAGAAGTATCCTTCACAAAGACGGTAACATTTTGGCAAGAAGTGGTGTCGCAATCACCTTCGATCCGAACATAATAGGTCGTACTGGTACCAGGGCCCACGGTCACATTCGTTCCACTTCCGACCGAAGTCCCCCCACAGCTTCCACTGTACCATTCATAAGTGGCCATGGTCCCCAAGCTTCCGCCCGATGCGTTAAGATCGGAACTATCCCCTTGGCAAATGGTATCGGAAGTAGCAGAAGCCCCCGTAGGAGCCGTAGAAGATGGATTCACTTCGACGAGCACCTGAGCGCTGTCCTTGCATCCTTCCGCATCCGTTACCACCACCTTATAGGTCGTCGTATCGATCGGAAAGGCATTCGGAGCAGCGATCGTATCGCTATCCAGGGAGGCAGAATCGCTCCAGGAAATATCATAGGGGGTAGTCCCTTTGTCAGCGGTGGGGCTTCCTCCGAGTTGCACCGTATCCCCTTCGCATATCGTGGTATCAGAACCGGCATCCACGAGCAAGGTGTCCGCCGTTGGGATCACAACCTCTAGCGTGTCCTCACATCCGACATCGTCCACAAGCACAACCTGATAGGTCCCGGGCCAAAGGCTGTCCACCGTCGAACTCGTATCCACGACCGTACTAGCAGAACTATCGTACCATGTCACCTCGTAAGGATCGATCCCTCCGCTTGCGGAGACGTACCCTACCGCATCAGAATCACCGGCACAGGATACCGAGTCGATCGAATCGAGCTGCAAGGAAAGGGAATCGGCGGCGAAATTTGGTCCGAACTCCGAGGTCGAATGGTTGCCGGTATTGGTCATCGTTGCCGTGAGGGAATCGGAAGGGGCCATATTGAAAGCCGGAGTAAAGCTCACGGTGAAGGTGTCCGGACTGAGGCTCCCAAAGCTTGTGAAGACCGAATCGGCCGCTAGAAAACGGTCCCCTTCCCCATACCCACTAGGGTCCACATTTCCCCCGAGCACTTTGTAGAATTCCACTCGGAATTCTTCATAGGGGCGGCCATTGTAAACGAAACGAACGGTCGTTTGCCCTCCACAACTCGACAAACCCAATATCTCCGTGTGGTGGTTCATAAGATCATTGGGTCCATCGTCCCCATCACCAGCATCGTAGACGGTCACTCCATCTCCGCCCAGATCGATCCCCAGTCCGCCGTTGTTATGGATCTGGTTCTCAAAAAAGTGATTCCCATATCGGGTCGAATCCATTCGGATCCCTGCACCTTGATTGTAGGCGATATGGTTCCCGTATCCAAGGTCCGAACCGATGCTGTTGGAATCCCCATTAACCCTGACCCCGGCCATACCATTCCCCAGGCTCGTCTCACTCGAACTGTCATCGATCCCGATGAAATTGTTCCCCACGAGATGGCCTAATGTGTAGGATGAACCGTTCTCGATCCGAACCCCGTCCGAATCGTTCCCGGCGATCACATTACCCCTCGAACTGTCCGTAGCACCGATAATGGATCGGCTTGTGGCGTGATCGATATGCACCCCATGCTGCCCATTGGGTATGGAGGATCCTTGGTCCGAGGATGTTCCGATATAATTCCCTTGCACGATCAAGCTCCCGGTATCCCTTTTCACGATCCCTGAGGAATCGTTCCCCGAGATCACATTTCCTGTAGAATCCCTGCTCCCTCCGATCAGGCAACTATCGCAATAAGCGACCGCTATCCCATTAGCGAGATTGGATGCCGTATCCAACCCTTGCTCTTTAAGCCCTATGTAATTCCCCTGGACCTCGTGATCAGCCCCCTGAAGATAGATTCCGTTTCCGCTATTGCCACTGATGAGGTTGCTCGGCCCGCCGAGCTTGTTTTCACCGATACGATGAGAACGCGTACTATCCGCAACCCATACTCCATCCTTACCATTGGAGATAACGGTCGAATCGTCAGAAGCCAAGCCGATCGTATTGTTCCTCAAGATGGAAGAATCCGTGTCAGCACCCAAAACCACTCCATCCCCTGCATTTCCGGACACCAGATTGCCGATGTAGCGATTGCTTCCAGCGTATTGAGCAGATATACCTGCCCCTCCATTACCTATATTATTCATCCCTTTGTAGTCGGTACCGATCCGATTGTGAGCGATGCGATGCTTCTTTGCTTGATAAGACACCCCGGTGATACTGATACCAACGTCCTGATTCCCACTGACGATATTCTTTCCAGCAAGGCGCTTACTGCCGACGAAGGTCTGCTCGTTCGCAATACGGATCCCGATGACCCCTCCTCCAACGGCGATCGGATTTGCTCCATCCGCTGTAATGCCAAAGAAGTTCCCCATGACCCGATGCCAAGTCCCGGCATCATCATTGAAACTGATATGCCTTCCCTCGGGCATACCAAAAACATTTCTCTGAAAATGACGAACCCCCCCGGTGAACGACATCGATGCTCCTGAGGTGAGAACGATGCCATTGTCGGTATTTTCCTTACCACTACTTCCATCCCCGGGCGTAGAAACCCCTATATGATTCCCCCGGATGATCATCGTGTCCGATCGCACCTCAACCCCGCTGTAAGTGTGCCCGATGACCGATATACCGCGGAGGACGGACTTGTTCGCACCGCTCTTGAAAAGAAAACCCGTTGACACAAGATTAACACTCCCATCCACCCCGACCACGGGCGTTCCTTTACTGACCTGAGCACCCGACTGCGTCGGATCATTGGGACCGGGCACTTCACTTCCGGGTTGCGACCATCCGTCGATAACGACCCGCTGCGCAACCTCGTATGGAAGGGAACTTGGATGGTCCAGCACAGTTGCTCCTGAAGGAAGGTCAAAGCTGACGTAATAGGGCGGACTACTTCTCGAATTGATATCGTTGATCGCATCCCGCAGGGTCATCCCGATGATGGAACCATTGCTTTTCACGATATACGGTGTGTACTCGACCGCTCCGATATCCCTCCTGTTGACCCCGTTCTTTTCGCCATCGATCGGGCGGGGAGCAAAGCGTTGGTCGCTTTTGATAAGGGTCCCGTTCAAAACGCCGGTATCGATCGCATCGCTCGTATCAGGGAGCAAGTAATATCGCATCCCGTAACCGTTCGTATCGATCGCTGAACTATCCGAGATCCCGCTGGTCTCAGGCCCTTGTAGCAATTCCCCAGCTCCAGCATCAAAATTGGCCCCGCTGGTATCCGGGATCAGATTGTAGCCGTAGGAGTCGATCGTATCGGAACTCGGGGTGTACATGTTGGGACCGCTCATCCCCGCATCATTGTATTCCACGATGCTATGGGTTAGGATGGCATTGTCCGGAGCGATATGAACGATACCACCACCATCGCCCCCAGCGCTATTGTGAATGATGGTGGAATTTCTCACCCTTCCCAGACCGCTGTCGTTAAGGAAAGCTCCTCCATTGTCGACCGCATGGTTCTGGGAAAAAGTGCAAGTCTGAGCCCAAACCCCTCCTTTGGAATACAAAGCCCCTCCATCGCCTCCGGTCTGGGTACTACAATTCAGAAAAGTGGTCTTCCTCAGGTACAAGGTGTCCATGTTGGCGATGCCTCCTCCGTCCGCTTCGGCTTTGCTATCCTCGATCAATGCATTCCGCAGGCGCAGGGTCCCGTCCTGGATCAGGATGGATCCACCAGCAGAAGCACCCGAATTGCCATTAATAAGACGAACCCCTCTCAATTTGGTAACCCCGTTAGGATGGTTCACTACGAAATGGCGGCTACTTCCGGCATCGATCGTAAGGTGGGTGGGCATCGGTCCCAGGATCGTCACTGGGGTGTTGATGTTGATCGGTGAACCGATCGAAACGGTCCCGGACACATCGACCCAAACCGTATCCCCGCCAGCTGCATCATTTTCGATCCGATCGCGCAACGAATTCTGACCGCTACCTGAAAGGTTGGTGACCCGAAGCAGCTCAGCATGAACCTCGAAGCTCAGGAAAAGGAGTAAGAACAGTGAAACGATAAGGCCACGTTCCTTCATAAAAGGGGTCTCCGGAGTTTATTTATTATTGCGGGGGGCGTCCTGATCATATGATGACGAACGATCAGCGGCTTAGTTGCTTGAGCACCCTCTCAAAGCTAGCAAGATCTTTAAAGCCTAAAAGCAGGTGCTTTCCTTAGATTTGTCCATTATTCGGATATTGATCCCCGAATGCTTATAAAAAGGAGCATTGCGACCCTTCTCCTTCTGATTCCACTTTTGGCCTCTGCTCAAAAGCAGGAAGTAGGGGTTGTGCTGAGTGGTGGTGGGGCTGCTGCTCTTTCTCATGTGGGGGTCCTCAAAGCCCTTGAAGAGCACAACATACCCATCGACTACATCACCGGCACCTCGATGGGGGCTTATATCGGAGCCCTCTATGCGTCGGGCTATTCACCCTCAGCGATCGATTCGATGGTCCGCTCTTATCGCTTTCAGCAAATGGCCCGCGGAAAGATACCGGAGCGCTTCAGCTATTTCTTCAAAGAACCTGAGCAGAACGCTTCCCTCGTTACGCTCAAGTTCTTTAAGGATTCTCTGATCCAGACCAGTTTGCCCACCAACCTGATCGATCCCCTCATGATGGATCTAGCCCTAATGGAACGCTTTGCCCGACCAGCCGCTGCAGCAGGTCATAACTTCGACAGCCTCTTCGTCCCCTTCCGTTGCATCGCATCGGACGTCCAGGCCAAAGAAAAAGTGATCTTTAAAGAGGGGAACCTCAATGAAGCGGTCCGGGCTTCGATGTCCTATCCCTTCTACCTGCGCCCCATCGAAGTGGACGGCCGCCTCCTCTTCGATGGAGGGCTTTACAACAATTTTCCAGTCGATGTGATGGAAGACGCGTTCGAACCGGATATCATCATCGGGAGCAACGTCTCTGATAACGTGCCTCCACCGAAAAAAGGAGACGTCGTCTCTCAGGTTAAGAACATGTTGATGGACCGGACCAATTATTCGGAATTGGCTACGGACCATATCATCATCGAACCTAATGACCGGACATCAACCTTTGATTTCTCGAACATAGCCACCTCCGTCGGACGCGGGTACAAAGCGGCACTCACCCGTATTGACACCATTCAGGAGATGATCTCAGCAAGGACCGATCAAGACTCCCTTGAAAATGCGCGGGATGGGTTCCGCAGTTCATTTCCGGAATTGAAATTCGGCGAAGTACGCATCGAGGGACTGAACGATGTCCGGGCCAACTATGTCAAGAAGGTGCTCAATATCCAGGAGCTCCCTTTGAGCATGAAAGCCTTCCGCCCTAAATATTTCAGGGTATATAGTGACAGCAAGATCAAAAGCCTTTTTCCCACGGCTCATTACGATGAAGCTAAGGACGCATTCACCCTGAAGCTCGATGTTGAGCGAGAAAAGGACATCTTTGTGGAATTCGGGGGGAATGTTTCGTCACGCCCGATCAACATGGGGTACGTGGGCTTGCAATACAATTATCTCGGAAAAGTCTCTTTTTCGCTCAACCTCAATTCGTATTTCGGAAAATACTATGGGTCAGTTCAGGCAAGAGGACGATTCGATTTCCCCATCGACCCCCCGATCTACCTTGAGCCTTTGTTCACCTTCAATCGTTGGGATTATTTCAAGAGCAGGACGGCCTTCTTCGAAGATGTACGTCCTTCTTTCCTCGTACAGGAGGAACGATATGCAGGGGTCAGAGCCGGGACCCCCACCGGAACAAAAGGGAAACTGGTATTCGATGGGAAGATCGGTCGCATTCAGAACCAATATTACCAGGCCGAGAACTTCACCTCGACCGATACCGCAGATGAGACGCGATTAGACCACTGGACGGTGGGAGCATCCTGGGAACGCAGCACCTTGAACCGCAAGCAATACCCGAACAAAGGCTCTTATTTAGCGATCCGTGCACGCTGGGTTGAGGGAAAGGAGAGTACGATCCCCGGATCGACCGCAAAGGATAAGGACAGCAGTTTCTCGTTCCATGAATGGCCCCAGATCAAATTCCGCTACCAGAACTATTACAAGCGGAAGGGCTGGCTCCATCTCGGATTCTCTATAGAAGGGGTCTACTCGAGCCAACCTTTTTTCGACAATTATTCCGGAACGATCCTATCAGCACCTGCCTATCAACCCATTCCCGAGAGCAAAACCCTTTTCCTCCACGGATTTAGGGCCTACAAATACTTGGGCGGAGGCCTTCAGAACGTCGTGAACATCACGAACAATCTGGACTTTCGCCTTGAAGGATACGTATTCCAGCCTTATCGCCCCATCAAGAAAAAGCCGGATCTAAAACCCTCTTTCGGCCCCATCCTTTCGAGCCGGAACTACATCGGGTCCGGAAGTCTGGTATACCATTCCCCGATCGGACCGATAAGCCTGACCCTCAACTATTATGAAGGGAATGACGAGCCTTGGAGTTTCCTTTTCAGCTTCGGCCATCTGATCTTCAACGACCGTCCGCTGGAATAAGGATCAGGCTTTTGCAGTAGGACCCCCAAAGTTCATCGGGATCCCTTCACCACCTCCCTCTGAGGGTTCGCTAATGGGACCGTTGACCTCCTCATACTTCTTGAGGTTATCAGCCAACGCGTTCATCAACCGCTTTGCATGCTGAGGGGTCAAAAGGACCCTCGACTTCACTTTGGATTTCGGGGTTCCTGGCATCACCCGCACGAAATCGAGAACGAACTCGGCATTGGAGTGGGTAATGATAGCCAGATTGGAGTAGGTCCCCTCGGCGACGTCCTCCGGCAGTTCGATGTTCAACTGTTCCCCTTGATCCTGAGAAGGATCGTTCGGATCTTGTTCCTGGGCCATATGGCTATTGCTTTATCGCTCTTCTCTTCCGACTTCTTCCCTTTCTCGCTCCCCTTCCTCTTCGCTTTCGGAGCTCATCTGTTCATATTCCTCCTTGTTGGCAACGAACATGTTGTCGAACTCCCGGAGGCCGGTCCCTGCAGGGATCTTGTGCCCGACGATCACGTTCTCCTTGAGGCCGAGCAGATGATCTTCGCTTCCATTGACCGCAGCTTCGTTGAGCACCTTCGTGGTCTCCTGGAAAGAAGCGGCTGAAATGAAGGACTTGGTCTGAAGGGAAGCCTTGGTGATCCCCTGGAGCATGGGGCGGGAAGTGGCCGGGATCGCATCGCGTGCGGTGACAGGCTTGAGGTCCTTACGCTTGAGCGCGGAGTTCTCATCCCTCAACTCGCGGGCGGTCACGATCTGACCTTCCTTCAAGTCGTTGGAGTCGCCGGAATCCTCTACGACCTTTCGTCCGAAGATCCAATCGTTCTCCTCTTTGAAGCTCGTCTTGAGAACGCCCTGTTTCTCCAGGAAACGTGTATCCCCTGGGTCTTCGATGATCACCTTCCGCATCATCTGGCGAACCACCACTTCGAAGTGTTTGTCATTGATCTTCACACCCTGCAGCCGGTACACCTCTTGGATCTCGTTCACGATGTACTCCTGAACGGCTGTGGGTCCTTCCACTGCAAGGATATCCGCCGGGGTAATAGCCCCGTCCGAGAGGGGTTGACCAGCTTTGACAAAGTCGTTCTCCTGAACGAGGATGTGCTTGGAAAGCGAGATGAGGTACTTCTTCTGTTCGCCCGTCTTCGATTCGACGATGACCTCACGGTTGCCCCGCTTGATCTTCCCGAAACTGACGATGCCATCGATCTCGGAGACAATGGCCGGGTTGGAAGGGTTTCGGGCTTCGAAGAGCTCGGTAACCCTCGGCAGCCCCCCGGTAATGTCCCCGGATTTGCCGGTCTCGCGCGGTATTTTCACGAGCACATCCCCGGCCTCGATATCGTCGTCCTCGTTCACCATCACGTGAGCTCCGACCGGAAGGTTGTAGGAGCGAAGCTCTTCCTTCTGCTTTTTATTCTTGTCGATGATCCGGATCATCGGGTTGATCTTCTTCTTCCGGGATTCCACGATGACCTTCTCCTTGAAGCCGGTCTGCTCGTCGACCTCCTCCTGGAAAGTG
>CAZIDL010000027.1:0-30653 GCA_964537825.1 uncultured Weeksellaceae bacterium
GGATCGGCTTAATTTCGAAGGCATGCGCGAACGACTCGTCCTGCCTCCCCTCCCTTTTCCTCCTTCGGACCCCACAGAGCTGACGGATGAAGCAGTGGTCTTCCTTCATTCGGGAAATGAAGCGGAAAAAGGGCTTCTGGCTATCGGATCGGCAGAGGAATTGCGCATCGAAAGTCCCGGAAGGGCGTTCGACGAACTCAAGGGCTTCATCGCCGAAAAGAACGATTGGGCTTTCATGGCCCTCTCCTACGAACTCAAGGACGAATTGGAATCGCTCAACACGAGCATTCCCCGCAGTATATCCTTTCCGGTCCTTCACGCCTTCCGCCCCCGGGTGCTCTTCCGGATGGAAACAGGACGCTCCCTAGCGGAATTCCTTCCAGATCGTTCCAGCGAAGCGGAAGCGAAAGAGCTTCATCGATCCTTGAGCAAGGGGATCGGAACAGAACGGAGCGGACCAGAACTGCATCTTCAACCCCGAACGGAGGAAAAGGAATACCTCCGTGCGGTCCAGGCCCTCCAAAAGGAGATCCAGCACGGCTCGATCTACGAGGTCAATTATTGCCAGGAATTCTACGCTGAAGCCCCTATCGACCCTTTCCGGACCTTTACCGAACTTCAGGGGATAGCCCAGGCTCCGATGGCAGCCTATTACCGTTCAGCGAACGTGCATCTGATCTGTGCGAGCCCGGAGCGCTTTCTTCGCATCCAAAAGGGGAAGGTCCTCGCCCAACCCATCAAAGGGACCGCCCCGAGGGAGCGAGATCCCCAAGCGGATCGGGAACGGGCCGAAAAGCTTCGCTCCGACCCTAAAGAACGGGCGGAGAACATCATGATCGTGGACCTCGTGCGCAACGATCTGTCACGGACGGCCGCCAAAGGCTCAGTGGAAGTAGAAGAGCTCTGCGGCGTATACCCCTTCCCCACCGTCCACCAGATGATATCGAGCATCCGGTCGAGGATCGCTCCTGGGCAGGCCGCAGTGGACGTGATCCGAAATGCCTTTCCGATGGGTTCGATGACCGGAGCCCCGAAGATCCGGGCCATGGAATTGATAGAAGCCTGGGAAGGAATGCGGAGGGGACTTTATTCAGGTTCGGTAGGCTATGTGGATCCTGAAGGAAATTGGGACCTCAACGTAGTGATCCGAAGCCTGCTGTACGATGCCGATCGACCATATATCTCGGCGATGGTAGGTGGAGCGATCACAGCCCGATCAGATCCGCAACAAGAATACGAGGAATGCCTTCTGAAAGCGGAAGCCTTAAAACAGGTCCTGGGATGAAGGAGGAACTGCTCCAAGAGGTCTGCGACCTGCTAGGAAAGAGCAAGCTAAGACCAGGTTCGGGAAGCCTCTTATTGGCCGTTTCAGGAGGAGTGGATTCGATGGTGATGCTGGACCTCCTCCATCGAAGCGGTCATGCAGGAGCAGTACTCCATTTCGATCACGGGATGCGGGGGGATGATGGACAAAAAGACCTCGAGCTGGTGCAGGAGGCGAGCAAAGCCCGGGAGCTCCCCTTTTACCCAGTGCGGCTCCAAGCTCCAGCTGAGACACCGGAAAAGGGGATCCAGCATTTCTTCCGGGAAGAACGTTATCGCTGGCTTTACGAATACCTTGAAGAACTGAAGCTTACTGGCATAGCTACCGCCCACCAGGCGGACGATCGGCTGGAGACCGTCCTTATGGGATTGCTCAGAGGTAGCGGCTTTCGAGGGGTCATGGGCATCCCGACCGAAAAGGAGGGGGTGATCCGCCCCCTGAACCGCACCTGGAAAAAGCGGATCCACGCCTATGCCGATGAAAAAGGGATCCTTTTCCGGGAGGATCCTTCCAACCGATCTCTGCATTACCTCCGCAACCGGATCCGTCAGGAACTCTTACCCCCTTTTCACAATGCTTTCTCCGCTCAAGAGGATGCCCTTTTGCGAAGCATGGAGCTTCTCGAGGAGGCCGGGGATTTCCTTGAAGAGGCTGGAGAAAAAGAAAGGGAGCAGATTCTTCAAAAGACCGGTCCCGATGAATACCGGATCCCGAAAGCCGCCCTGAAAGCAAGCGGCAGCCCCCGGTTCCTCCTTTTCGAGCTCTTGCGTCCCTTCGACATCCCCCCGGAGCAAGCTGATAAGCTTTTGGAGGGGCTCGAGGGAGGCTCTGGCGCCCGGGTCGAAGGCGTGGAATGGGCTCTTTTACGCGATAGACAGCATTTCATTCTCTTCCGGAGAGCCGGATCAAAGGTCCCTGAAGATGGATGGCGGATCAAAAGTCCGGAGGAACTTCGTTGCGGTCCGCTCGAATTTGAGGTGAAAGAAGCAGCGAACGATCACTCGGACGACCATCATGAAGCACACCTGGACCTCGATGGGCTCCGTTTTCCGCTCACCTTGCGAAAGGTACGGAGCGGTGATCGCTTTCGCCCTCTTGGAATGAAGGGAGGGAGCAAGACGGTGATGGAACATTTGACCGATCGGAAATGGCCCGCCCACGAAAAAGAGCGGGCATTGGTCCTCTGCGATGCTGAGGAACGGGTCCTTTGGGTCGTCGGGACTACGATCGACGAGCGTTACAAGGTCATAACCGGTTCGAAGAAAGTGCTGCGGGTGCATTACGAGGGGTTCTGAACTTAAACTTATCCCCCAAGAAACGAGAAGGGATCGAGAAACTTCCAGGGGCTGAGCCATTGACCGCAGAATACGCGGATGAACGCGGATCGTGGAAAGGACGCTCATGGGCCACCTTCCGGAGCAATGTCAGTCAGGCAGGGACAATAGGTCTTAGCGGAAGGGTTCGAAACTTTCTCGAAAAGAAGCTCGTATCTCTTGGAACAAAATCCTTTCGTTATGGCCACTGATACCGAAGCGCGCGAGATCGATAAAGAATCGGTCGATCGATGCGAATTCCCTTCCGAAGAGGTCCTGAACGATCCAGCGGCGATCGCGGACCGGCGCAAAATGCTCGAACGCGCCACTTCGATGGGGAACACTGAGCAAACCAAATTCAAGATCGTATTCCAGGACGATGAAGCCGTGAAAAAAATAGAGACCACGATCTGGGCGACCGGCGATAAGAACATCTCTTTGAAGCACGGCAAGACCATTCCGATCCACCGGATCCGGGAGGTCCGGATCGTCTGATCACGCAACACCCTCGCTTCGATCGGTTCATCGCCCCTTTCTCCATTTTTTAGATCCCTTTAAAGGGACGAAGAAGCTTATGCTGCTCGGCTTTGCTACATTTGATCGGCTTAGAGCATAGTAAATGCGGCTTCCTTTTTTTCGAAACGCTCTCCTTCTTCTGAGCCTTCTTGGCTTATCTCCTTTTGTCGCTGATGGGCAAATGCTGGATCCCGTATCCTGGAACTTCAGTTCCGAAAAGGTGAGCACGGGGACGTATAAGCTTCATCTTAAAGCGGACCTGGACGAAGGGTGGCACATGTATTCCCAGAACCTTCCGGAGGATGCCACTCCCCTCCCGACTGTGGTGGAATTCGAAGAGGAGGAAGGGGTCACATTCCCGGGCAAGGTGAAGGAAGTCGGAGTGGTCACAGAACCCGACCCGATCTCGGGGAACGAATTGAATTTCTTTAAAGGGAAAGCGCATTTCACGCGCAAAGTGAAGGTAGAAGGGCCAGACAGTGTACGGATCGCAGGAAGCATCGAGTTCATGGTCTGCGATGATGAGCGCTGCCTTCCCCCGGACAAAAAGACGTTCAGTTTCCGCCTTCCAGGGAAAGAGAAAAAAGGCGAAAAAACCGGCGGGGAAGGTCAAAAAAAGCAAGGCGCCATCGCACCGGACAGTTCCGATGAAAAGGAAATGGTCGATCCGGTGGACTGGTCCCTCCATGCCTTCGAGCTCGATGAGGGGCGTTATTTGCTGCGTGCAAAAGCTCGGATCGATAAAGGATGGCACCTCTATGCCATGGAGCTAAAAGAAGGGGACGGCCCGGTAGCCACCTCCATCAAGGTGAAAGAAGGAAAAGGACAACACCTGATAGGGAAGCTTCAGGAGCAGAAGCCTCTTGAAGCCTACGACGAGAATTATCAACGCAAGCTCCGTTATTACGAGGACTCCGCGATCTTCGAACAAACGCTGGAGCTGGCAAAAGATGCAGCCGATTCCGCTCGCGTAGCGGTGGAGTTCATGGCCTGCGATGACGAACGCTGTACGATCCCGAAGACGGTCGAACTGGGAGCGGATCTGAGCAATGCGGTCAAAGGCAGCCCCAAGCTGAGCGAAGAAACAAAGGCAGAGGGATCAGCAAAGGAAGAAAGGGAGAAGGAGCAGGAACGACGGAGCCTTTTTTGGACCTTTCTGCTCTGCTTTGCGGGTGGATTCGCAGCCCTGCTTACGCCCTGCGTTTTCCCGATGATCCCCCTCACGGTCAGCTTCTTCACCAAGCAAAGCCCCACCCGGGCCAAAGGGATCCGCAACGCGATCACTTATTCCCTCTCCATCATTTTCATCTATACGGCCCTCGGCTACATCATTACGCTCTTCCTGGGGCCGGGAGCTATGAACGCGATCTCGACGGATCCTTACATGAACATCTTCTTCTTCGTGATCATCCTCTTCTTCGCCATCTCCTTCCTCGGAGGTTTCGACCTGAACCTCCCCGAAAGCTGGATCGACCGTTCGGACAAGATGGCTGACAAAGGCGGGCTGATCGGTATCTTCTTCATGGCCTTTGTGTTAACCCTCGTTTCTTTTTCCTGTACCGCTCCGATCATCGGCCCCCTTTTGGTACAAACGGCCTCTCAAGGAGGGATCGCACCGGTGGTTGGTATGGGAGGGTTCTCGTTGGCTCTGGCCCTCCCCTTCGGCCTCTTCGCTGGCTTCCCGGCTTGGCTCAATTCACTCCCGCAATCGGGCGGTTGGATGAATACGGTCAAGGTCACGCTCGGCTTTCTCGAGCTGGCCCTGGCTTTCAAGTTCCTTTCGAACGCAGACCTTGTAATGCAAGCAGGGCTCCTCAAACGGGAACTCTTCCTGGCCATCTGGATCGGGATCTTCGGCGTCATGGGCTTTTACCTGCTCGGTCTTTTCCGGACGCCGAACGATTCGGAATTGCCCAAGTTGTCCGTACCTCGACTGCTCTTCGCCACCGCTTCGATCATCTTCACCCTCTACCTTATCCCCGGTCTTTTCGGAGCACCCCTCAAACTGATAAGTGGCTTTCCCCCGCCCAAGTTCTACAGCGAATGGAAAACGGGTAGCAGAAGCGGAGGACATTCTGAAAAAGGAAGGAGCAGCGGGGGAAATGAAAAAAGCTCCGAGCACGGGCAATGCCCGCTGGGACTGGATTGTTTTCACGACTATCAGAAAGCATTGGCTCACGCCAAAAAAGTGGACAAACCCCTCATGCTCGACTTTACTGGTTGGGCTTGCGTGAATTGCCGGAAGATGGAAGAGAATGTATGGTCCGAAACCCCGGTGCTAAGCAAACTCCGCAATGAGGTCGTGCTCGCTTCGCTCTATGTGGATGAGCGTAGCGAACTCCCGGAAAGCGAACAAAAGACCGTGACCTTGAACGGGGAAGAACGAAAATTGGAAACGGTGGGGAACAAATGGAGCTACTTTCAGGCCAAACGCTTCGGCGTCAACACCCAGCCCTATTATGTGCTCCTCGACCATCAGGGGAAGGAGCTGGTGGAACCAACGGGATACGAACCCAACGTCAAGGCCTTTGCGGAATGGATGCAAAAAGGGATCGAGAACTTTAAAGAATAGTTGGCGTTCTTCCCATATTGTTTTAGCTTTGGACCGAGTAAACAAAGCCTCTTTTCCCAAAATAGCATGATCCGACCGAAAGTCGGGTTTCAAAGACGGAAAAAGAAGGAACTCAAATCAAAGACCCTTTCTATGATACGCAAGCAATTACCCTTTCTTTTCCTCATCGCCGCTTTGCTCACTGCCCCTGCGCTTAAAGGGCAAGAACACAAAACCACCAAGGGTGGGTTTTATTTCGAGACCCTTTTGGGGATCAGTTCTTATGGGAGTAGTGAAGTATCGGTAAGTGAACGAGGCGAAAACTCTTTCCTATCGGAGAGCGGTTTTGCTTACGGTCTCAAACTTGGGAACAAATTCTACTTCGGCGACGATTCGAAGGACTTTCGGCTGGGAATGGATGTGAATTGGTTCGGCGTCCATGGAATTCAGGTGTCCGTTGAGGATGAAATCGGAAGTGAAAGTTTTAGTTACAATGCCCTGAACTTCTCCTTCGTGAACCCTGGGATCGGAATGGCCATGAAGTTGAACGAAAATATGGGCATCGATGCTAACGTGAATTTCGGACCGAATATTATGATCGGATATTCTTCAGACCTTGATGATGGAGGTGCAGGTTTTGGCCTCAAGGTGGGACCACAGGTGAAATGGCATTACAGCATTCTCGCTGTCGGCTTTGAGTATCGTTATTGCAGCGTGCTATCCGAAGAATCTACGATCGAAACCCTGAGGACCAATGTTTACGGGATGACCATCGGACTAAAGCTCTAAAGCAGGATCTCTAGGTCCTTATGGATCGGAAAAGACCGGTTGGAATCAACAATCCTCCAGCCGGTCTTTTTTGGTCTATCGGTTTATTAAAGGGATAAAACGAACGAGCCACGGCCGTCACCTTTCCTGATAAGGATTCAGCGCAGCATCACCTTCTTCGTGACCGCTCCGTCTTCCATTAGAACGCGGACGAAGTAAAGGCCACTCTCCAAATGGCTCAGGTCGATATGAAAACGGCTTCGTCCCGCATCGATGCGCTCCTTTTGAACCGGACGCCCTGAAGCATCCCGGACCACGAGTTCGATCCGATGGTTCACTCCCTGGAGCCGTCCCTTCAAGCGTCCATCGCTGGGATTCGGGTACAGCTCTATTTCACCCGAACTTGAAGGGGCCCCGACGGACAATGGCTCATAACCCGGAAGTTCCGAGCTCCACAACCCTCGACCATAGGTGGCCGCCCGTATTTCTTTGGCGCCTTTGTGAACGGCCAGCTCGTTGACGATCACGTTCGGAAGCCCATCGTTGAAGGGCTTGAACGTGTTCATCGTGCTGTCGCGATAATAGACGCCCAGATCGGTCCCTACATAGACCCTATCCGGCGAGCCGGGTGCATGGACCACACAATTGGCAGGAACATTGGGCAGCCCTTGGGAACGGTTCGACCAGCTCTTCCCTCCATCCGAAGTATAATAGACCTTCTTTTGGGCTTCATAACCCGAGAACGTGACCCAAGCCTTGTAGGGATCCTCTTTATGCGCTTCCAGATGCGTGATCGAAAGCTGGGCGACCGGCAGTCCCGAATCGCGTTCCACAAAGGAAGAAGAGGAAATGACCCGCTTCCAAAGGGTGCTATGCTTGGCCGCGTATATATGTCCGGGAGCTGAATTGCATTGAGCAAGGGTTTTGAAGTTCCCACTTCCCATAGGACCGGAATTGAGCTTCCACCAGGAATCCCCCTGATCCGTACTCTTGTAGAGATCTTTTTTACCGATCACGAGCTCATTGCTGTTCTGGGGATCCATCATATAAGGGGTTACCCATCCACCGCTCTCATGCACCCCTGAACTGTCCGAACGGACGATGGTACTGAAGGAACTTCCCTTATCCTTCGAACGGTAAAGCCGTCCGAAATAAAGGGTGCCGTACATGGTCGAAGGATCGCTATGGTCGATGATGCACTCCATCCCATCCCCACCGATCACCCGATACCACGCAGTGTCCGAATTTCTGCGATTCGTCCCGTTGTCCTGCCATCCTGTGAGGATGAGCTCAGGGTCTGTCGCTGATTGCCCGAGCCTGTAGAGCTGGGCGATATGAAGCCCATCGCTCCGATCGTTCCAGGAATCCCCCAGATCAGGGCTCATGAAAACACCCCCGTCATTCCCAGCCCACAAGCGACCGTTCCGATCGACGCTCAGGTGATGCTGGTCGGCATGAACATCCGCGATGTTCTGCGCACCCCACCAATGGGTCCGGATATCGAAGTTCTGACCACCGTCCGTGGAACGCCAGATGTTGATCCCTCCCACGTACAAATGATCAGCATTCTGGGGATGAGCCGTAATGGCAAGATCATACCACGCCTGTCCACCGCTCCCGCTTCCATCCGGACTATACCCGAGCACGTTCGGCGTATCGGTCGTAAGGGTGAAGGACTGGCCTGCATCGTCGGAACGGTACAACCCATAGAAGCCCTGACTAGAGGCATCTCCGGCCACGAAATAAACGCGGGATGGATCTGCTTGGCTCACTGCGATCTCGAGGCGCCCGATATCCGATGATGCAGGCGTACCTATTGAGACCACCGAAAAGCTCTCCCCTCCATCGTTGGAACGCATAAAGGCCGAACTTCCGGAGCGCGCCGAATAGACGACCGAGGTATCTCCGGGTTTATAAGCGATATCGCCATATCGTCCGTTGGCGACCTTGTACCAATCCTTGCCCCCGTTCAGCGTCTTATAGAGCCCATTGTTGGTGGAAACGAGAAGGATGCTCGGATCCTTCGGGTTCATCACCAAATGATGGACCTTCACGTTATCCGATTGGGTGAAAGTCCAGCCTACTGTGCTCCAGCTCGTCCCCCCGTCCTTCGTCTTCAGGATACCGATGCTGTAGGTGTCCGTACCATCTCCATCACCGGTGGCCATGTACATCGTATCGGGATCGCTGGGGTGGATGACCAACTGAGAAACACCGAGGACCGGTTGATCATCAGTCATGGGTATCCAGGTCATCCCGTCGTCGGTGGACTTCCAAAGCCCTCCCGATGCAGAACCTGCAAAGATCGTCTGGGGCTCTTTCGGATGGACGGTGATGCAATTGATACGTCCTGCACCGCCGTACATCGGGATATCATCGTTCCCGATGTAATCCCAATCACCTTTAGCACTCACTCCCCCTCTTTCAGCCTGCTCCGCCTTCCAGGCACGCCAACGTGCATCACCGGTGATCCGTTCCCTTTTGGACCGTATCCTTGGACTTACGAAGTATTCCCATCGTTTGAACTGCTTCCAACCCGGGCCGGTCTCCCCCTGCCAATACGCTTCAAAGCTGTTCCGCACGCTGTCCAATCCCACCGACGGGTCCTTCATTTGCTCAACCCAACGCTGTTGTCCCTGTACGACAAAGGAAAGCAGGAAGAAAACGGAAGAGAGGAGAATTTCGGGGCGATGAGTAGGGCTTCGCATAACGATCAACTGTATATGGAGAGCACGATGTGACGGCCTGAAGCGTTCTGTCGGAACTCGCAGAGGTAAACCCCCTGCCAGATCCCTAAGTCCGGACGTCCGCCATCGACAGGGACCGTTAATGAGGGACCTACGAGGACCGAGCGAATATGGGCCGGCATGTCGTCCGGCCCTTCCTCTACGTGCGTATAGTAAGATTCGTTCCAGGGAACCGCTCGTTCGAAATAGCTTTCCAGGTCCCTGCGCACGTTGGGGTCCGCGTTCTCATTCAGGGCAAGAGCAGCAGAACTGTGCTGGATGAAGAGGTTCATAAGCCCCTTCTCCGGGAATTCTTTCACTTCGGGTAGAAGGTGCTCCGTCACCAAATGGACCCCGAGCGGGAAAGGGGGAAGTTGGATGTGATAGTGCTCGACCATGATCCTTCCCACTAAAATAAGGAGAATGGAGAAGAAAACTGTAACGTAGGGACAGCGAGATGTGAGGTAGGAAGGAGCAACCCGTAACGTCGGGAAAAGTCGCGACTTTTCCCGACGTTACCTGGAACCTAGCTTTTGGGATCCGGGATCTTCAGGTCTGTATCACCCCCACGTTGTACTTATCCATGTGTGGATTGTGGTCCGCAGCTTCTATTCCCATGGAAAGGACCTTCCGGGTCTCAGTGGGATCGATGATGGCGTCCGTCCATAGACGAGCTGCTGCATAATAGGGGGTGGTCTGCTCCTCGTAGCTCTGTTTGATCCGTTCGAAGAGCTCATCCTCCTCTTCCTGGCTCACTTCCTTCCCCTTCGCTTTCATGCTCGCCACCTTGATCTGGAAGAGCACTTTGGCAGCTTGAGACCCTCCCATCACAGCGATCTCCGAGGTAGGCCACCCGACGATGAGCCTGGGATCGTATGCTTTCCCGCACATGGCGTAGTTGCCGGCCCCATAGGAATAGCCCATGATCACCGTGAATTTGGGCACCACCGAGTTGGCCATGGCATTGACGAGCTTTGCTCCATCCTTGATAATACCCCCGTGCTCCGCGCGGGATCCGACCATGAAACCGCTCACATCCTGGAGGAAGACCAGCGGGATCTTTTTCTGGTTGCAGTTCATGATGAAACGCGCCCCTTTGTCCGCCGAATCGGAATAGATCACGCCACCGAATTGCATCTCGCCCTTCTTGGTCTTCACAAGCTCGCGCTGGTTCGCTACTATACCGACGGACCATCCATCGATCCGCCCATAGCCGCAGACCAGGGTCTTGCCATATCCTTTTTTGTACTCGGTGAACTTCGACCCGTCCACCAAGCGCTCGATGATATCCTTAACGTCGTAAGGCTTATGCGTGGCCGAGGGAAAGATGCCGTAGATCTCCTTAGGGTCCTTCTTGGGAAGCTCCGGCTCCCTGCGGTCAAAACCGGCCTTTTCAAAGCTCCCGATCCGGTCCATGAGATCCCGGATCGTATTAAGGCATTCTTCGTCGTTCTCCGCCTTGTAGTCCGTTACTCCTGAGACCTCGGAATGGGTTTCCGCACCACCGAGGGTTTCGTTGTCGATATCTTCACCGATCGCGGCTTTCACGAGGTATGAACCGGCCAGGAAGATCGTTCCGGTCTTGTTCACGATCAGCGATTCGTCGCTCATGATGGGCAGATAAGCCCCTCCTGCCACACAACTACCCATTACGGCTGCGATCTGGGGGATCCCCCTGGACGACATCACAGCATTGTTGCGGAAGATACGCCCGAAGTGCTCCTTGTCGGGAAAGATCTCATCCTGCATGGGCAGAAAAACACCAGCACTGTCCACCAGGTAGATGATCGGAAGGTGGTTCTCCATGGCGATCTCCTGCGCCCGGAGGTTCTTCTTGCCGGTCATCGGGAACCAGGAACCGGCCTTTACAGTGGCATCGTTTGCTACTGCGATGCACTGGCGCCCGTTCACATAACCGATCTCCACGATCACGCCAGCTGCAGGACAACCCCCGTGATCCTCGTACATCCCTTCTGCAGCAAAGGCCCCGAGTTCCAAGCGTTCCGAATCCCGGTCGAAGAGAACGTCCAAACGCTCGCGGGCTGTCAGCTTGCCCTTGTCGTGTTCTTTATCGGCCTTTTTCTTTCCACCTCCCTGCCGAATTTCGGCCAGCCGCTTCTCCATTTCGGAGATCTTGAGGCGCATCTTGTCCTCGTTCTTGTTGAACTCGATGTCCTGATCCTGTTTATCGGCCGCTTTCGCTTTTGCCATGGATTTCCGCTTTGAGTGCTCGTTCCGTCAAATATAGAAGATCGTACCGGCCTTTCTTTCAAAATGCAAGCCCTACCGAAAAGCCACCCCAATGCCGGATCCAACGCTCATCCTCGCTAGCAGTGCGGAAAAAAGGAGTGTACGCCAATCGAAGGAGCAAGCCGCTAGCGTTCATGTAACGGAGACCCGCTACCCCTGCGATATCCGTGTTCATCCCCCCTCCTGCTGTTACCGGAATAAAAAGCGCTCCACCGCCCCATTCCATGCGTATCGGTCCCAAAAGCGGATGAGAGAATTGCAAGAGGGCCGGAACGGTAAGACCGCCCCCGAAATAGGAAAAACCGATCCGCCCGCGCAAGGAAACAGGAGGGGCCAAAAAGATCGACCGTTCGTAGTTCAGCGAATATGCCCCACCGCTTCCGAGCAATTCGGCATAAAATGCGTTCTCGGCGGGAACTTCGATCGGCTCGCTTTTCTTGGGGGGCTGAAGGGTCTGCCCTCTTGTTCCTGCCACTGCGAGAAATAAGAATAGGATCAGGAGGGCAGGTATGCGATCGGATCGGTTCATTCGGAAGAAGGGTCGTAGTAGAACGGTGTGAGGTCGGCATGGCGAAGGTACTCCACCCCAGCAGGCCCTTCGTTGAAGAGCAGGTCGATCGCGCTCAATCCCGGTACATAACCGAAACGCTCATCGAAGACCTGTGGATAAGGACCGGTCACATCGATCGGAGAACGTCCACCTCCTTTGTTCTTTTCTTCCGGAAGAGCGGGAGGTACGGAACGAAGATCGAGCATTCCTTCCGGCGACCTTTCATAGACCCGGGTTAGCTCAGGCGTCCGACCAACCTGAAAAGCTTCCAGGACAGCGTTCTGGAAAGCAAGATCGAGATCGATCAGGAATTCGTAACGCTCCTGAAAGATGCCCCGGAAACGATCCTCGAAGAATTCGAAATAAGGAGCGGTGCGGTAAGCCGAAGTGATCGAACGCCAATGGAGCGAAGGCCAGGGGTCGTCGTAGGCGATCCGGACGTCCTTCATCTTTTGGCGGGTACGCCCATTGCGACGGATCGGTACCACTAGATCCAGAGGCCCGTTCGCAGAAAGAATGCGGCAACGGTTCCGCCAGGTCTGCTTTTCAAAATGCTCTTCACCCTCCAGATGGACCACAGAAGCCTGGATAAGGAAGGCGTAATAGAGCGCTGTCCCGCCATAGACGATCGGTAATAGAACGGTCCCTTGTTTCATCGGTCATTCGATCGATCGGAACGTCCGGTCCCAACGAAACCCTTTATTGCTCCCCTCAGCACTATATGAATAGAGCACAAAGAGAACCCGCCCGACAATATGATCCTCGGGCAGAAAGCCCCAGATCCTCGAATCCCTTGAATAGGGACGTGGATCACCGAGCACGTAAAAATAGTCCATTTCGAAGGTGTAGCTGTCCCGGATCTCCCCATCAACCCGGATCACGCTGTCCGACACGCTAAGGCGATGCCCCTCGTAGACCTCGATGATCCTTCTATAAAGTGGTAGCGAAGCAGTATCCAATTCCACCGTGGCCCCTTCCTCCGGGACCCAGAGGGGACCAACCTTTCCAGGTCGCCAAGGGTAAGCGGGATCCCGTGGAAAGAAACCGCTTTTGCGGACCATATCTCCACGCCAGGGGTCCACAAAACTCACCGCAGGATCCTTCTCAAGCCTTTTCGCCTCCTTTTGCGTGAGCGGAACTACATGATCCCCACGATTGGAGAGCTTGATGTTCCGCAGGATCCCATGGGTTTCGAAAATGCTATCGATCTGACTCGAACGGCGGGCCTTCATGTGATAATGCAAGATCACTCCGGCCGGTGGTTCCAGTGCTTTTCCATTCACCCTTACCGTACCGCCCAATATGGCGATCGTATCACCGGGAAGTCCCATGCAGCGCCGCATCCTCACCCTTCGCTTATCCTTTGGAATTCCCTTTGGCCCCATCGGATCATCGAAGGCTATGATGTCCTTCCTATGGATCCCGGAAAGACCGGGCATGCGGATATACGGAAGTTTGAGAGAAGTTATGTAAAAGCGATCGGAATAGGGGACAGCGATCGGATGGAACGGAAGCCGCGCCCCGTAGCTCAACTTATCGACGAAGACCATATCCCCTGGGAGGAGGGTATTCTTCATGGAGGACCCTTGAACGAAGAAAAAACGTACCGCAAAGAGCGCCAGCAAAAGAACGAGCAGGGTCGTTACAAGTAGCGCCCGCAACCAAGCCTTGAGGTAGGGCCTTCTTCGCTTGGGAGTACTGAACCGTTTCACATCCAGAGCAACGGAAATGGAGGCTTATTCGATGTCCGAAAGGATACGGTTCCAGCGAATACCCTTGTACTGACCTTTCGAAAACCAGATGAAAAGAGCCTCCCCTACGACGTGATCTTCCGGTACGAATCCCCAATAGCGGGAATCCAACGAACTATGTCGATTGTCCCCCATCATCCAGTAATAATCCATTTCGAAAGTGTAGGAATCCCTCACTTGCCCGTCGATAAAGATCTTTCCATCCTTTACTTCCAGATCGTGCCCCTCGTAGGTATCGATGATCCGCTCGTAAAGGGGAAGGTTTTCAAGATCGAGCTGCACCGTCACTCCCTTCTTCGGGATCCAAAGGGGCCCGAAATTCTTCTGGCCCCAGGAGCGGTCCGGATCATGGGGAAAGATCACGTTATGCCTGCGAGAAGGGTCCATCTCGGGACGTTTTCGGATCCTTCGGACATTGGGGTGTTCGGAAAGGGCCTTTTTGGAGTCTCGGGTCATGGCGATCCGGTACTGCCGGATACGGCTATCGTAACGGATCCCTTGAGGCGAGAGATCGAATTCGTCCAACAAATGTTCTTTCTGGAAACGTTGCTTAACGTCCACCAAATAGGTCCATTGGGCTTTCTCTGGACGCTCCGCCGGTCGGCCGTTCACGTGCAATCGGTCGTCGATGACCTGCACTGTATCCCCAGGAATGGCAACACAGCGCTTGATGTAATTGTCGCGCTTGTCCACTGGCCGGGAAATGACATCCCCGAAAGTCTCCTCCTTCTGATGAACTCGCTTTCGCCCATACTGGCGGACCAGTTGATAATAGCTCTTAGCCTGCTTTTTCGTGGCCACCGTATCGCCAGCAGGAAAATTGAAAACGACCACATCGTTCCGCTCCACTGTATCAAGGCCAGGCAGGCGCATATAAGGGAGGGTGTACCATTCCAGAAAGGAAGGGGTGCTCTCCGTAAAGGGAAGGGTGTGGTGAGCGAAGGGGAAGGCGATCGGGGTTTGAGGAATGCGGGAACCATAGCTCATCTTGCTCACAAAGAGATAATCCCCGACCAGAAGACTGCGCTCCATCGAAGGTGTAGGGATCGTGAAAGCCTCGAGAAAGAAGCCACGGATGATCGTAGCAGCGATCACAGCAAATATGATGGCATCTCCCCATTCTTTCCCGGCCGAACGGACCCGTTCCTTTCCAAGAGGGATCTCGTCAAATCGCTCCACGTATTCAGAAGATACCCCGATCCCCCGCAACACCTTGTTCCTGAAGGTTCGCCAAGCCTTCAGCATCCTTCCAGGGGTTTTTTCCGCATTTCCCTTTTTCTTGCTGATCCATTGGATCGGGCCTTCCCATTCTTCTTTTGGACTGAAAGCTAGGTAAGGCAAATAAGCCCAGGGAAGAAAGATCGCGATCAGCCCGTCGAGGAAACTGCGGCGGTCGAACATCTTCACGGTCTCAACGTGGAGGATGATCACCATGAGGAAATTGACGCCCGGGATGAGGAACAGGAGCGCCCACCAGGCGGGCTTCTGCATGAGCTTAAGCCAGATGAAGAGGTTGTAGACCGGAATGACCCCTTCCCATCCTTTTCGCCCGGCTTTCTGAAAGATCCGCCAAAGGGTGCCAAAATGGACGATAACGGTAAGGACGAGGAGAAAAAAGTCGAGCTCGAGCATGGATCAGGATTAAAGGTCCAGCATATCGCGCATGGTGAAGATGCCCTTGCGGTCCCTGACCCATTCAGCAGCCAGGACAGCCCCAAGCGCAAAGCCTTTCCTTGAACGCGCCATGTGCTGGATCGTTATATCATCGATATCGGAAGCGTAGCGAACGGTGTGCGTGCCTTTCACATCGTCCTTTCGTTCCGAGGAAACCCGAAGCTGAGAAGGGTCCTCCGTCTTTTCCTTCACCCATTCCGTCTTCCGGTCGATAGCCCCTAAAAGGTCCTTCGCGATACGCACCGCCGTACCGCTCGGAGCGTCTTTCTTCTCCTTGTGATGGACCTCGTCCACTTCCACATCGTATTCGCTCCGTTCGTTCATCAACCCTGCAAGGTAACGGTTCACCGCGAAGAAAACGTTCACCCCGATGCTGAAATTGGGAGCGTGGAAAAGGGTGTGCCCCTCATCCTCACAACGACGGGCCAGTTCCTCATAGGCCGCTTCCCAGGCGGTGGTCCCTACCACCACGGGGATCTCAGCATCGAAACACTTGGCCACGTTAGCGGCCACTCCGTCCGGCGTGCTGAAATCGATCGCTAGGTCGACCGAGCGGAGTTCAGAGGCTTCGAAGTCGGCGTTGCTGGAATCCACCCGAAAGGGGACCTCGTGTCCTCGTTCGAGGGCCTCCTCTTCGATGGCCTTCCCCATTTTCCCGTATCCCAGGATAGCGATGCGCATAGGTTTCCAAATATAGGAGTAAGAACGAAACGCTAATAAAGCAGGATCGACTCCGGAGATCAACTAAAAGCGAAGCGAAAATGAGAGCCCTTTGCCCGTGGACAGCGATCGGATGTTCGCAGAACAACCACCGGACCATGGTGCAAGGCGCAGCGAAAGATCATCGCTCACGTCGAAGTCGTAGAGGTGAGCATCCACATTGGCATCCACCACCTGCAGCACGTAAACGGCGATGAAGCTGATGTAAGAGAGATCCCGCCAGCGGCGGTAGGTCGACTTGATCGTGTTGAGCTGCTGTTCAGTATAGATCCCCTGGTAGGCATCGGTCGCATCAGGGTCGTTCCGAGCTATAAGAGCATCCCGGAATTCGTTGTATTGCCGGGTATTCCGAACGATGAAATATCCGGAGGCCCCCAGCCCGGCATAGATCACCGGTACCTTCCAGTACTTTTTATTGTATATCTGTCCCAGTCCAGGGAGCATGGCTGAACGGATGGTGGCGGTGGTCGGTGAATGTTGTTGAGCGGTATCGGTGGAGCCGTTGCTTTCCGTATCGGTCGTATCCTGAGCACTGATCCGGGAGCAGAGTAGCAGCGCAGCAGCTAAGAGAAGGGGTCGGACCATCAAAGCTCCAATGCATCGATGATGCGGTCGAGCTCTTCTTCGGAGCCGTAATCGATCACGATGCGGCCTTTGCCGGAACGGTCCTTCTTCAGGTCCACCCCTTCGCCCAAACGCTCGCTGAGCGTATCGAGGTAAGCCCGCTCCTTGCTCGAAAGAGAAGGTCGCTTTTTCTTCTGGGTCGCTCCCTGGGACGACTGGTCCTGGAGCTTCTGGATCGCTTCTTCGGTCTTGCGGACGGAAAGCCCTTCATCGATGATCCGGCGATGGAGGCGGAGGCGGAGTTCGTCGTCCTCGAGGTTGATGAGCGCCCGGGCGTGGCCCATCGAAAGCTCCCCTTGCCGGATCGACTCCTGGATCGCTTCTGGTAGTTTGAGGAGGCGGAGGTAGTTGGTGACCGTGGCCCGCTTCTTCCCCACCTTTTTGCTCACGCTCTCCTGCGTTTCGTTGCATTCTTCGATCAGGCGCCGATAGCTCACCGCCACTTCGATGGCGTCCAGGTTCTCCCGTTGGAGGTTCTCGACCAACGCCATCTCCAGCATGGTCTGGTCGTCGGCCACCTTGATATGAGCCGGGATGCTTTGCAGACCAGCTTCCTGCGCAGCCCTGAAGCGCCGTTCACCTGAAATGATCTGATACTGGTCGTATCCCATCTTCCGAACGGTGATAGGTTGGATCACACCATGCTCCTTCACCGAATCGGCAAGTTCCGCAAGCGCCTCTTCATCGAACGATCGTCGCGGTTGAAAGGGATTGGGCTGCACGCTCCCGATATCGATCTCCGAAACGGAACCGATCGTACGGTCGCCGTCCTTTTGGTACTTCGACGTGATATCCGTACCGGAATCCTCAAGCAGGGCACTTAGCCCTTTTCCCAGACTTTTCTTCTTCCGCTTGCTCATAACGATCGGTCTTCGAATTCGACACTACGATCAGCCTCGTTGAGGCGGGTCTTTTCGTTCTTTTGGAGGATCTCTCGGGCAAGATTGAGGTAATTGATCGCCCCTTTGCAACTGGCATCGTGCATCACGATGCTCTCCCCGTGACTCGGAGCTTCACCCAAGCGGGTGTTCCGATGGATCACCGTATCGAAGACCATCTGTTGGAAGTGCGTTTTGACCTCTTCGATGACCTGGTTTGCGAGTCGAAGGCGGGTGTCGTACATCGTCAGGAGGATTCCTTCGATCTCCAAGTCCCCGTTGAGCCGCGATTGTACGATCTTAATGGTATTGAGGAGCTTACCGAGCCCTTCGAGCGCAAAGTACTCACATTGCACCGGAACGATCACCGAATCGGCTGCTGTAAGGGCGTTCACGGTTATGAGACCGAGGGAGGGTGAGCAATCGATGATGATGAAGTCGTAAGCATCGCGCACGCGGTCGAGCGAATAGCGCATCATCTTTTCCCGATTGGGCTGATCGATCATCTCGATCTCTGCTCCCACCAGATCGATATGCGCGGGAAGGATCTCCAGATTGGGGCTATCGGTACGCAGAACCGCCTCACTCGGGTCCTTCTCCTCCACGATACACTCGTAAATACTGAGCTTCACGTTCTTGGGATCGAAGCCAAGTCCGGCCGTTGAATTGGCCTGGGGGTCCGCATCGACGACCAGGGTCTTGTATTCGAGAACGCCCAGCGAAGCCGCCAGGTTGATCGCAGTAGTGGTCTTTCCCACCCCTCCTTTTTGATTGGCGATCGTAAGGACCTTTGCCATGGATGAAGATGCTTTTCGACCTCTCCGCAAAAGCCGTTACTTTGCGGAAAGCCCTACAGGATTAAAGGTACGAGTTTGAGCAAGCTTCATCCCTTTTCTCCGGCGGATCTTTTTTTCACAAACCCCTGTGAAGCGCTCCCATGATCACGATCATCAGTGGCACGAACCGCCCGGATAACAATACCCAACGGATCTCCCGCATCTGTCAGCGCATGTTGAAAGATCGGGGGGTGGATGCACCCATCCTTTCGATGGAGCAGCTGCCGGAGGATTTCTTACGCAATGAAATGTACGGGGATCGAAGCGAGGCTATGGACCAACTCCTGAAGGACCTTATCGTGCCAGCTGACAAATACCTTTTCGTGGTCCCTGAATACAATGGCAGTTTTAGCGGGGTCCTGAAAGTTTTCCTCGACAGCATCGACCCTCGGACCTTTCACCATAAAAAGGCCTCCCTGGTCGGCGTATCGGCAGGCTTCAATGGAAATGTCCGAGGGCTGGACCATCTTACGAGCATCCTCCATTACCTTAAAATGGCGGTCCTTCCCATAAACACCAATCTGCCAAACATCTACGAAAAGATCGGCGAGGGGGATGAATTAAACGATGCTGCACGGCAAAAGGAACTGGAGGAGCAGCTCGATCGTTTCCTGGAGTTCTAGGCCCGGATAAAAAAAGACCCGTGCTTTTAAAAGCACGGGTCTGGATCAAGATCGGGAACGAGATCGTTCAGCGTTCCTCAGCGGGCCCACTTCCCTGATCCTCGAAGCTTTCCGAATAAGGATCGCTCGTGCCGCTGAGCTCTTCCCGCTCACGCTCCTCCCCTTCATCGAAGGAGTCGTCATCAGTGCCCCCTTCCTCCTCAGCTTGACGCTTTTTCTCGAGGTCCTCCTGATATTTCCTGGCGTAAGCTTCGTCGTTCTCCCGAAGCTCTTTGATCTTATCGATGGTCATTTGAAGGCCTTCGACGAACTTTTCGAAATCCTCTTTATAGAGAAAGATCTTGTGCTTTTCGAAGAAAGGCTTTCCTTCGTCCTTGTTGAACCGTTTCTTGCTTTCGGTGATCGTCAGATAAAGGTCGTTCCCCTTCGTCGCCTTGACATCGAAGAAATAAGTCCTTTTTCCCGCCTTCACCTTGTTCGTGTGGATCTCATCACGGTACTGCTTGTCTTGTCCTTCAACCATCTTCAAAGAGATTTGATTATACGTTCACGTCCGATCAAATTTAAAAAAAATTTCGATGGGGCTATGTCCGAAGGGGATGAAGCCTCCCGAAGGAACGAGGAAAGGAATCCCGGAAGGATCAGTCTTCGATGGATCTTTCTTCCAGAAGTTGCTTCCGGTGCATCTCCGCATAATGGCCTCCCTCTTCGAGCAATTCCTGATGGGTGCCCTCTTCGATCACCTGCCCCCGATCGAGCACCACAATGCGGTCCGCTCGCTTGACCGAACTCACGCGATGAGAGATGATGATGCTCGTCCGTCCCTCCATGACCCGATCGAGGTTCTTGAGGATCGTCTCTTCCGTTCCGGTATCCACGGCCGATAAGCAATCATCGAAGATCAGAATACGCGGTTCACGGATGATCGCCCGAGCTATGGACAAACGCTGTTTCTGTCCTCCGGAAAGGGTGACCCCTCGCTCTCCCAAAAGCGTTTCAAAGGAGTCGCGCGTATCACGGATATTCTCGAGAACATCAGCATCAGCGGCCGCTTGCTCCACTGCGTCATCGCTCGCGTTATCGGATCCGAAAGCGATGTTGTTCCTGATCGTATCGGAAAAGAGAAAAACCTCCTGCGGAGCATAACCGATGTTGGACCGCAGGGTCTTCAGATCCATTTCCCGCAGGTCGATGCCGTCCACGGTGATCATCCCCGAATCCGGATCGTACTGGCGGACCAAAAGATCAGCGATGGTGGACTTACCAGAACCGGTCCGGCCGATGATGGCCAATGTCCCTCCTGCTTCGATATCGAAAGAAACGTTCTTCAATGCCTGGATCCCGGAATCCGGATAGCTGAAGCTCACCTTTTCGAAGGAAATGGCTCCGTGGATATCCGGTTTAACCGGATCCTCAGAACTTTGCACCTCCGGCGTGGTGTTGAGGAACTCATTGATCCGCTCCTGTGAGGCCGCAGCGCGCTGAACGAGGGATGTGACCCATCCCACGGAGGCGAAAGGCCAGGTGAGCATGTTCACGTATATCACGAACTCCGCGATCGTACCGATCGTAACGCGAGGGTCCCCCTGGATCGCTCGCATCCCTCCCAGGTAGATGGTGAGGATCGTGCTTAACCCGATAAGAAGGAGGACGGCGGGCATGAAATAGGCGTTGGTCCACGCAAGGTCCACTGAACGTTCACGATAAGCCTCGCTCTCAGTCTCGAAACGATCATGGAAACGCTCCTCGCGGTCGTATGCTTTGAGCACACGGATCCCGGAAAAAGCCTCCTGTACAAAGGTGGAAAGTCGCGATTGTTGCCGTTGGACCCTTTCGCTCTTCCTGTTGATCACGCTGCTGATGAAATAGATGGTAACGGAAAGGACTGGTAAGGGTGAGAGGATGTAAAGGGTGAGCATGGGATGGACCTGTACCATCACGCTGATGACCATGATGAAAAGGATGGCCAGATTGATCGTGTACATCACTGCCGGTCCAAGGTACATCCGCACCCGCGTCACATCCTCGGTGATCCGGTTCATCAGATCCCCTGTATTATGACGCTTGTAAAAGCTCATATTGAGGACCTGATAATGCGCATACACCTCGTTCTTCAGGTCGTATTCGATGAGGCGGGACATCACGATGATGGTCTGCCTTGTAAGAAAGAGGAAGATCCCTTTCAGCAGAAAATAGAGCAGATAAAGGCCCGCGAACCCGAGCGCATATTCGGTCACCTTTTCCCGGAAACCTGCCGAAACATTCCCTTCATGATCATCGAGCATCCCGGAGAGCGTGTCGATGGCTTCCCGGACCACCTGGGGTGCTTTAACAGCGAAAACGTTGGATAGCACGATGAAGAGGATCCCCAACAGGAAGCGCCACTTGTACTTGATGAAGTATTTATTGAGATGACGGAGTGATCGCATAAGAACGAGAGGCACCCGAAAAGCCCCCTTTGAAACCTGCTCAGAAAGCCGATGCAAAGGAGGCAGGGATCTTCTACCTTTGCTGCTTCCGGGAAGGGCAAAGATAGGACCTTCACCGCACCCTGATACCCGGGAAAAGGAGAGGAACAGGAGCATGCTGAGCCGACGTCACATCAGGAGTAAAGTATTACAGGCCCTCTACGGGCATTTCCAGTCCAGGGACGCCGATGCGGGACACTACGAGCGAGAACTATTCAGAAGCATGGAGCGTGTAAGGGAGCTTTACCTTCTCCTCCTTCTGATGCTGGTGGAGCTTCAGCGACAGGCTGAAACGCTCACCGAAGACCGGAAAAAGAAACGCCTCCCGAGCAAGAGCGACCTCGATCCCAACCTTCGCTTCGTCAAGAACCCATTGCTCTGCAAACTCAGAGATTCCGAAGAACTTCAAAAGGAATGGGAGCGGAACGGCACCGAAGCTCTGGTACCGCGCGACCTCATCCCGACCCTTTTCAGAGAGCTCGAAAACGCTCAACTGTATCAGGACTATATGGAAGCAGGATCGGTGAGCCATCAAGAGCACCGTGACTTCCTAGCAGAGATGTTCCGTCATTTCATCGCGGATTCCGAAGCCTTTCAATTCCGCCTTGAGGAACGGAGCATCCATTGGGTGGACGATCTGGACCTGGCCTCCTCCGTAGTGCTGCGTACCATTAAAGAAATGCCCACCCGGCCCGAGAAGGAGATCAGCATTCCCCCTCTCTATCGCGATGAAGAAGCCGACCCAAGCTTCGCGAGCAAACTTTTCATCCGTACGATCGAACAGGATCAGGAGAACCGCAAGTGGATCAGGGACCATTTGAAGAACTGGGAACTGGAGCGCATCGCTTTCATCGACATGCTACTTCTGGAAATGGCCATTGCTGAAGCCCGTTCTTTTGAAGAGATCCCGGTGAAGGTCTCCATCAACGAATACATCGAGCTCGCCAAGCTCTTCAGTACGCCCAAGAGCGACCGCTTCCTCAATGGGATCCTCGATAAAGTGATCCCCCGAATGCGCGAGGAGGGCATGGTGCAGAAGATGGGGAAAGGGCTGATCGAATGAAACGGGATCCCCTTCATACCTTCGTTCGCAGAATGGTCCCATCAAAGCCGCAGATAGCGACATTGGAAAGCCTTTCTTTCATGAAAGGGGCGAAAAGCTGCCTGATCCTCCTCCTTGCTTTTCTCTTCCAGGCTTGCTGGCTCACCGATCGGAACCAGGAGAAGGAGGGAATAACCTCGGACATCATCAACAATCCGAGCAAAGAAGGGGATATGCCGAAACTCACCTTCGATGAAAAGGTCCACGATTTCGGAACGATCTCGCAGGGGGAACGCGTGGAACATTCGTTCGTTTACAGGAATACCGGAAAGGCCCCTTTGGTCATCGTTTCCATCGAACCTTCCTGTGGCTGCACGGTCGCTGAAGAAGCTCCCGATAGCCCGATCGCTCCGGGAAGATCCGATACGCTTACCGCGACCTACGACAGCAAGGGGCACAGCGGGCACGTGAGCAAGGCAATATCGGTGGTCGCTAACACTTCCCCGAAAACAACCGTGGTCCGGATGAAAGGGACGGTAAAAGGGCCTCGATAAATGAGGAAAAGCACGCAGGATCCGTAATTTTGTCACCTTTCCAAAGAAGCGATACCTTCCGATATGGAGTTATACGATAACACGCTCACCGTCCTCCTTCAGAGCGGAGGCGCAAGCGGGGGAGGGACCAGCGGCTGGGTCCAATTCCTACCATGGATCCTCATCCTGGTCGTCTTCTACTTCTTCATGATCCGGCCCCAGATGAAAAAAGCCAAGAAGGAACGGGAATTCCGGCAAAACCTTCAAAAGGACGATCAGGTCGTTACGATCGGAGGAATCCATGGAAAGATCCAGGAGCTCAAGGACGATTCCGTGATCCTGGGTTTGGAGGATGGAACACGTATCCGTGTCGAGCGGAACGCCATCTCCATGAACTCGACCACTCAATTGTCCGAGGAACAGAAGAAATAAGGCCCGGAGAGCGGGCCTCCCGTTTTGCTCTCCCTTGGGAACTTCCTGAAAGAAAGGCTGAACCGGAGACTGAACGTTTTCCTGGTCTGCCTTTTTATATCCGCGGTCATTTGGGTCCTGAACGCTCTATCGAAAAGCTACAGTACCAATATCGTCTTTCCGGTTGAACATCACGGTGTGCCGGATGACCGGATCGTGACGGACCCCCCACCCGCATCCTTCAGTCTGGAAGTCCGCTCCCATGGCTTCCAACTCCTCGCTTACAAGCTCTTCTCCAGGCAAGATCCGATCAAAGTGGATCTGAGCCAACTGCACTACTTAGACCAGAAAAAGCGCAGGAAAGGGTATCTTCTGACGGAAGAATTGCTCGAGGATCTTTCCCGACAATTCCCGGAAAAAACCCGGATACGCAATGTTGAACCTGACACGCTCTTCGTGTCCCTCGCTCCCCTTGAAAAGAAAAAGGTGGAAGTGGTACCCGATCTGGAATTCGAATTCAGGGAACAATACCGGCTCGCCCAGGAAGTAACGGTCACTCCCCCCAAAGTGACCCTGAGCGGACCCTCTTCCGTACTGGACACCACTGAGATGATCCGAACACAGACCCTTCGTATGAAGGACGTTCACCAAGATCAGCAACGGACCGTGGAACTCAGAACCGATAGCATTTCGAAAAAGGTCGATGCCGACCCCTCCAAGGTCGAGCTTCGGATCCAGGTCGATGAATTCACTGAAGGGAACGCTACCATTCCTATTAGCGCCAAAGAGGTCCCAGAAAAATATTCGATCAAGACCTACCCGGATTCCATAACGGTCCATTACCTGGTCAGCTTCAAAAATTACGAGAAGGTGGAACGTGACATGTTCAAGGCGATCGTCCGCTTCCCTGAGGATAAGGGGATGAAAGAACGAGACCACCTGCAGGTAGCGTTGAAGGACCACCCCTCGTTCATCGATATCGTTCGGTATGAACCCCGGCGCGTGGAATTCATCATCCGAAGGAAAAAATGAAGAAGATCGGGCTCACCGGTGGTATCGGAAGTGGAAAATCCACGATCGCAAAGGCTTTCGAGGTCTTAGGCGCCCCTGTTTTCAGAGCGGACCAGGTAGGAAAGCGCGCTTTGAACGACGACCCGGAACTCCGGCAACAGGTGGCTGAGCGTTTCGGAAAGGACGTTTACGGAACCGAAGGGCTCGACCGGAAGCGCCTTGCTGAGATCGTTTTCCATGACCGCGATAAACTCGAAGAACTCAACGCCCTCGTTCATCCCCATGTGCGGAAAAGGTTCCGAGAATGGTGCGAAAGCAAAAAGGACGCGCCGTACGTGATCGAAGAAGCGGCCATCCTCATCGAAAGCGGGGGGCACCGGGAAATGGATCACATGATCCTCGTGACCGCTCCGGAACCCATTCGCGTTCAACGGGTCAAGGAACGCGATGAGATCCCCGAAGAAAAGGTCAGGATGAGGATGAAAGAACAATGGAGTGACGAGGAAAAAGCCCCTTATGCCGACACCTTATTGCCGAACGATGATTCGGAGTTATTGCTTCCGAGGATATTGGAGTTGGATAGGCGATTTCGTGGGAATGCTGCAATAAATAGCAGCCAGTAGATCCTTCATAGCATCACGGTCCCAAAAACCATAAAAAGATCCTTTCTGGAGATATAGGCCGTTGGGATGAAGACCTATATAACCTGGAAGTATCCTGTTGGACTCCTGGAATATTGGACCGTTGGGTTGTAGGAATATTGGATGGTTCCAATGAACCTGATCATAGAACCCAAAAGCCTCGGATCGATCAGAACAGGCTCCCAAATATTGCCGCATGCGATCATGCGACCCCCAGCATTCCCACGATAACCGCCGTAAAAAGGCAAGCCAGGGTTCCCGCTATAAGTGCTTTGATCCCGAGTTCGGATAACAGGGACTTCCTTTCCGGGATCAGCGCACCGATCCCACCGATCTGGATCCCGATAGAGGCGAAATTGGCAAAGCCACAAAGAATGTATGTGGCCATCAAGACCGACTTTTGTTCGGCGAATGCACCTGCCGTTTTCATTTCGCCGAGCGTCTTGTAGGCAATGAACTCGTTGACGATGGTCTTTTCTCCCAAAAGTTGCCCCACGAGCACCATATCCTCATGCGCAACGCCCATCAACCAAGCGACGGGTGCAAAGAGGTAACCGATGATGAACTGGAAGGTGAAACCGTCATACCCTGTAGCATTAGCGATCATCGGGTTCAATCCCAAGTAATGCCCGATCAGGTCGCGAAGGATGTAGTTACCCATCGTGATCAATGCGATAAAAGCCAGCAACATAGCAGCCACGTTCACTGCGAGACGGAGCCCGTCCCCGGTTCCGTTCGTAATGGCCTCCAACGCATTGCTGCCGAACCCTTTGTCGTGGAGCTTCATCTCTTTTTCAAAGCTCTCCTTTTCCGGGACGAGTATCTTCGAAGCAACGATAGCCGCGGGAGCGGACATAACGGAAGCTGTGAGGAGATGCTTCGCAAAGAAAGCTTGCTGGGCAGGGTCCGAACCTCCAAGAAACCCAACATAGGCAGCCAGGACACCTCCTGCGATCGTAGCCATACCTCCCGACATCAAGCACATGATCTCCGAACGCGTCATTTTGGAGAGATAAGGCTTGATCAACAAGGGGGCAGAGGTCTGTCCGATGAAAACGTTCCCGGCGGCCGCCAAACTCTCGGCACCGGATAGATTCATGATCCGCCGCATCACCCAGGCCATTCCATAAACGATCCGTTGAAGGATCCCCAGGTAATAGAAAAGGCTGGTAAGGGCGGAAAAGAAGATGATCGTGGGAAGGATGTCCACCACGAAGTTCTGGAGAGCTGGCTCGATCTTCCCCGTGGCTTCGGACCGGAATAGGAATTGCGCTCCCGCATCCGCAAACTCGATGATCCTAAGGAAAAAGGAACTCAGCGCTTCAAAGGCCATTTCCACCCAAGGCACTTTCAGGATGAGGACGGCAAGCAGGACCTGCAGCACCAACCCTTTGACCACCAACCCCCAGTCGATGGCACGGACATCTGAGCTGAAGGCCATGGCCAAAAGGATGACCGTAGCGATCCCAAGAACACCTCTCAAAAGGGAAAGCAAAGAAACCCCTCCCGTTGCGACGGGAGCCTGACTTCCGAAGTGGAAATGAGCGACGGAATTCCCGAGAACGAGTCCTTCGAGCGCTAGTGTCTCGATGCTCAGCCGTGTGGACCCTTTATCATCAAAGAGGACGGTAGCAGGACCTTTTCCAAGCCCGCTGTCCTGGTCCGGGCGCAGGATCAACTCATCCTTTTGTCGATCCCAAGAACCCCTGACGATCAGACCTCCTCGGTCCCTCAAGTGAAAGCGGGCGGTATCCGTGAGCTCCAATCGCAGGGAACGTTCCTTCATGGAACGTTCCTTCTCCTCCCCTTTGTAGCTGATCCGCTCGAGCAACCAGGTCCCCTGGAGGACGCTGCTATCACGGCCGGCTTTCAGATCGCTGTCCTGTCCCTGGAGGAACTGGAAGGGAAAGAGGAGAAAAAGCAGTGCGAAAAGAGAAGAACGCATGGAGGAGAAGGCTTACTTATCCTTCTTGTCCCGCTTGCTCAGCTCGTCACGGATCTTGGAGGCGGTCTCGTAATCTTCGATGGCGATGGCTTCCTCGAGTTTCTTTTCCAGTTCCTTGTAGGAAAGGCTCTTCACGTCCTCCGGCTTGGTGAGGTCCTCGATATTGATCTCGGGGCTTTCCTCAGCTTCTTCCCCTTCACCTTCTTCCTGCTCCTTATTCTCTTCGTCGAGGATGATGCCAGCGGAATTGAGGATGAACTCGTAGGTATAGACCGGACAACCGAAACGCACAGCGATCGCGACCGCATCCGAAGTGCGGGCATCGATCTCGGTCTCCTCCCCGTTGTGGTCGCAGATGATCTTTGCGAAGAAGATCCCCTCCACAAGGTTGTAGATGATCACCTCCTTTACACTGATCTCGAAGGAATCGGCGAAACTTTTGAAAAGATCATGGGTGAGCGGGCGGCTCGGGGTCATTTCCTCGAGCTCGATAGCGATGGACTGCGCCTCGAACCCCCCGATGATGATGGGGAGCCGGCGCCTTCCTTCATCCTCACCGAGGACCAAAGCGTAAGCACCGGATTGGGTCTGGCTGTAGGAAAGCCCCACGATGTTGAGCTTGATCTTGTCCATATAGCGACTTTCCGGAGGATCAGTTCTCTCCGGACTGAAATTTCTTCACAGCTTCGGTCAACTTGGGAACCACTTCAAAAGCATCCCCGACGATCCCGTAATCAGCAGACTTGAAAAAAGGTGCCTCCGGATCCTTGTTGATCACGACGATCGTCTTGCTTCCGTTCACTCCTGCCAGATGTTGGATCGCACCCGAGATAGCAACAGCGATGTAGAGGTTCGGGCGGATGGTCAGACCGGTCTGCCCGACGTGTTCGTGATGCGGTCGCCATTCGTTATCAGCAACAGGGCGGGAACATGCCGTAGCAGCTCCTAAAGCCCCTGCCAGATCTTCGATGATCCCCCAGTTCTCAGGACCTTTCAACCCCCTTCCCCCGGAAACGACGAGGTCGGCCTCGGGGAGAGAGATATCGCCTTCCTGTTTCTTCACCTCTTTCACCTGAAGCCCTTCTCCTTCCCCTTGGAACTCAAAGCCCTGAACTTCAGGGCTTTTGTCGACCTTTTCCACCGAATGGGAATTCGGGAGCAAGGAGATGACCTTTTTATCTGTCTTGACCGCCGTATAGGAAAAAGCCTTTCCTGAGAAGACATTCCGCTTCACCACGAAGCCATCCTCGGTACTTGGGACCTCGATCGCTCCGGGCACGAGACCGGCTTCCAGCCGGACCGCAGTACGGGGTGCAACAGCCTCTCCGGTCTGATCCATCGAAAAGATCACGAGCTCAGCCCCTTCATCTTGAGCGGCCTTATCGACCAATCGAGCGAGTTCTGTAGGATCGTTGCCTTCATATGCGGCCTTGAGGATCTTATCCGCACCGTAAGATCCGAGCCCTTTCAAGCTTTCGTCATCCAAATTTCCCTGACTAACGACGGTCGTGGACCCTCCGAGCTTTTCTGCGGTCTTATGACCGTAATTGACGGCCTCGTAGGCTCCCTTGGCGAGCCCGTTCTCCTCAACCTCTGCGAATACCAATACGCTCATCCTTAAATGACTTTTGCTTCGTTGTGAAGGAGTTCGATCAATTCTTCCGGGTTCTCCGGGTCCACGTACTTGCACTCGGATTTCGGTGGCGGCAGTTCAAAGGAAGTGACGCCGGTACGCTCTTCAACGTCTTGCGCTCCGACCACGGTGATCTGTTTTTTCCGGGCGGCCATGATCCCCCGCATGTTCGGGATCCGTTGCTCGGCCATCCCTTTGGCACAAGAGACCAGCAAAGGAAGCTGACCTTCCACCACCTGGCTTCCGCCCGGGATAGGATGCTCCATAGTGGCCTTCTCCCCTTCAACTTCCAGGGAGCTCGCATTCGCCACGTAGGGCATATCGAGCATTTCAGCGAGCATGCCACCGACTTGCCCGCCGTTGTGATCGATGGTCTCCTTACCGGTAAGGATAAGATCGAATTCCTTATCCTTTGCGTAGGCAGCGATCTGAGCAGCTACGAAATAAGCATCGCGGGCTTCTGCATCCACGCGAACGGCCTCATCCGCACCGAGGGCCATCGCTTTACGGATGCTCTGCTCATCTTCAGCACCACCGACCGTTATCGTCTTCACTTCCCCACCGAACGACTCTTTAAGCTCAAGAGCACGGACCAATGCATACCATTCGTCCGAGGGGTTCAGGATCCACTGAACGTTCTCATCGTCGAATTTGGTGTTGTTCTCTTTGAATTGGATCTTGGAGGTAGTGTCCGGTGCTTTGGTGATCGGTACCAATACTTTCATTACGAGGCGTTTTAGCTACAGCGGCTGCTGCTTGCGGATCGGAGCACAAAACTAACCAAAATTGTGGGAGATCCGAAACAGCGGACCCCTCGATGCAAGCCCGTGATAAGGACATCAAAAGGAGGTCTGAACCAGCGATCTTTTTATTTTTGTCGTTCTCTACTCTTCAATCGAGAGCCATGCGAGAAGTCCAATTCAGAGAGGCGGTACGGGAAGCTATGAGCGAGGAGATGCGCAGCGATGGTAGCATCTTCATGCTCGGCGAAGAGATCGCTGAGTACGATGGCGCTTACAAAGTGACCGCCGGGATGTCCCAAGAATTCGGGACGGAAAGGGTTGTCGACACCCCCATCTCCGAGCTTGGTTTCTCCGGCATCGGGGTAGGTGCTGCTATGAACGGAATGCGGCCCATCGTGGAGTTCATGACCTGGAATTTCGCCATTCTGGCCATGGACCAGATCATCAACAACGCCGCTAAGATACGCTACATGTCCGGAGGCCAGTTCGACATTCCGATCACCTTCCGGGGACCGAACGCTCAGGCCGGGCAACTAGGAGCCACCCACTCCCAAGCCTTCGAGAGCATCTATTCCCACATCCCAGGGCTCAAAGTGGTATGCCCGGCCGATCCCTACGATGCGAAGGGGTTGCTCAAATCCTCGATCCGGGACGACGACCCGATCGTCTTCCTCGAATCGGAAAGGATGTACGGCGATAAAGGGGAGATCCCTGACGGGGAATACACCCTTCCGATCGGTCAAGCGGAGATCAAACGGGAAGGGAGCGATATCACCCTGATCAGCTGGGGCAAGATCCTAAAAGAGGTCTTTAAGACCGCCGACGAACTGGCCAAGGACGGGATCCAAGCAGAAGTGATCGATCTCCGTACCATCCGACCGCTGGACTATCCCACGCTCGTGGATTCCGTCAAGAAAACGAACCGGGCGGTAGTGATCGAAGAGAGCTGGCCCCAGGCATCCGTTGCCTCCGAGATCGGCTTCAAACTGCAATTCGAAGGCTTCGACCATCTCGATGCCCCCGTGGCTCGTGTCACCCAAGCTGACACCCCCTTTCCTTTCGCCCATAACCTCATCGAGCAGAGCGTTCCGAACGTGGAACGCATCATGAAGGCCTGCAAGG
>CAZIDL010000028.1:0-30230 GCA_964537825.1 uncultured Weeksellaceae bacterium
GACATGATGATCACCGAGCTCACCGATGCGGACGCCATTCGGGTGGTTGAGCGGGAAAAGCTCGAAAAGGTGCTCGAGGAGATCGAATTGAACAAAAGCAAGTACATCGATCCGGAGACCGCCCAAAAGCTCGGCAAAGGCTTGGGGGCGGAAGCCATCCTCACCGGGGCCTTTCTCGTGAAAGGCGAGCGCATGCGGATCGATGCCCGCCTCATCGAGGTCGAGACCGCTGAAGTGCTCCTTTCTGAAAAAGTGAGCGGTAAGAAGGACGCTTTTTTCGAGCTGCACGAGCAACTTGCGGATGAACTTCTCAAGGCTTTGAACAGCGCGGCAGAACCGGATCTTTCCCGGAAGAACGGGAACGTGAGCTTCCGCTCCGTGGTGGATTATTCGCGAGCCCTGGAACAAAAGGACCAGGGATTGCCCGAACAGGCCAAGCGAACGCTAGAGCGAACGCTCGAACGGGACCCTTCTTTCAAGACCGCCTCTTCCCGCCTGGATTCCGTAGAGGTTTGGTTGAGCAGGATCGAGGAGGAAAGGGAACGCCTGCTGAAAAAGGACCTGAAAGAGACCCTGAAGGACCTCGATCCTGAGGACGAGCAGCTCGGGCGCAAGCTCAACCGGATCTGGTCACGCCTCATCTCCTCCATGAAGTACGAAAAGCTGCTCGAGTTCAACAAGATGCTCCGCGAAAAGGGGATCGGACCGGATCAAGCCCTCTATAAGGAAAGCGATCGGACCTTCGGCCAAGCGGCCGGGCAGTACGATCTGACCGCGCTTTACCAACTCAAGCGTTACGAGGCCTTCCTTCCCAGGGCCCGTTCCTATCTCGAGGATCACCCCTCCAGCCCGCAGTTCCGCAGTATCAAGATGCAAGTGAAGGAAGCGGCCAAAGAACTCGAGAAAAGGAAGAAAGGAGCTGAGAAGGCCGAGCAGGCCATCGCTGAACTCGACACCAGTTCGATGGATAAGCTGGAACTCCTCAAGGAACACGCCCGCATCTACAAGAACGAGCATCAGTTCCCGGAGGAGATCGCGGTACGATGGCGGATCGTCGAGAACCATGAGCTGGAAAAGCAGCAAGAAGCTTTGCAGACCTTTTTGCTCGCCCAAGCTTATCGGAAACTAGGCGCTTTCGACGAATGCAGGAGGATCCAAAAGCTAATGGAGCGGAAGTTCCCCGAAAGCGAGTATACATCGAGTCTGGGGCAGCTGACGCAGCATCTCCCCGAATGACCCGGATCGTATGGAAAGCCAGGAATACGACCAGATAAAGGAACGGATGCCTCCGCGCTGCGAGGAGGCTTGGAGCTTACGTTACACGGAGCCCGGAACGGCCCTGCAGAAGCTTGAGGAGGAGGAAACGGGATCCGGTGGAGCAGATGAAGTGGCGCTGGGAACGATCCGGCTGCTCCGGGCCTTCGTCCGTTTCCTCCACTATCGGGAAAAGGAGCATTTCCAGGAAGTTCATCAGCTCGCTCGTTCTTTCCATCAGCAAGAACGTCCGAGGGAAGCTGCCATCGCTCACGACCTGCTGGCACGCATAGCCGATGCTTACGGGGAATACGGGCAAGGGATGGATGAGGTGTTGAAGGGCCTCGAAGAGGTGGAACGCGTGGATGATCCCGAACTCAAAGGCGAATTGCTCGCCAGCAAGGGGAATCTACTGAACCGGACCGGAGCGCACGACGCTGCTATCCGGGAGTTGGAAGAGGCTTTGAGCATCCGTAAAGAACAGGGCGACGAAAAAGCCATCGCTTCCGCCCTCAACCTACTGGGGCGCAGCTACACGATGAACGGAGAACCTGAGAAAGGGCTCGTTTATTACGAGGAAGTGCGTGAACTGCGCGAACGGATCGGTGATGAAGGAGGCCTCCCCTGGACCTTCCTCGGTATGGGGACCGCCTATGAAAAAGCCCAGCGCTACGGAGAAGCCCTTCAACATTTCGATCGGGCTTTGACAATGGATGGAGGGGACCATCCGGTCCTTCAGCTCTTGGTGCGGACGGGAAAGGCGAGGTGCCTGGAAGCCATGGAACAAACGGAAGAGGCCGTTCGGGAAGCTGAAGAAGCGTTGGAGCGTGCTGAGGAACTGGACTCCGATCCTTTGCGCTGTGAGGCGTTGGAAGCGTTGTACCGCGTGGAGAAGAAGGCCGGAGTATCCGAAAAGGCCCTGGAATATCTGGAGCGCTATCAGGAATATCGGGAAAGGGTCCTGCGAGCGAGTGAAAAGGATCGGATCCGTTGCCAGGAGGAGGCCTTTCAGGCCGAGAAGAAGGAAAAGGAAGCCGAGATCCAACGCCTCCGGAACGTGGAGCTCAAGGAGGCATATGAAGTCCTCGATCTGAGGAATAAAGAGATCCGCGACAGCTTGAACTACGCTTCGCGGATCCAACAAGGGCTCCTTCCGGAAGAGCAGGAGCTCGAACGGCTCTTTCCGGAACATTTCATCCTCTTCCGCCCTTTGGAGCTGGTGAGCGGGGATTTCTATTGGGCCGGGGATGCCGGCGAAGGGGAAGAAGAGCGTCGCTTCTTCGTGGCGGCCGATTGTACGGGGCACGGGGTTCCCGGGGCCTTTATGAGCCTTCTTGCCATAAGCTTCCTGAACGAACTGATCCACGACAAAGGACTCCGCTCCCCTGCTGCTATTCTGGATCAGCTTCGGGACCGCGTTATCCGGACCTTGAATCCTACCAATAGCGTGGAACGGGAGACCCGTGCGGATGGCATGGACCTTACCCTGATCGCCTATCTCCCGAAGAAAGGCGTTTTGGAGTTCAGCGGAGCGAACAATCCCCTCTACCTGATCCGAAGAAAGGAAGCCTCAATCCCCGAGGATGTTGATCGTAGCATGGAAGGGGAGGATCGGGAACTTCACGAGTTCCGGACGGATCGCCAGCCCGTTGGGATCTCCGAGCGCTCGGAGCCTTTCACGGAACGTCGCCTCACTGTGGAACCGGAGGATCGGGTCTTCCTCCTCTCGGACGGGATGCCCGATCAGTTCGGTGGGGAGAAGGGCAAGAAGTTCAAATACCGCCGCCTCAAGAGCAACTTACTGGAGCTTTCGGACCGTACGATGAAGGAGCAGCGCAGGATCCTGGAGGAGCGCTTCTACGAATGGTGCAATGGGTACGAGCAGGTGGACGATGTGATCCTTGCCGGGATCGGTTTTAAAGGGGGTTGAGCAGACAGTAAAGGGAGGTTCATCCCTCATCCTTTAGCATCCGAAAGCTCGCGAAACGTTGCCATCCGTTCTCCTTGCGAGAGCGCATGAGCACCTTCCACTCCTCGGATCTCTGTTGGATAAAGAAGGTCTGGAAAGGCCCGCTATCATAGGGGAATCGAAAGCGGAGCGTATCCCCCTCGATCGCTCCGATCCCTATGGTCTTAGAGCGACCCCCGCCGAACTCGTCCAGCCAATGGCCCACGTAATGGCCGGAGTCACTATCGTGGCCGATATAGACATCCGCCGTATAGCCTGGCGGGTCAGCCGTATCGCGCATGCTGATCCGGAAAAAGTTCCCCTTCAGAACCCATTCAATATGGGTATCATAGAGCACGGAGTCCCCTTGGACGGTCCCGTGCATCTCCCATTTCCCCGTCCAGTTCTCGAAGAAGGGTGCCCTTAGGGCGTCTTCATCGCTTGCTTCTTGGGCGTATGGGGCAAAGGGTTGAAGAAGGGTGAATATCAAAAGGGGGATGAAAGATCTTGACATCTCCAGTACAGTTCTTCTGGGGCCTAATGTATCGGTTTTGAGGGATGTTCTCTCAGCCAGGGACCAAGCCTTATGAAGAGCTTCCGAAAAGTGGGGTATTGGGTGCAAGCTGGTCCCCTTCTAGCAGGAACTCATTTTTCTTCTGCAAAAATCACCCTAACACGGTATTGCCTCCTTGGAAGGGTTCGTGGAATTTTGCAGCAGTTATTTAGAATGAGTCTAAATTGATGCTGATGCGACGTGTTCTACTCCTTTTAACCCTGATCCTCACATTTCAAACTGCTTCTGCTCAAACCGCTTCCCTTTTGGGAAAAGTGAGCGATACGAGCGGAAAGGCCCTTCAAGGCATCAACCTTCGTGTGGCGGGCACTTCTACCGGTACTTATACCGACGAAGAAGGTCGCTTTGCCCTCCATCGGATCTCACCCGGGGAACAAAAGCTTCTCATTTCCGGTGTCGGATACGAAAAGAAGAGCCGCAAGCTGAAGCTCGAAGCCGGCGATACCGCTCGGATAGAGCTCAAGCTCAAGCCAGCAGTGCTCGGAAAGAACGAGGTCCTGATATCCGCCGATCGCCAGCGCGGGATCCGCGATAAGACCCCCAGTTCGGTCACGGTGGTCGATGAACAGGACATCGAAGAGCAGATGACGGTCCACCGGGACGCCAACGATATCCTGGCCCGTAAGGTGCCCGGAATGGCTCAGAGTACGCGATCGGGGAGCAATTTTGGACAAAATCTGAGGGGACGTCCCAGCCTCGTCATGATCGATGGGATCCCCCAGTCCACGCCCCTCAGGGATGGGGAAAGAGATCTGCGGACCCTCGATCCCGGGGTGATCGAACGGATCGAGGTAGTGAAGGGAGCGAACGCCATCTATGGGCATGGGGCGACCGGTGGTTTCATCAATTACATTACCGAAAAGCCCGCCCAAGAGCCTTTCCAAAGCAAGACCACGGTCAACGGGAACATTTCGATGACCTACCCTGATAGCAGTGAGGGGTACCGGGTCGCTCAGACCTTCTCCGGGAAGGTCGGGGAATTCTCGTACGTAGCGAGCGGGAGTTACGAAAAGAACGGGCTCTGGAAGGACGCTGACGGGAACGTGATCCCCATCGATCCCCAACTACAGGGAGGGATCCCTTTGTCGGAGACCATGAACGCTTTCGGGAAGCTTGCTTATCGGATCGCACCCGGTCACCGGATCCGGGCTACTTACAACTTCTATTCGAGCACTCAGGATCCCGTCTATCAGCAGCTCCCCGGAACGATCGGAGAAGAGCCGGCCAAGGCGGTCAAAAGGGACCCAGGGCCTGAAGAACCCCGAGGTACCCGGGGCAATCACAACGCGAACCTGGGGTACTCGGGGAAGGAGATCCTCCCGAAGACCGACCTTAAGCTGAACCTCTATTACCAGGACTTCGAGACGGTCTTCAGTTACAACACATTCTTTCGGAACGGCGGTCAGAGCATGATCCGTTCGGAGAAGAAAGGCGGAAGGCTCCAATTGATCACCGATCTGCAAATTGGAGACGCGGTCAGCACGGAGCTGATCTACGGGGTGGACGCCCTGAACGACGTGACATCCCAGCCGCTGTTGGATGGGCGCATTTCATCGCCACCGATGGACCTCCTGACGATCGGTCCATTTCTCCAAACGAAGACCGAACTCGGGGCGGATTGGACCCTCAAAGCAGGTGTACGTTGGGAGAACGCGAGCATCCGTGTGGACGATTACCGCACCGCCCGACAATTGAACCAGGTGACCGGCGCCTACACGGTCGGCGGTCAACAGGTCGAAGGAGGGATGCTCGATTACGATGCTTTAACGTACAACCTCGGGATCAACTTCGGACGCTGGTCGGCCTTCACTCCCTATCTCAGTTATTCCAAAGGCTTTTCACTCGCCGATCTCGGGCGCGTGCTCCGCACTGCTGAAGAGAACACGCTCGATAAGTTGCGGACCGAACCCGTTCTCGTGGATAATTACGAGTTCGGTGTCCGAAGCGCCTTTGACGAGTTCCGGTTGGAGGCCAATGTGTTCACGAGCCATTCCGATCTAGGAGCTTCCTATCGGGAGACCGAGACGGGCGATTTCGTGGTGGCGCGTTCACCCGAACTCGTCTATGGGGTTGAAGCGAGTGCGTCCCTTCGCCCCTCGGATCGCTTCGATATGAGCATTACCTACACCTATCTGGAAGGAAAGCGGGATGTGAACGAGAACGGTTCCTTTGATGACGAAGTGGACAGTTACCTTCCCGGAAGCCGCATCTCACCCCCAAAGTTCACCCAGGAGGCCCATTATCAGCTCACAAAGGATTGGCGGATCGGTATCAGTTCCATCTATTCGATGGAGCGGGACCGGTTCCCGGAGAGCAGTGCCTTTGGCCGGGGTACCGTCAAGGACTACTTCATCACGGATCTGATGACGAGTTATCGGCTGGATCCCCTCACCATCAGCTTCGGGATCGAGAACCTCTTCAATGCGGATTACTATCCGGCCGTTTCCCAATGGTACAATCAAGCCGGCTTTGGCTACGTGAAAGGCCCAGGACGGCGAGCTGAACTGACGCTTCGCTTGAAACTCTGATGGGAGGAAGAGCATCCTTCGTTCACCGGTTCACCGAAAAGCCCTTGGCTCAAGCTCTTGCCAAGGGCTTTCTTTTTTGACGGTCCCTTTCGTGGATCTTCCGGGCTTTTCGGCTTCGGGCTTTTTTGCTCTTCTTACGGCGGGTCCACCAGAGCATCGCACCCGTAATGGGCAGGCTGCCGATCGTTAAGCTGCTCAGGAAGGCGAGGATCTTCCCCGGAAGACCGAGGATCGCTCCGACGTGAATGTCGTAGTCCATCCGGACGATCCGGCCCGGAAGCGAAGTTTGTTCATAAGGCCTGAAGATGCTCGCCGCTTCGAGCTCTTCCAGGGTTCGGGGATGGAAGAAGCGGTGATCGTTGTTGTAGTAGAGCCCCTCGTTCTCCGAGAGTTCCACATAGATGGCTTGTTCTTCCTTCTTCGGGTAATGGATCTCGAAGCTTTCCGCTTCGGGATAACGGGATCTGAGGAGCTGAGGGAGTTCTTCGATGGCTGCTTTGCCTTGTTCCGTATCTGTATCCCCTTTCGCCCCTGCATCAGGGATGCGGAAGCTCGCCGGTCCATCTCCGCCCAATCCATCGTGCAAAGCCTCCTTGAACCAGCTGAAGCCCATGCTCAAGCCGGTGATGGCGAATATCAGGACAAAGGCGGAAGCGTAGAGCCCCGCTACGGCATGAAGGTCGAAGCGCTTCTGGGTGCGGTTCCGCCAATGCAATAGGTTCAGACGAAAGCGCTTCGGGCGCTCCTTATTGGAACGTGGCCACCAGAGGATGAGGCCGGAAAGAAGGCTCAAAAGGAAGATAAGGACCGCCCACGAGACCAGGGGCTCCCCGATATCATCCGGGAGCCAAAGGCTCATGTGTCCGTCGAGGACGACGTTGAAGAAGCCCGTCGTGTGGTCTTCCCGACCAATGACCTTGCCATCGTAGGGGTTCAGGTAGAGGGATCGGTAGAATTCGGGATCTTCCTCGTGGAAGATGAGTTCAAGGGGTTTCTCCTGGTCCCCATAGACCACGCCGTGGACCCGGCGATCCGGATAAAGGACCTTCCCTGCCTTCTTCGCCTCGAGCGGCCCCATCATCGATCTTTCTTGCGCCTCCACGCTGCGATCCGATCCGAAGAGCTCCTTGATCTCGGAGCGGAAGACCCAAAGGGAACCGGTCAGGCATACGATGAGCACGATCGGCCCTGTGATCGCCCCAACGATCAGATGCAGCTTGCGAAGGAGCTTTCTGACCCGTGAAGAGCGCGGACGAGGACCGATCCCGGGCGCTTGGCCGTTCGATACAAAGGATCCTTTGGCCATGAGCTGGGCTGGATCGGGGATTCAAAGAACAATGCTATGAAAGACGAGGCATCCCGTCCTTACCGTATTCGGGGGATTCTCGTACGGGCTTCTTTTTTCCCATCCTTTAGGGAGGGCTGAAGGGATATCATTTGGCAATAGCAGTAGCGGGAAAAGAAGTGCTCGAACGGGCTTTCGAAGAGTGGAAGGGCGATCGGGAGCAGATCGACGATGTGGTGAGGGTCGGGGTGGGGGTTTGAAAGCCCCCGAACAAACTCAAAGGCTCGATAAGAGTATCTTGTAGCCTTGTACCCGTTGTAAACCTTGCGGTTTTTGAGCCCTTGCTTGTTATCTTGCTCTATCGATAGCCGCTTTATGGCGACCGAAGAGGCAAGCTTGAGCAAGGATACCCGCTATCAGCGGGCCCTTATGGTCCAGGTCGGGATCAAAGCGAAGTTCCTTTTCCTGTTCTTCCTGAGCATCTTTCTGATCGAGATCGGGTTCCTCTCATTGACCGATTTTCCTCGAGTGATGCTAGGGAAGGGGGTCGACGTTCTTTCGCTGATCGCATTCCCCATTTTCCTCGCTATCGCCGCCCTCGCTGAGGGAGGGGTGTGGCTCTATTACCGACGGAAAAGCCGCCTCGTGGATCCCGGATCGATGGGATGGGCCCCGTACGGGATCGCATTCGTGGAATGCCTTTTCCCGAGCTTGGTGATGTATTGGATGCTTCCGGTCCTTCTCCAAAGTCCAAAGGTCGATCTTGCGGATCTTTTGGATGCCCCACCGGTTTTCTTTTACTTCTTCTTCATCATCCTGTCGGCCCTTCATCTCAAGCCTCGGTTGAGCTGGTTCGCCGGTTTGACGAGCGGCCTCGGTTACCTTTTCATCTCCCATAAGTTCCTTCCCCAAGGGATCGAGGAGGATGCGTTCGTCCATTCCATGCAATGGTTCAAAGCGATATTGCTTTTGGTAGGGGGTTTTTTGGCAGGTGGGATCGCGGGGCTGATCCACAGGATGATCGCAAGTTCGCTCGAAGCGAAGGACCGTTTCATCCATCGCCTGGACGAGAAGGTACGCGAACAGACCAGGGAGTTGCGAGGCAAGAACGAGCTTCTGGAACATCGCAACCGCGAGATCACGGACAGTATCGATTACGCAAGACGGATCCAGAATGCGCTCCTTCAGCGGAAAGGAGGATCCGGTGCCGAGCTTCCCCAGCATTTCATCCTCTTCAAACCCCTGAGCCAAGTTTCCGGGGACTTTTATTGGATGTGGCGAACAGAGGGGGGCATCTATTTGGCGGCAATGGATTGTACGGGACATGGAGTGCCCGGGGCTTTCATGTCCATGCTCGGTATCTCCCAGCTCGATGAGATCATGGCAAAAGGAGGCGAGCCCATGCCCGGTGAGCTACTGAGCGAATTGCGCGAACGGGTGGTCCGTGAACTCGGAGGCTCGGAGGAGGGAGATACCGCTAAAGATGGGATGGATGGAGCAGTAGTGAAAATGCCCGATCCTCACGATCAAGATCCCAATGGAACGGAAGTGCCCATCGAGTTCGCGGGTGCCCAGAATCCGTTGTATGTGGTGCGGAAGGGGATCGGGGAGGATCCTCCTTCGGTGGGAGGCCTTGTTGTAGGGAACGATCACGATCGTTCCGTAAAGGATCGCCTCAAGCCTTTTAAGAAAAGCCCGGACGGTATCGAGATCAAAGGGGATCCTATGCCGGTGGGGTATCACGAACATGTGCAAGGGGACTTCACCACCGTCTCTCTCCGCCTTCAGAAGGGTGATATGCTCTACTTCTTCTCCGATGGCTATGCCGACCAGTTCGGGGGATCGAAAGGAAAGAAGTTCGGCTACGGCCGCTTCAAGCAGTTATTGACCGACATTCGCGAAAAACCTTTGGAGGAACAAAAGGAGATCCTCGACCGGACTTTCGAGGACTGGAAGGCGGAAAGTCGACAGGAACAGGTCGATGATGTATTGGTGATCGGTGCGACGGTATAGGGAGAGTTCAAGATCCCCACTCACGAACTACTCCCAAGGCCTCATTAAGGTCCTTTGCTGGCTTTTCACCCTTTTTGATAAGGAAAGTTCCCTCCCTGCAAGGACATGAAAAGTACGGTACCGTAAAAAAGTACGGTCATGGATAAAAAGTTGTTGCGACGGATCCTGACCTGAGCCGATCATGGCTTTGGGTAGCGATCAAGGCGTGCTGGTGAACTGCATTGAAGGCCAGCTTTATTCGATCTCCCCCGAGCCGCTATTGTGGTATTCTTTCTTCTTCGGATCCCCAGATACTTCCACATCTCCGCTTCCTGAAAGGTCGACCTCGATGCGTTCTTCGGCATGGACTTCCGCATCTCCGGATCCGGAAAGGTCCGCGATCACCTGAGCGCATTTAAAAGAGGATCCTTTAAAGTCACCCGTTCCAGAGCTTTGGAGGCTCAACTCAGAAGATCCTCCTTTCACCTCGACATCGCCGGTCCCTGAAATATCGAATGCGGCTTTATCGGCCTGTATCCCTTTCCAGATCAGGTCTCCGGTCCCTGATCCGTCGAAGCGGATCTTTTTAGAAGACCCTTTTAACCGGAGCGTACCGGTGCCTGACAGATCCCCTTCGAAGCGGCTCGCATCGATCCTGCCTTTGATATTTCCGGTCCCTGAGAGGGTCATCGAAAGCTCCTCGCTCTTTAGCACACCCGCGATACTCAGATCGCCGGTCCCTGAAGCGGTGATCTCATCGAGCCCGTCCACGGTAACGGTCACCAAAAGCTCATCATAGTCGGTGAAGTCAGGTTCATGCTCGATATGGAGGATCCCCCTTTTCGTTTCCGTTCTCAGATGGGAAAGAAGGTTCTCATCCGCCTTGACCATCACTTTTTCTTCGTTTCCCGGGATGATCCGTACGTCGGCCTCACCACCGCTATCGATCCCGTGAAAGGACTCGACGGACCGTTCTTTTTCGACCACGTTCCCATTGCCTTCGATCTCTTCCGATCCAGTATTGACGATCTGTTGCTTGCCATCGCATGCGAACAAGAGGAATAGGGGGATCAAGCGCAGGGCCTTCATAAATGGAACACGGCTTTTAGACAAAGGAAATAAAGGTGACCTAAAGACACCTTGATGCCTCATGATGATGGACCGGCTCCGTTAAGGGAAGCGCTATCCCTGTGAAGGGGAGGGGATCAATAATAGGTCTGTCGCCGGACCTTAGCGATGTGCTTGGCCATACGCATGACCTGGTGTGTATATCCGTACTCGTTGTCATACCAAACGTAGAGCACGATGCTCTTCCCGTCCTCGGAAACGATCGTCCCCGGTGCATCGAAGACCGCTGGTTCCGTGATCCCGATCACATCGGTCGAGACCATTTCGTCGTCGATCGAATAGCGGATCTGCTCCACGAGTTCCCCGTGAAGGCAGGCGTTACGGAAGATCTCGTTCACTTCCTCCCGGTCCGTCCTGCGTCCCACCTTGAGGTTCAGAATGGCCAGGGAACCATCGGCTGTGGGCACCCTGACGGCGTTGGCCGTGAGTTTTCCTTCCATGTCCGGGAAAGTCTTCACCACCGCGTTGGCCGCGCCGGTCTCCGTGATCACCATGTTGATGGCGGCGGAGCGACCGCGACGATTCTTTTTGTGCATGTTGTCCAGGAGGTTCTGGTCGTTGGTGTAAGCATGCACGGTCTCGATGTGTCCTTGTTCGATGCCGAGTTCATCCCGCACCACCTTCAAAGGGGGCACGATGGCGTTCGTCGTGCAGGAGGCACAGGAGAAGAGGTCTTCTCCGTCGATGTCGAACGCCTCGTGGTTCACGCCGAAGGTGACGTTCGGAATGTCGTCCTTACCGGGTGCGGTCAAAAGGGCCTTGCTGGTCCCCGCTGCTTCGAGGTGCTTTCCGAGTCCTTTACGGTCGCGGAACGCACCTGAATTGTCGATAACGAGAGCTTCCGAGATCCCGTATTGCGTATAATCCACTTCGGCGGGATCGTTGGCCTCGATCATATGGACCCGTTGGCCGTTGATGATGAGCAGGTTGTCCTCCACGTCCTCTTTAACGGTCCCGGGAAAAGGTCCGTGAACGGAATCGTTGCGCAAGAGCGAGGCCCGTTTGATAAGCTCCTTTTCCGAATTGCTTCGGGTGACGATGGCCTTCAGCCTTAGCTGATGGCCGGGGCCGGCCTGTTGGATGAGCTCACGGGCACAAAGGCGACCGATCCTACCAAAACCGTAGAGGACCACATCCTTCGGCTCGATGCACTCGTTCCCGTCGCCGAAGTGGGCTTCGAGTTTATGGCTCAGGAACGCGTTCAGGTCGGAATAAGCTTCCTTCTCTTCGATCCATTCCGAGGCAAGGCGACCGATATCGATCTTGGAAGGGACGAGGTCCAGCTTCTCCATTTCCTTGGCGATCGAAGCCGTGTCCTGGATGGTGATGGGTTTCTCGACGAAATCCACCGCGTATTGGTGGAGGCTGAGCATCTCCGAAATGCTCTTATCGGCCAAAGCGTTCCGAAAGAGGACCAGGTCCACGTTCTTTCCGTAGAGGAGGGTTCCGACCGATGCAATGAGGGATATGGCGGTCTTTTCCTTGTCGACCCATTCGTTGAGCTCCCGCTCGTAGGTGCTACGGGGATCCTTGATGCTGTTGCTGCTCATGGTGCCTTAATCTCCGAGGTAGGCTTTTAAAAGTTTGCTCCTTGAAGTATGGCGAAGCCGGCGGATCGCCTTTTCCTTGATCTGCCGGACCCGTTCGCGCGTAAGGTCGAACTTGGCGCCGATCTCTTCGAGCGTGAGGCCGTGGTTCATCCCGATACCGAAAAAGAGCTTGACAACGTCCTTCTCACGTTGGGTGAGCGTGGAGAGCGAGCGGTCGATCTCCTGCACGAGTGACTCGCTCAGGAGCTGCTCGTCCGCGTTGGGAGAATCCGGGTTCTCCATAACGTCCATGAGGGAATTGTCCTCCCCTTCCTGGAAAGGAGCGTCCATGGAGACTTGGCGTCCCGATATCTTCATGGTATCCTTCACCTTATGCTCCGGCACTTCCAATGCCTTGGCCAGCTCGGCGGAAGAGGGTGCTCGCTCGTGCTCTTGTTCGAGCTTGGAGAAGGCTTTGTTGATCTTGTTCAGCGATCCCACCTGATTAAGCGGAAGGCGAACGATCCGGCTTTGTTCGGCCAATGCTTGAAGGATCGATTGGCGGATCCACCAGACCGCATAGGAGATGAACTTGAAGCCGCGGGTCTCATCGAAGCGATGCGCAGCCTTGATCAGCCCCAGGTTCCCTTCGTTGATCAGGTCCGGAAGGGAAAGCCCTTGGTTCTGGTATTGCTTGGCCACCGAGACCACAAAGCGTAGGTTGGCACGCGTCATTCGCTCGAGCGCTGCGCGCTCTCCTTGCTTGATCCGTTTCGCAAGCTCGACCTCTTCTTCGGCAGTGATCAGCTCTTCTCGGCCGATCTCCTGAAGGTATTTGTCGAGCGAATGGTTCTCGCGGTTGGTGATCGACTTCGTGATCTTGAGCTGTCTCATAAGGTCGGATGCTTGGAATCAGAAATGGGATCGCCTAAAATGGCCCCCCTCCTTTGATCTCGGGAAGGCGAATTTAGCGCAACGCTAGCTTCCCTGCCCTTCTTTTTTTAAGATGATCCAGCCCCTTCAGCGAGCCCCGCCCATCATCTTCTGGAATTCTTCGAGGGATCGGGTGGTATAACCTTCCGGATGATAGTTGAAAAGAGAATCGGACACCTCCCTTTTTTCGACCTTCTTGGCGACCTTTTTCACCTTGATACCGTTCGCACTGCTCTCGAAGGCCAGGGGGAATCCTTTGAGCCCCTGGAACTGGCGAAACGGCTGGCCGGATATTTCTTCCGTATACCAGATCGGTACTTCGATGGTCTTGCCTTTTACTTCGTTCCTGAGGATGGCCTTTTTGCAATCATAGCCCGCGATGGTCCGGGTGGAATCGCTATCGACGTATTCGATATCGCTCTTCATCGAGTCGACTTTGACCGGGACGCGATGAGCCCCGCCTTTTCCGATCCCTTCAGCGTTGATCAGCATGACCATGCTATCCTTTTTAGGGTCCTGAAGGACGGTCATTTGGGCTGCCATGGCCAAGTTCCGTTCGAGGCGGGTCATTCCGTTCTTCACATAAACGAACTCTTCGTCCGGGAGCATGGCCGCGGCCTGTTGTCGTTCTGGTGGAAGCTGGAAATCGACCTTATAAGTGATCTTTCCCTGAAAGGAAGGGGCTTCCTCTTCTTTGGAGCTGAACAAGCCTTTCTCAGAACAACTCCACAGAGTTGTGATCATGAGGATAGCGCTAGCAAGTAAGGCCGATCTTCGGAATGGTCTCATCGGTAAAGGGGGGCTTCGGTCCATCGCTACAGTTTCATTGCATGCTTTTCATGAGTTCTTCCATCGTGCTGTTCATCTTTTCGACGGAGACCTTCTTGTAGCCTTCGGTCGAAAAGGCCTCGTCCGGTACTTCCTTCTTCTCGATCTTGGTCGCTCGCAAGCGCATGCGCCTTCCGAAACGCTTCACTTCATAGCCGAGGAGCACGCCTTTGATCTCCCGGAATTGATTGCACCAGTTCGGGTCTTTGAGCGCGATCCGGTCGGTATGGAAGATGTCCATGGGAGGTTCCTCCGGAGAAGCGAAAAGGCCGATGGCCTTTTTACAGGGAAGCCCGGCGAGGGAATCCGTCTCGTCGGAGGGCATGATCCGGAGCTCGGGAAAGTCCTCGAGCATTTTGCGAGCTCCCTTTTCGTTCACTTCCACCACTATCTTCTTCTTCATCATCTCAAGGGCATGATGAAGGACTCGCTCTTTATTATTCGCGATGAAGCGCATCTTGAACATCCCGAACCCTGCGGTCAGTTCGGTGACGTAACGCCCCTTTTCGAACTTCATCTTCATCTTGCTCGGAAGCATCGAGGACATCAGCCCTTCTTCCGGTTGGGAATAAGGAAAGCTGACATCGTAATGGATCACGCCCTCTTGGATGCGATCACCATAGAGCGTCTCTTCGATCTTCTGACAACCGGTCAATAAGACCGACATTCCGAGCAGAAGGGTCAGCGAACGGATCGATATGGGAAGCGGCTCTTTCAAGGGATCCGATGGGGTACTCCCCCATGAAAAAAGCTTATCCAGCGGTTTTGATCAAAAATAGTCCGATCTATAGAGGGGCCAAAAAGTTTTTGATCATCCGGAGCTTATCGCTAACGGAGGTCGATCTTTTCGATACCTGGATGTTCGGAGGGATCGAAGGTAAAGGTCCCTTCGTCCATAGGGACCCCGGTTTTTAGCTCCTTGACGGTATAAACGTAATCGGTGCCCCGCTTCCCGTAGACGTGCACTTCGTGGATCTGTTCCTTTTCCTTGTCGATCTTGAGCTGGATGGTGTGGAAAGCTTTATCCCCTGGCTTTTTAGGGTAGAGTTTGATCACGTGATAACTCCGGCCGTCCTCTTTGATCCGCTTTGCGTATTCGTATTTGTAGCCCTTTTCCCAGATCGTGAAGAGGTCGGTCGGGTGGACCACCCGGCCTTCTTCTCCCTCCTTGTTCGCGTTCTTGATCTGGACCTCGTTGTCCTTTTTGAGGAAGATCCAGCGGGTTTTGCCATCGCTATAGACCTTTTGCTTGCCCAGATCGAGGACGAACTTGTCCCCCTTTAGTTTGAGCTTTCCTTGCCGCTCCATGTTCACGTCGTCCTTCTTGTTGATCATCCGCGAGGTGAATTTTGCCTGAATGGTCTCGTTCTTGCGATGTTTGGCGGAAAGTGATTCAAGGATCCTCCCGGCCTTTTTTTCCTGCTGAGCGAATAGGGAGGCGGGGAGGAGGAATAGGATCATCGCTGCGATGGGTTTCATATGGGGATCTCAGTTTTCAGGGTCCGGCGTTTCGCCGCTCAAAAAGCGTTCCAAGGACTCTTCATCGGGGATCATGACCTTTCGGGAACGGCTCCCTTCGAAGGGGCCGACCACGCCGGCGTTCTCCAATTGATCCATGATGCGTCCGGCCCGGTTGTAGCCGAGCTTCAGTTTTCGCTGGATCAGTGAGGTCGATCCTTGTTGATGTTGCACCATCAGTTTAGCCGCTTCTTCGAAAAGGGCGTCCCGTTCTTCATCATCTCCTCCTGCAGTTGCTTCACCCCCCTCGTCCACTTCAGGAAGGAGGTAGGGGTTCATATAACCACGCTGCTCACCGATGTGTTCGGTGACCTTTTCCACTTCCGGAGTATCGAGGAACGCACATTGCAAACGTACCGGATCGCTACCGGTCGAGAGCAGCATATCACCTTTTCCGATCAATTGCTCTGCACCGCCTGCATCGAGGATGGTCCGGGAGTCTACCTGAGAAGTGACACGGAAGGCGATCCGCGCGGGGAAGTTGGCTTTGATCAGACCGGTGATGACCTTTACCGACGGACGTTGGGTGGCAATGATGAGATGGATGCCGATCGCACGGGCCAATTGAGCGAGACGAGCGATGTAATGCTCCACATCCTTCCCGGCCGTCATGATAAGGTCGGCGAACTCATCGACCACGAGCACGATGTAAGGGAGGTAGCGGTGTCCGTTCTCCGGATTCAACCGGCGTTGTATGAACTTCCTGTTGTATTCTTTCACGTTCCGGACCTGCGCGTCCTCGAGGAGCTTGTAGCGCTGGTCCATCTCTTCGCAGAGCGACTTCAGGGTCGTCACCACCTTCGAGATCTCGGAAACGATGGCTTTATCCTCATCGGGCAATTGAGCCAGGAAGTGGCGTTCGATCTTGTGGAAGAGGGTGAGCTCCACCTTCTTCGGATCCACCAGCACGAACTTCACCTGCGAGGGATGGCGCTTGTAGAGAAGGCTCGCTAGGATCACGTTCAGCCCCACTGATTTACCCTGACCCGTCGCCCCGGCCATAAGGAGGTGGGGCATCTGGGTGAGGTCCTCCATGTAGGTCTCGTTCTGAATGGTCTTCCCCAGAGCCATGGGTAGTTCCATGTCGGAGTTCTGGAACTTTTCGGAAGCGATGAGGGTGCGCATCCCTACCACCTGGGGTTTGGCATTGGGGACCTCGATGCCGACCGTCCCGCGTCCCGGAATGGGGGCGATGATACGGACTCCTTTGGCGGCCAGACTGAGGGTGATATCGTCCTCGAGGTTCTTGATACGGGAGACTTTGACGCCCGGTGCCGGCTGGATCTCATAGAGGGTAAGGGTAGGACCGACGGTGGCCGAGATCTGGGAGACCTCGATCTTGTGATGACCGAGCGTTTTGACGATCTGGTCCTTCTTAGCTGCCAGTTCGTCCTTGTCGATCTCGACCTCACCCGTTCCGTGATCGTCAAGAAGGTCCAGGGGAGGCATCTGGTAATCGGGAAGGTCGAGGCGGGGATCGTACTCCCCGAACTCGCGGTTCTTTTTGCGGATCTCTTCCTCTGTAGCTTCCTGGTCGCCCTCAGCTACCGCAACCGAAAAGCCGTTCGTTCCAACTTCAGCCTCGCTCCCTTCTTCTTCCGGTCCAGCTACTTCTTCACCCGCTCGTTCTTTCTGTGCTTCCTCGGGATGATCCTCCGCTTCTTCTGCGCCCCCCTCTTCATGGCTTACTTCTTGTTCTTTGTCAGCGCCTTCCTCCTCCTTCCCTGCCTCAGTTTCCACTCGTTCGTTCTCTTCATCCCCTTTTTCTTTGCTGTGATCGATCACGACGCCTTCTGCAGCATCCGCTTCCTCGGAGGGCTCGGCTTCTTGTTCCGGATCCATGGCATCAGGCGGAGTGGGAGGAGCACTGGCATCTTCTGTTCCCCCTTCTGATCCTTCGGGCTCTGGAGTTTCCGTTCTTTCTTCCGTGGCGGTTTCGGCATTAGCAGCATCTGCTCCCTCGGGTTCCGCTTCTTCCTTTTTCTTACCGAAAAGCTGGCTAAGGGAGGGGTCGAAACTGTAGATCAGGAAGCCACCGAAGAGAAAAAGGAGGAGGAAGGCGGTCCCCACCCGTCCGAGAAGGGCATGAAGCCAAGTGTTGAGCTGATGTCCAAAAGCCCCGCCCAGGAAGAGCAGCTCTTCCTGAAAGAAAAAGCTGAAAGCTGCAGACCCCCAGAACATTAAGAAAACGAGCACGGGAAGGGTCCATCTCAGGCTGAGGAGCGAGATCCGGAAGAGGACCTTCACGCCCAGCAAAAAGAGGATGGGGATGAAGAGGAAAGCGGAGATCCCGAACCAGTTGTGGATGAAGAAATGGGAGAGGAGCGCCCCCAATTTCCCCAGCCAGTTCTCCACCCGCACTTCGGGATCGAAGAGGAATTCCCACCAGGAGGGGGCGGTCACCTTATCCTGGTCCAAATGCCAGGTAAAGAGATAGGAGACGAAAGCGATGGCAAGGTAGACCGTCAGAAGAAGCAAAAAGCCCCCGAAGACTTTCCGGGTCCGGGGATCCCTGATCCAGGAATTCACACTCTGCAGGAACCCGGTGACCCCTCTGCTTCCCTTACGGAGAACGCTTTCGGGTTCTTTACGCGCCTCTTCTTTGAATCGGTTCTTCTTCCGGGACATGCCTTCAAAACGGGCTTGATCATCAAAAGTAAACGCTCCTTTCCCCGGAGAACGGCAAGGGATGCGTTCTCTTATCAACAAGGGCTTGAGGAAAAAGGAAGAGGTGATGTTCCGATGGACCAACAGGCCAACACAGCACGTGATCAACGGAACAAAAGTCGGTCATAAGAAGGGGCAAGAAGCTTTTTTTGCTAAGAGACCGTTAGCAAAAGAGGGGCTTGCAGGGAGATGGATCAGGGACCTTTCATTCCTGTGAACGATCTTTCCGTTTCCCCTGTTCTAAAAAAGCAAGCTCGCCGTATGCTCGGATTCCGCTTCACCCGATACATGCCCGAAAAGGACGAACGAAGTCCTTATCAACAGCTTCAGGACCTTTTCATGGAACTGCTCACTTATACGGCCGGTGATGTGGATGAAGCCATCGATTGGATGCGGGAGCTCGACGAGGCCTATAACCTTGAGGAGCGAACGGGAATGAGCATCGATGAGTTCCTTGATGAACTCAAGAAAAAAGGCTTTATCCAGGACGATCAGCAGGGTGGAGGCCAGAAAATGACCGCCAAGAGCGAGCAGACCATTCGCAAACGCTCCCTCGACCGCATCTTCGGTAAGCTCAAAAAGGGGAGGAAAGGCGATCACAGTACGGATCATCCGGGCGCTGGTGAAGAGTCCAGCTCGGACCGAAGGCCCTTCCAGTTCGGAGATCGCCCGGAGAACATCGCCATGACGGATTCGCTGCGGAACGCGCAGATCAATCATGGACCGGGTTCATCCAACATGACGGAGGACGACCTGGAGGTGGTGGAGGACCGCTATCAGACCCTTAGTTCCACGGTCCTCATGATCGATATCTCCCATTCGATGGTCCTTTACGGTGAGGATCGCATCACTCCGGCCAAAAAGGTCGCCATGGCCTTATCCGAACTGATCAGTACCAAGTACCCCAAGGACACGCTCGATATTGTGGTCTTCGGGGATGATGCCTGGGAGATCACGATCAAGGAACTGCCTTACCTGCAGGTCGGGCCTTACCACACGAACACGGTCGCCGGTCTTCAACGGGCCGCGGATATCCTGAAACGCCGGAAGAACCCGAATCAGCAGATCTTCATGATCACGGACGGGAAGCCCACCTGTCTGAAGGAAGGTGGAGAATACTACATCAATAGCATGGGGATGGATCCCCATATCGAGAGCGAAACCTTGAAATGGGCCAAGCGATTGCGGAAAGCGGACGTTCCGGTCACCACTTTCATGATCGCACAAGACCCCTTTCTGAAGCGATTTGTAGAGGAATTCACCCGGGTGAACAAAGGGAAAGCTTTTTATACCCACCTTCAAGGCCTCGGAGAATTGATCTTCGAGGATTACGAGGCCAATCGTCGACGCAACATCAAATGAACGAAGATCCATGAAAGAGGAGCAAGATGTGAAAACCCTGCCCCGGACCCTCGGAGACCTTAAGGAGAGCGGGTACCGTCCCCGTGTCATCAAGGATGAGCTCCGTGAGAACCTTATCGAAAAACTCCGGAGCGGTGAGGAAGTCTTTCAGGGCATTCTGGGCTATGAGGATACCGTGATCCCCGATGTCCAGCGGGCGATCCTCGCCCGCCACAACATCAATCTTCTCGGGTTACGCGGTCAGGCCAAGACCAGCATCGCCCGCGCGATGGTGAGGCTTTTGGACGAATACATGCCCGTTGTGAAAGGCGGAGATCTTAACGACGATCCCTATGCACCGCTTTCTCTTGCGGCCCGCGAACTCGTTTACGATAAGGGGGACGATACGCCCATCGAATGGGTCCATCGGAACGATCGCTATACGGAGAAGTTGGCTACGCCTGACGTGACCGTCGCCGATCTGATCGGGGACGTCGATCCCATCAAAGCAGCGAACCTGGGTTTGCCCTATTCCGATGAAAGGGTCATTCATTACGGACTCGTCCCCAATTCCAACCGCGGCATCTTCGTGATCAACGAACTGCCTGACTTGCAGCCTCGCATTCAGGTAGCCCTTTTCAACATCCTCCAGGAAGGCGATATCCAGATCCGTGGCTTTAAGATGCGCCTTCCGCTCGACATCCAGTTCGTCTTTACAGCAAATCCGGAGGATTACACGAACCGGGGAACGATCGTTACACCGCTCAAAGACCGGATCCAAAGCCAGATCCTCACCCATTATCCGCGCGATCTGGAGACCTCTAAGGCCATCACTAAACAAGAGGCAGGTGTGGACGAAGCTCAGTCGGAGCTTGTGAAGATCCCTGAGCTTATCGAGGATATGGTGGAACGGATCGCCTTCGAAGCGCGCGAAAGCGAATATGTCGACCATCAGAGCGGCGTTTCCGCCCGGATGACCATTACGGTCTACGAACATTTGCTCAGTTCGGCTGAACGAAGGGCCCTTCTGAACGACGAGAACGAGACCATGGCCCGTAATGCGGACCTTTTCAATACGGTGGCCGCTATCACTGGTAAGATCGAGCTGGTCTACGAAGGGGAACAAGAAGGGCCTGAAGGCGTGGCCTACCATCTTATCGGCCAGACGATCCGCAAGCTCTTCCCTACCTATTTCCCCGATCCGGAATCCATTCGAAGGAAGAAGGACGATGAGGAAAAAGAGGACCCCTATCGGCCGGTCGTCGATTGGTTCGGGAAGAACGAGCTCGAGATCGGTCACCATGCCAGTGAGGAGGAATACCGCAAGACCCTCGACCAAGTGAGCGGTCTTGGGGAATTGGTCGATCGCTACGTTCCCGGCCTTCCAAAAGATGAGCGTTACCGCTTCATGGAATTCGTCCTCCACGGCCTTGCCGAGCACTCGATGCTCTCAAGACACGGGATGGACCGTGCTATGAGCTTCAAGGACATCCTCAATTCCGTTTTTTCCAGTACGGACCTGGACGATGAGGACGAGGGCTTTTGATCCTCGTCGACGATCGGAAAAGTTTCAAGCTATTTTCCTATTTTCTCAAGCTTTTCCTGGCTTAGAAGGGTATGAAAGCTGTGCTTAGCGACCGGTCCAGCTCCTCCTGTGAATGATGGAGCACACGCCCCCTCGGGATCGTTCGGTAAGATAGGGGTTCAGGGGTAGCTTGAAACCCCTTTCGCTCAGCCCCCGATCCCGTAATAGGCCTTCATACCGTTGGGATAGACCCCTCCGATCAGAACACCCTGATCTTCTTTTTTGGCAAGGTATTCTTTGATGTCCGCTACGGAGTTCACTTTCTTCCGATCCACCCTGAGAATGATGAATCCTTCTCGCACGCCGGCTTTACGGAGTTTTCCACTGCTCAGTTCCTTGACCTGGACCCCGTGGTCAAGTCCCAATTTTTCCCGGTACTCACTGGGTAGTTGGGTGAGTTCAGCACCAAGCTCGTTCAGGGATCCCTTGCTTTCGCTGGCCTTGACCAGTTCTTCAGTCCCTTCGCGGTTCCGCAAGGTCACATCGAGCTCTTTTTTCTCGCCCTCACGGATCACCGTGACCGTGACCTCATCACCGGGTCGGTATTTGCTCACCTGTCCCTGTAGTTGGGGAACGTTCTCCACCTTGACCGAACCGACCTTCGTAATGATGTCCTCCTCCTGGATCCCGGCTTTTTTTGCAGCACCGTCATCCATAAGGCCGGCCACGTAAACCCCTTGCATGCGGTCGAGGTCCTTTTCCTGGGCGAGCTCATCGGAGATGTTCCGGATCTTGACGCCGATATAAGCCCGCTGGACCTTCCCGTACTCGATAATGTCTTTGACGACCTTCTGGACGATGTTCACCGGAATGGCGAAGGAATAGCCGGTATAGGATCCCGTGTTGGATGCGATCGCCGTATTGATGCCCACGAGCTGCCCCTTTGCATCCACGAGGGCCCCACCGCTATTGCCCGGGTTCACTGCAGCGTCCGTTTGGATGAAGGATTCGATGGGAAAGAAATCCCTGCTCGGATCGCGCCTCCGAAGGTCGATGTTGCGCCCTTTTGCGCTTACGATCCCTGCGGTGACCGTAGAGGTCAGGTTGAAGGGGTTCCCGACCGCAAGGACCCATTCTCCGACTTCGATCTTATCCGAATTTCCGTATTCGATCGTCGGAAGCCCCTCGGCGTCCACTTTGAGAAGCGCAAGGTCGGTCGCTTTATCCTGGCCGACGATCTTAGCTTTGAAGGTCTTTCCGTCGTTCAGTACGATCTTGATTTCGCTCGCCTTTTCCACGACGTGGTTGTTCGTGACCACGTAACCGTCCTGGGAAACGATCACCCCGGATCCGGCGGATAGTGCTTTTTTCTGTTTTTTGCGCGGCCCGCGGAAGAAAAGTTCCAGCGGATCCTGATAGCCCTGCCCCCTGTAACGGGTCTTTACGTGAACGACCGCGTTGACCGACTTTTTAGCAGCTTTAGTGAAATCTTTCGATCGTGGGGGAGGACTACTGGCGCGGACCATGTTGGGCATCTTGTTGACGCGTTGGATGTCCGCGGTCGTACGTTCCTGATAGGCTCGATCCTCCTTGGGTGTGTCCCCCATGCTTCCCTCGTAGATCGCAATGGCCGCTGTTCCTCCGACCAGACCGAAAAGGAGGGCGCTCAATGACTTTCTTATATTCGCTTTCATATTCCTTCGCTTTTTTAAAAGGCGGTGGCCTTTCCATTGAGGTAAACCTTTAACGATCCCATAGGGTTTGATCGCAGGCCCCGTTCGCCTGAAAAATTTTGTTAAAGCCGTTCACTTTTTCATGCTACCCCTTTATTTCAACAAGTACCAAGCAACGGGGAACGATTTCGTCCTTTTGGATGATCGAGGCAGCGGGGAGACACCGCTTAGCAATGATCAGGTGCGTTGGCTTTGCGATCGGCATTTCGGTGTTGGTGGAGATGGCTTGATCCAGCTCCTCCCCGATCCGGAGTTGGATATGGAGATGCGTTTTTACAATCCCGACGCTTCCATGAGCTTTTGCGGCAACGGGAGCCGCTGCGCTGTCCAAGCGTTCTTCGCTATGGAAAATGAAGGAGGTGACGTCCGTTTTCGCGCGATAGATGGGGTCCACGAAGGGGAGTTATGGGCGGACGGTCGTGTTTCGGTCAGCATCGGTGATGTAGAGAAGGTTGAAGAGCGGAAGGGGCACTTTTTCGTCGATACCGGTTCCCCTCACGTGATCCGCGTCTTTGATGATGATATCGATGAGGGGGAGCTCGAGGAGGAGGCGCTTTTCTTCAAAAGGGACCCTTTATACGTAGATGAAGGGGTGAACGTGAACCTTGTCCGTTTGCTGGAGGAAGGGCATGTTGCGATCCGTACGCACGAACGGGGTGTGGAAGCTGAGACCCTCTCCTGCGGGAGTGGTGTAACGGCTGCTGCATTATGGGCAGCCCATCTGGGGAAGGCAGGGGATCGATGCAGGGTAAGCACGCGGGGTGGGGATCTGGAAGTCCGTTTCCATCACACGGTCAGCACTTTTCGCGATATTCGACTCATCGGACCTGCTGAGAAGGTCTTTAGCGGAGAGATCGGATGAACGGCACGCGGATCGCACCTCTTCAGACCCTGGAAGCACCTGAGGTTCCCGAAGGGGATCAGCTCCTGCTGATCGAACCCCGTAGGGTTCCCCCGCATTTGGGATTCATCAGTGACGGCCTGTATCATTCCCTTTCGGTTAAAGGGGTTGAGGTCGGAAAGGAGGCATCCTCCGTGCTTGCTGGACTCGAGCGAAAGGGAAAAGAACTGCTCCTGATCGGTCTTGGCCCTCTTCCCGCTTCGCCTTCCTCCCAAAAGGCATTTATGGCCTATGAAGGGATGGGACCACCGTGTTCCTCTTGCCTCCCACCGATCATCGATCGGTGCGGTTTTGCTCCCAAGGATATCAAGACCGTGCACGAACTTTTTGCGACCCTCGCTGAAAGGGAGATGTTGCGTCCGCCCTTTTTCGTCCTCAATGTGCCGCTCTCCGCTAACGCTGAAGAGCTTTGGATCCCTGCTTACGAGGAGGCCGATGTTCATGCTCACCTTCGTCGTTACGCAAAAGATCAGCAGAGCTCATGACAGGTGAAAAGGTCTATTTGCGGGAGCTTGAACCGGAGGATGTGGACTTGCTCTATCGTTGGGAGAACGACCCTGAGACCTGGCGGGTGAGCGGAACCAAAGCCCCTTTTTCCAAGCATTTGCTCCGGAGTTATGTGGAGTCGGTGGGGGACATCTTCACCGACGGCCAGTTGCGCACGATCATCAGTTTGAGAGCTGACCATCGGCCGATCGGGACGATCGATCTTTTCGAGCACGATGCAGTGAACCGCAGGGCCGGAGTAGGCGTTTTGATCGCAGATAGGGCGGAGCGCAGGAACGGGTATGCCAGTGAAGCGCTCTCCCTTATGATGGACCATGCATTCGAACGCCTGATGCTCCACCAACTTTATTGCAACATCGCAGCAGGGAACGAACCTTCTCTGGAACTTTTCCGAAAAGCCGGCTTTCGGACCGTTGGGAGGAAGTTGGATTGGATCAGGCATCAGAACGGATGGGAGGATGAATACCTTCTACAATGCCTGGCGCATGATCATTTGGAAGAACGAGGAAGCTGATGAAGGATGGGAGGTAAGAAGAAGCGAAAGCTCCTTCCCTGGTCGCTCTTTTTGATCGGTTTGCTCGTCGTGGTGGCGGGCAGTTACGGGTATCGCTATTATCAGTGGATCTTCGATCCCAACGTGGACCTTGAAAGGAAGGTCGTCCATGTCCACGTTCCCAGCGGGGGCAGCTACGAGGACCTAATGGACACGCTCATCACACGGGAAGTCCTTAAAGACGTCCAGAGCTTTCGTTGGGTCGCCGAGCAAAAGGAGCTCGAAGGGAAGTTGCATCCTGGTAAATATCGGATCGAGGACGGGATGAGCAACAACGCCCTCGTGAACATGTTCCGTGGAGGGCTTGAGGAGACCGTGAAGGTCACTTTCAACCTGATCCGAACGAAAAAGGAGCTGGCCGGGAAGGCGACACGCAACATCGAACTCGACTCCACAGCCCTGCTCGATGGGTTGAAAGACCCGCAGTTGGCGGAGGAATACGGCTTCAAGCCTGAGACCTTCATGGTGATCTTCATCCCCAACACCTACGAGTTCTATTGGGACGTAGCCTTGAACGCTTTTCTGGACCGCATGAAGAAGGAATACGATCGTTTCTGGACGAAAGAGCGGGAGCATAAAGCCGAGCGGATCGGGTTGAGCAAGGTGGAGGTCTCGATCCTTGCATCCATAGTGGAAGCCGAGCAGTCCAAGAAGCCATCGGAGCGCCCCAAGATCGCTCGCCTTTTCCTCAACCGCCTGGATAAGGGAATGAAGCTGGAGTCCGATCCCACCCTCGTCTATGCCATCGGGGATTTTTCGATCCAGCGGGTCCTGGATAAGGATCGGGACGTGGATTCTCCTTACAACACTTATCGCTACAAAGGCCTTCCCCCCGGACCGATCCGGTTGCCATCGCAGCGGTCCATCGAAGCCGTGCTCAACGCCCCGGAACACGATCACATTTACATGTGCGCCAAGCCTGACTCAAGTGGCTTGCACAACTTTGCCAGCACTTACTCGCAACATCTCCGGAATGCCCGGAAATACCAAGCTTGGTTGAACGATCGGGGCGTTTATCGATAATTGGTCCTTGTGCGGGACACCCCTTGCCAGGATCCGTAATTTTGCTGTGGAACCCGATCTTATCAACGAAAAGACCTGTTTAATCCGATGAACACTTCTTCTCCGATCAAATTCGGCACCGATGGCTGGCGCGCAGTTATAGCCAAGAACATGACCACGGCCAATGTGGCTCGGGTGGCGAAGGCCACTGCAGCATATGCCAAAGAACGCTTTGAAGACCCCAAGATCGTTATCGGCCACGATTGTCGTTTTGCAGGAGGTCTTTTCGTGGAGACCGCTGCTCAGGTCTTTGCTAATGAAGGGATCCGGGTCATCCTAGCCCACGATTTCATTTCGACACCGATGCTTTCCCTGGCCACGCTCGAATACGGTGCTTCCCTAGGTGTGATCGTGACCGCTAGCCACAATCCTCCTGAATATAACGGGTATAAGTTGCGCGGAGGATATGGAGGGGCTTTGACCCCGGACCAGGTGGGGGAGGTGGAAAAGCTGGTGCCCGATGAGGTCCCTGCGAACGCTGAAGATGTTGATATCGAAGAGCTCAAGGCGGAAGGGAAAGTAGAGGTCGCTAACATCGAGAAGCTATATTGCGATCGGATCCAGGAGAGCTTCGACCTTAAGGCTATTGAAGATTCGGAGATGACCCTCGCTTACGACGCTATGTTCGGGGCTGGTCAACGGGTCTTCGATCGGATCTTTCCCGAAATGGTATGCCTGCATTGTGAGGAGAACCCCTCTTTCAAAGGAACGCCTCCGGAGCCGATCGAACGGAACCTGCGGGAATTCGCTGAATACATCAAGGACCGTATGGAGATCGATTGCGGGTTGGCCACTGACGGTGACGCCGACCGTATCGGCCTTTTCAATGGGCAGGGGCGCTTCATCGATTCCCACCATATCATCCTGCTCGTGATCCATTACCTCGTCTCCTACAAGGGGATGAAAGGAAAGGTCGTTACTGCGTTCTCCTGCAGCGAGAAGATCAAGCGCCTCTGCGAACACTACGAACTCGAGCACGAGACCGTTAAGATCGGTTTCAAGCATATCGTGAATATCATGCTCAAGGAGGATGTGCTCCTCGGAGGGGAGGAGTCCGGAGGTATTGCTATCAAGGGCCATATCCCTGAACGGGATGGCATCTGGATCGGAATGCTCCTCTGGGAGTACATGGCTAAGACCGGGAGATCCCTCAACGAACTGATCCGGGAAGTCTATGGCATCGTCGGCGAGTTCGCCTTCCAACGGAAGGACCTGCACCTCAAAGAGGAGGCTAAGCAGCGTATCATCGAGGAGTGCGAAGCGGGGAAATACGAACGCTTCGGTCAATACGAGGTGCAGCGGGTCGAGACCCTCGATGGTTACAAGTTCTTTTTCAACGATGACGAGTGGTTGATGATCCGTCCTTCCGGTACGGAACCGGTACTCAGGACTTACGCGGAAGGGAGCAATAAGGAACGGGCATCCGACTTTCTGCGTGCTTGCCGCGAGACCATCCTCGAAGGGGCGGAGGTCAAGAACTGATCCGCTACTCTTCCTTTCCGTTCTCCACCTGCACCTTACACTGGATCGGCCTGTGATCCGATAATTCTTCCGGTATTACTTCATGGTCGAAGGAACGGAGGTCTTCTGAATGGAAGATATAGTCGATCCGGAAGGAGGGCATTTCTCCACGGTAAGTGATCCCAAATCCGCTACCGCTCTCGGTGAAACTGTCCTGAAGGAAAGCATCGAATCGGTTATAGGCATAGGATATCGGGGTATCGTTCAGGTCTCCGCAAAGTATGATCGGATGGGGCGATCTTTTCATATGGGTCACTACACGGTCCACTTGTTCTGCACGTCGTACGAAGGCTCGCTTTAGCTTTCCGACGATCGAACGCCATCCCTTGAAGGAGTTCAGCTTGTCACCCCTCGTTCTTATCGACCCGAGGTGGGCGTTATAAACGCGGACGGTGTCCTCGCTGAAGGCGATGTCACTGTAAATGCAGATGTTCTTTTGCCCTTTGGGGAATTCCACTTTCCCTTTTCCCACGATCGGTCTTTTGGAATAGGTCGCAATGCCGAAATAATGCTTGCTGCTGGCTTCGTGGGCGAACTCCTGATGCACCTGGTCGGCCTCTAGAGCCTTTTTCAACGGGGCACGCGTATCGAAATAATCTTTCTCTTTGGAATAGAAATATTCCTGGATGCAGAGCAGGTCCGGTTGCTCAGCTTGGAGGAAGCGGATGATCCGGTCACGGGTCTTTTTGTTGGTCCCCCATTCGTAAAGGCCAAAAAGGCGCACGTTAAAGGACATGACCTGCAAAGATCTTTCGCCTTTTTGGCGGTCCGATCCTGTGAGGTCGATCCGAAAGAGATCACGGTGGTAGGGATAAGCGATGATAAGGATGGCCAGGGAGATAAAAAAAAGCCGCCTCTTGAAGAGGATCCAGTAAAGGACAAAGAGAAAGTTCCCAAGGATGAGGAGGGGATAACTCAATCCCATGAAGGCCAGCGGCCAGAAATTCGCTGGACTGATGTAGGGGGCCAGGAAGGCTGAAAAGGTGATCAGGACCAGCAGGAGGTTGAGAATGAGGAAGGTCCTATGAAAGAGGGATAACCGGCCCACCGATAAAAGGCTCACTTGTCCTTGCTCGCTCGGAACAGGGTTTCTTTTTCCTTCTTGCTCAGGCTTTCATAACCCGATTTCGAGATCTTGTCGAGGATCTTGTCGATCTCTTCCTGTTCCGCCCTCTTGCTTGCATTGTACTGTTCATCGCTCATGTAGCGAGCTCGTTCGGTCCCAGCACCTGCCTTTTTCGAACGATACTTAACCTTCATGTGCGACTTTTTCCCGAATCCTAGAGCATCAGGGATGTCGGCAATGAAGCGGTGAAAACGCATGAGCATGTCCGTATTCCCGTTCTTGAGACGATTGATGGTCCAGAAACCGACGATGGCCCCACCGATGTGGGCGATATGGCCTCCGGAGTTCTGTCCCTGAATGCTGAGGAAATCCATGACCACATAGAGGGCTGCGATCCATTTGAGCCTAACAGGGACGGGGATAAATAGGAGGTAGACGTGGAAGTTGGGTCGATAAGTGGCGATCCCGATGAAGATCGCCATGACAGCGGCCGAGGCACCGAGGATGTTGCTGGAGATCGCGTCCTCGAAGCGGGGGAAGATGTTGTAAGTAAGGATGAAGAGGAGAAGGCCACCGAGCCCTCCGAGGAAATAGAGGGCCGTCATCCGTTTTTCGCCGAGGTATTGGAGGAAGATGGTCCCGGAGAAATAGAAGACGAGCATGTTGAAGAGGATATGCCAGATACCAACATGAAGGAACATGTAGGTGACGATGCTCCAGGGACGCGTGATAAGTGAGGAGAAGTCCGATGTGGAAGCGAACCAGCGCATGATGAACTCGTGAAGGGCACGGGGGTCGAGCTTGAAGAGAAAGAAGAGGAGGGAAAGGACCTGGATGCAAAGGAAGACCGCTACGTTCACGTAGATCAGTCGGAGGAGGACGGAACCCTCCCGGTAGCGGCGTTTGAGTTCGTTCAAAAGGTCCCCGTTGCTCATCGTTGCTCGTTCACCCTTTCCTGGTACGTTCTTTCAATAGGATCGTTATCGCAAAGAAAAAGAACAGTTCGTTCCTACGGACGGACATTTTCGATCAATAAAAGTTGCTCTTGTCCCGCTGCCAGTATTTCAGGAGGATGAAGCCGAAAAGGGCTCCGCCCAGGTGTGCGAAATGGGCAATGTTGCTGCCTCCCCGCATCCCTGAGATCCCAAGGTAAAGTTCGAAGAGGACGAGCACCGGAATGAGGTACTTCGCCTTGATCGGAACAGGGATCAACAAGAACATCAGCTCGGTGTTCGGAAAGAGGTAGCCGAATGCGATCAACAGGCCGTAGATCGCTCCGGAGGCCCCGACCGTCGGAGTGATGTAATTACGGATGAGGTTCTGGTCCGAGGTCGCCCTTTGCAACTCGTTCAGGGTGTCCGGTCCGAATCCGATCGCTCCGATGGCCTGATGAACCTCGATCGCTTGAATTGCCTGATGGATCACCAAGGCTCCGAGTCCGGTGAAGAAGTAAAAGATGAAGAAGCGCTGGGGGCCCCAAAGGCGTTCCAGCAGACTCCCGAACATGACGAGCATGAACATGTTCAGAAAGATGTGGATCGGCCCCCCGTGCATGAACATGTGGGTGACCAGCTGATGGGGCATGAAAAGGGGGGAATCGAAATAGAAGAGGCCGAATACGAGGTTGAGCGGACCGATCATCCCTCCACGGGCCTCCAAGAGCTTCTCCATCTCTGCGTTCGCGAAGAGATGAAAAAGTTGCTCTCCCAAAAGGAAGGAGGCTACGAACATGACGATGTTGATGTAGAGGAGGTTCTTGGTCACCCCCGGAAGGTTTCGAAGCATGGGTCAGCCGAAGCGTTTGGCTAGCTCGTCGAGCGTAAATGTAACAATAGTG
>CAZIDL010000029.1:0-3368 GCA_964537825.1 uncultured Weeksellaceae bacterium
TTCTCGGCGCCGCTTCCCTGAGGCATGACCTTCTTGTTGTTGGGGTCCCAGGAGTCGATGACCTCTTCGCAGACCATCATGCTGTTGTTGGAAGGATCTGCATCCGAAGAAGCACAGATGATGATCTTAACGCAGAGACTGTCCCCGACCGTTGCATTGGTATCGGTCCTCACCATGAATCCCCCGTATTCGAAGTCCTCTATATCGTTGGTGTCCATGTTCCAGATCACCGTATCCCCATTGACCGAATCATATGAAGGGCTTGCGCTGTCGCTTGAAACAGGGGTCAGGTCAGATGGCAGGACCGCCTTCACGCATTCCAGGGAATCCTGGCATTCCAATGGTCCATCGAGCTTCATCAGGACGTTCCCTTTGAAGCTTGGTCGAAAACCCCAAGCCCAGGCATATTTTACGGAAAAGTCCGTGCTGGAAGGGCAGCTCAAACCGAAATCCACTTGCTTGTTCGGTGGATTGGAAACCTGCTGGGTTCCGGATGAAGGACAGCTTATATTGTATTTTCCACTGTCCAGGAGTGTGATATCATAAGGGGATTGATTGGACGGTACCTGGATCTGATAAATCCCGGATTGGTCCGTATAAGCATATCCCAGTAACTTGTTGTTGTACTCCAGTTTAACGCTTTTGTAGCTCAATAGCGGTTCGCCATTGGTGTAATTGCAGTCCCCGTTCTTATCGAGGTATACCTTCCCCTGGATGGTGGCACAGGAATCTGTAATGATCACCGTATGATGGGCGGTGTCCGTGCGACCACCAGGAGCTTGCATCACGATCTCAACGTCCTTCGAGCCTGCACTCGACCAGGAGTGGGTCCAATAGGTGTAATAGCTGTTATTAGAGGAAAAGACGTTCTTAACGAAGGTCAGGCCGTTCCCGTCATCATAGTTCACCCAAAGTTCGAGCGTATCTCCTCCATCAAAACCCTGGGTCGAACCCTGGATCTGGAAATTGATGCTCTGCCCGACCGAATCACAGGGTGTGGCTGTGGTGTCAAAGGTTGAAGAGGATGAGATGCTGACAGAACAACTGTCCGTGATCTGCAGGTATGTCAAAGCAGAATCGGTGTTCCCGTTCGGGCCGATAGCTGCTATCGTAAGTCCTTTTTGGCCCGGATTCGCCCAAGAGTTAGACCAAACGGCTTTGTAATTACCAGCCGTGTCCACAGCACTTTTTGCTACGGTGTCCGCAGAGCTTCCGTCATCGTGATCCACGACGATGGAAACGGTATCAGTTCCTGCTGTGAGTCCACTGCTGCTTCCCTGGAGGTGAAGGAAAATGTTCTCACCAGTGGTATCACAACCAGCTGCTCCGGAGGAATCGTAGACAAGATCGATCGAAACAGCGGATTGCCCCATCCCCATCAATGGGAAGAGCAAGATCATCGTTAGGAATGTAAGAGTTCGCATGGTCTTCGTTTGAGGTTCCTGGTTTTCGAAAAATGGGTCTTTTGATCTTTCATCTACATGGACAAATGATGGAAGCTTCACATTGCCCACCTCTTAGGTTTTTTGTTCCTTTCTATGAGTCAGTAGGTTAAGCTTTTTGTGATAGTGTAAGGGCATTCACTACTTTCGCTCTGGTCTATTTCGAACGGAGTGACCAGGATGTAAAAAATGGGGAATGAAAGAGGGGTGGCTCTCCTTATTGCGGATCGGACATAAATTCTCCTGGAATGAGAAAGGCTCCCATTGCAGACCATGGCGTCCAATGAACGTGCATCAGGATCTCAAGGAAAGCTTGCATCTTTTCAGGGTCTTCAGGCAATGGATCCACGCTTCACATTGTCCTAAGGAATGAGGCGTTCATTGAATGGCGGATAACGAACTGATCAAGAGACTCCAAAAGGAGGATCAGCGTGCGTTCAAAGAACTCTTTGATCGCTATTCCCCCATGTTGATGGGGATGGCCATACGTTATGCCCGGAATGAAGCTGATGCAGCGGATATATTACAGGAGGCCTTCGTCCGGGTCCATCAGAAGATCGGGGATTATGAAGGAAAAGGTTCTTTTGAAGGATGGTTGAAGCGGATCCTGGTCAATACCGCCATCAATTTCGTCAATAAACGGAATAAAGAAAGGGATCGCAGGGATGATGAAACGGACATGGAAGGGGTGGAATTAAAGGACCACGAACTTCCTGACGATATGGGACAGGAAGAGCTCTTGAATGCGCTGAACAGTCTCCCGGACGGTTATCGGTCGGTCTTCAACCTGGTGGTCTTCGAGGGGTATGAACATCAGGAAGTGGCAGAGATGCTGGGTATAACGGCGGGAACGTCCCAATCGCAACTCTTCAAAGCCAAGAAGATGCTGCGTAAAAAACTCGTGCGGAGCGATATAAAGGTGAGCTGATGAAAAAGCCTGCTGACGATATCGAAAAGCTCTTTCAGGAGAAGCTCGGCGGCCAGGAGCGCCAGGTTCCTAACGGCACCTGGGAACGTATCCGGCGTCGGATCTTCGGTCAGAGTGGGCGTGGCAAAGCTTTTTGGTGGTCTTTGAGCATCTTTTTCGGGGGGCTTCTGGCCTTTGGAGGCTATTGGCTGCTTTTCCCTGAAAATGCGAATGTTAGTTCTACTAACACCTCGATCGCCCAGGAAGAAAGCAGGACGGCCACGAAAGATGAAAACAAAGGTGTATCCTCAGGAGGACCTTCTGGAGAGGACGAAGCGGGTAGCAACGCTGAGAAAGCGAACGAAGGTGCTGAAGGAGGGAAGGGAAGGACCGGTGACCCTTCAGAAAAAGATCTCACATCGAAGCAGAAGGAGGAGAAGGAGGCTCCGGAAAAGGAGCCGGATCCTTCTGCACGATCTTCGGAGGAAGACCGCCCAAAGCCTTCTGAAAAAGGATCAGGTCCCGGGGGAACGGAAGAAAGGGAGCAGCTAGCTTCTAATAAGGACCAGGCAGGGGAGAAGCAAGGTCCTGAAGAGCGGCCTTCTGGCAACGAACAGGAAAAGCCCTCGGGCGAGGATCCTCAGAATACGCCAGAGAAAGAGGGAAAAGCTGCCAGATCGGAAGATCCGAAAGAGTCGGAGGATCAGCAAAAGGCCTCTGGGAAAAAGGATAAGGGTGTGGAAAGCAATGTGAAAGAAGCTGAAGGCCAAGCCTCGAACGCAAGCTCAAAATACGCAGAAGAGGAGCTTGATAAAAGCGAAGATCAGGAAAAGAGCTCTAAAAGAGCAGATGAAGACCCGAAGGAGGTCGGAGGGCAGGAGCGATCCGATAAGGATCCTGAGCCCAATGATAAGAAGAGAGAAATAGCCCTTCCGCTCATGCAGGAGCAGGTACCGACCGCATCCGCGGTTAGCGTGGACAGCCTGCCTCCTATGGGGCAACAGCCCGAGCGGATCGAT
>CAZIDL010000029.1:3468-30194 GCA_964537825.1 uncultured Weeksellaceae bacterium
CGTTTTGCTGATCCATGGCGTGTAGGCGTTGGATTCCGCTATTCCCGTTTCCTCCATTCGGTCTACAAGGATCGAGTGGGACTGGATGAAAAGCCTTACGGCTATGGCGGTAGCTTTTCCGTGAGCTATCTGTTGCACTGAGCCCCGTATCGGTCCGAGCGAACTACCTTCGTTCATTCGGGATGAAGCTTTCCAAGCGCATCAAGAACTGGTATTGGCTCCAAAGGGACCGCATCCAGGCTAAGCGGATGGCTGAAAAAGAAAGCGTGAATTTCCGCGATCTAAGGGGGTTCTGTTTTTTTCTCGGTTTCCCCAGAAGCGGTCATTCCCTTGTTGGCTCCCTTCTTGACGCTCACTTTCAAACGGCCATTGCGCACGAGCAGGACGCTTTGGGGTACCTGGCCAGGGGGTTCGGTCGCGAAGAGCTCTATGCGCTCTTGCTACGGAATACGCGAAGGACGGCCCGTAAAGGGCGCCGGGAGACCGGTTATTCCTATCAGGTGCCCGACCAGTATCAGGGAACCTGGGACCGCCTTCGGTTGATCGGGGATAAGCGGGGCGGCAACAGTTCGCGTTGGTTAAAGGCGAGACCGGGCCTTTTGAGCACTTTGAGGGGTACGGTTCGAGAGAAGTTAAAGGTCGTTCACGTAAGCCGGAACCCTTTCGACAATATCGCGACCATGGCCCTGCGTCGTTCAAAAGGCAAGAATGAGGAGCTAAAGGAGGACCTTCTGCGTCAGGAAATGGAGCATTATCTCGCCCTTGCGGAGGCCGTTGAATCCACCCGGCAGGAACTGAAGGAGGAGGAATTTCATCATCTGCCCTACGAAGAGCTCCTCGCCGACCCGGGGACTTCGTTGGAGAAGCTTCTTCGTTTTTTGGAGCTCGAGTGCGATCCCTCTTATATCGAGGCCTGTACGAGCATTCTTTACCAAACCCCGAATCGGTCCCGAAAGAAGGTCCCTTGGTCGGATGCGCTCCTTAAGGCTCTGGAAGGACGCATCCAGAAGCTTCCTTGCCTTGCTGCCTATCGTTTTCAGGAATGAAGGGGTCTAATAAGAAGGTCCTCTATTTCTGCTCTTTTTCCTTGAGTTTCTGCACCCGCTTGCGGAGTTTGTTCTCGAGGAAGTTCATGAGCGGGAAGAGAAGGAGGGCAAGGGCGAAATTGGACATCAGTCGATAGATCGGCATGCTGCTCATCTGTTCCTGGAGCAGGTAACTGACACCGATCATGATAAATTCGAATAGCAAAAGGATGCTGAAGAACACAGCTCCTTCAGCAATGCGGATGGGGATCTGAAAGTACCCTGAATAGGAGACTAACACCAGAAGAAGAACGATGAAGATCGTGATCCCTGAGTATTGCAGGGTTCTTTTCTCTGCACGTCTCCTCCGTTCCCGTTCTTTTTTGAGCTCATCCAGTTGGCGTTTTCGCTCCTCCTGCAGGAGGGCGATCTCTCTGCTTTTTTCCGTACTATGAACGCTGTCCTTGAGGGAAGCATACCGTTTGTAATGAGAAAGAGCTTTCTTGGGATCACCGAGGGCGTCGTAGAGCCGGGAAAGCTTTTGATGGGCGCGGAATTCATCGCTTTTGCTTCCGACTTGGTGTGCAAGGTCAGCTGCCCTCCTGAATTTTCCGATAGCCTTTTTTAAATGGCTGATCTTACCGAGTTCGATCCCGAGCGTTTGATGGATGCGGCCGAACGACTGGTGGATCTCAACCTTTAGCTTATCGGCGTTCATTTTTCCGGCCAGATTCCTGGCTTGGTCCTGATACTTGATGGCCCGCAACAGGTGTTCTTTCTCGATGGTGTCGCTTTGAGAATGATAGCGATGATGCAGTCCCCCGAGGTTGTTATAGATCTTGGCCATTCCCAGGCTGTCACCCAATCCCTTCTTGATCTTCAAAGACTTTCTGAAATAACTCAGAGAACTGTCCAGTTCGCCCCGTCGTAGGAAGAGGGTCCCCAAATTGTTATGGACCTTGCTGACCTCCTCCTCGAGTTCGAGTTCTTTGAACCGGGCCAGGCTTTCTTTGAACTTTTGAAGTGCCCGGTCGTAGCTTCCCCGGTTCAGGGAAACGATAGCGATGTTCTGCAACGTTTTGGCAAGCCCTTTATCGTTCTTCAGTCTACGCTCGATCTGTTCGCTCTTGTAGTAATACTCGAGGGCTTTTGAATAGTTCGCTTGCCCTTGAAAGATGTTGCCGAGGTTCCGGTATTGCTTGGAAAGCCCTTTCTGATCCTCGGCAGCTTTGTAAATGCCCTTGGCTTGGTGTTGGAGGTCCAGGGCCTTGCGGAAATCCCCTTGGATCTCGTGAATGATCCCGATCTGGCTCAGAACTTCTGCCTTATGAGCACTTTTGCCCATTCGGCGGTAGATCCGATGGGCCTTTTTAAAGCTCTTCAATGCTTCATCGTAGACCGAGTGTTCTTTCAGGATCTTCCCTTTCTGCTCAAGAGCACGGGCCTTCCAAAAAGGTAGTTCATGATCCTCGGCATATCGGAGTGCCTTTTCTGATCGGTCCAGGCCACGTTTTTTAGAACCTCTATGCTCGGAAGCTTCATCCAGGAAACTCCGAAGCTTGCTCGTATCGGCAGGGCTAGCTTTTGTTCCCTCGTCGAGGACCTGACCTTCTAACCCATTCGGGATCAATAGGATGAGGAGGAAGAAGATACTGAGTTTATGATGCAAGACCCGGGGATTTAGATGGGTCAAAGGCGATAAAGCAAGGGTGGATATTGCTTATGGATCATATCTGGCAGGCCGTCGGTATTAATTCCTCGAATACTCCACGTTACCCAGCTCATCGTTCTCATGATGACCTTTCATCCCCTTACCCAGCTGTTCGAGGGCTTTTTTCTCTTTGGCATCCAGATCTCCCTGCTTTTTCCCTTTTTCATTTCCAGGGCTCAACTGATCAGCGATCGCTTCTTTTTTATTGGCCTCTTCCAGTCCCTTTTCCAACGTCTTAGCAAGCTGGCCGGAACGTTCTTCTTTCTTCTTTTTTTGTTCCGATACCTGAACGTTCACCAGGGTCGTCCCATCCGTCAAATGATCCGAACGGTCGTTCTCCCCGTTGGTCTGAGCGAGTACAGAACCGCTCATAAAGAGAAAAAGGGAAAGGATCATCCCTTTTATTCCTTCAGGAACGAACATCCTACTCAGCTTATTAGGCCAGCGTATTAGTTTCACGATAAGGCTTTGTACGAATATATTAAAAAGCCTTATTCCCTCATTATTCGAATAGTGGCGTGTACAGATCGAAGCTGTTATGAAGGTCCATCCCCCCGGAGTGTCTGGTTGGAGGAGATCGCTATTCCTGGCCCTTTATTTCAACGGCTGACATTCGTTCCTCTTGCTCTAAGGGTTGCCCTGATAGCTTCCAATGAAGCTTCCGGACATCGTCGTCCCATCGAATGCTTCCATCCGAAAAGGCTCCATTGCTCTCCAGAAGCTCTTCCCGTCCACCCAGATGGAAACGGAGTCTTTCCTGATCGTCCTTTTCGATCCCGAGCTGCTGGAACATGGCATCCTCGTCCTCATAGGTGAAGAATACCTCCAGGCGGGGGTCACCTTCGGGGCTGTGGAGCAACGCTTCCTTGAACCGGATGCCTTCGACCTTGTTCCCGAATCGCTCCACGTTCCCGAGCTTTCGAAAAGCTGCATTGATCCGTTCTGCCTTCTTTTCAGTGCTCAAAAGCTGCTGGTAACTGATCCGTCCGGTCCTTATTTTGCGGTCGATATGAACGCTTACTTCTTCACTGACGAACGGAGAGTTTAGGCCGAAGAGGACGGAAAGGGAAAAGAGGATCTTGTGGACCGCAGGACCGCTCAGCACGGGGTGAATAATAAAGGGGGCATGGGAATGCCCTCATAAAGGAGGTAGGGCTTGGACGTATTCATTCGACCACTTCTTCTTTCTCGACCTCCTTTGCGGAACAGGCAAGGATCACTGCGTCCTCGGTGAAATGGGCTTCCCTTTTTCGCAACCAGGCAGGGGCGTCCATCTCTTGTTGGCCATCCCCTTTCGGATAGGCCGTGCCATAAGCAAGGATGACCACCTTGTCCTGGGTGTCTGGAGCTTCATGTTCTTGAAGAAAATAGAGGTCCCCTTCCTGGAGCCAACGGCGCAGTCGTTTTTTGCTCAGGACGTTGAACGGATGTTCTTCCCGAAGGAGGTTCTCTCCGATCCTGCGCGCGGCGATCCCCCAAAGCCCGGTCTTGAAGGAAGGAGCGATCTTGAAGGCTTTCTGGATATCGCCGGGGCGAAGCCAAAGTGCTGTGACCGGGGATTCGGCTACGGCTGTTGCTGCGCTCGAACGGCCTGTAAGAGCGGCTACTTCTCCGAGGAATTGACCACTACCAACGACATCCACATCCTCCCCGTTCATTTGGATACGCACGGTACCTCTCGCCATCAGGAAGAGGTCCTCTTGCTTTTCCCCTTCTTTGGTCAACTCTTCGCCGATCGTATGCACCTGGCTTCTGAAGAGCTCGGCGAGTTTGGTGAAGCTCCTCGGATCGAGGTCCTTTAAGAAGGAGATGTCCTTGAGGAGCTCTTCGTTCTCCGGTAGTTGGGTCTTAGGGGGATCGTTCATGAGGCGCTTCATCCGCTCTTCGATGGTCTCTTCCATCCGCTCCACTTCGTCGGCTTCTAAACGCCCTTTGTTCCGCAGGCGTTCGACCGTTCGTCGCTCGTAGTTGAGGAGGGAACGAGCTGCTTCACGGGTGGCAATGCTGGTGTAGATCTCGGGATAACGCTTGCGAAGGTTCCGCAGAAAGGTCAGTCCGTGGATCCGATTCTCATTGATCTCGCTCTCCACAGTGCTAAGAGCTTTTTCTCGTTCTTCAGGGTCCACTTGTTCCTCGCTTCCGCGATTCATGCTCTCCACCAGCTTAAGGGCATCTTCCTGAGCGACCACGAAACCTCTTGCCGTATCGTAGCTCTGGGCTAATTGGTCGAAAAAGAAACGCTCGGCCAGCTTCCCGATGACCGGATAATTCTGCCATCTGCTCAGGAACTTCGGTGTCCGCCAGAGCTCTTCCAGGTCCTTTCGTTCCGAGAGTGGAACGTTCCCTCCTTTATCAAGGACCTCGTTGATGGCATCATTGAGGCGCTGGACCGCTGAAGGGGTGAGCATGCCTTCCTTGAACTGCGACCAGTAACTGCTTTTTTCCTTCTGCAGGATCCTTCGGCGGGTTTCAGCAAGATAATCCAGGTTCTGGTCCCCTTCTTCTTCCTTGGGCGGGGTTGGTAGGTATTCTTCTACTACCTGCCAGTTAGCCCGGGAAAGGAAACGATCTTCCTTGAGCCGTTCCAGGTTGTTCTCCGCACTCGTACGGAGATAGGAGCGGGCATTGTACATCATCAAGGCTTTGGCGGGTGGGATCTTCGTGAGTCCCAAACGCTGCACCAAGGGTTTGACGGTTGTGGCATTGAGTAGAAGGGTGAGCATCACGATGCCAGCGGTGAGGAAAAGGAAGGTGTTGCGGATCGGTTCGGGGATCGCACTTTCTCCTACGACCATCAGAGCCAATGCCAAGCTGATCGCTCCTCGGAGGCCGCCCCACCAAAGCACATAAGCCTCGGCCTTTTTCACCCCGTATCCGAGCTTTTTCATGAGCGGGAAAAAGAGGGAGATCACGCTCCCGCGCGCGATGAACATGCCGATGTAGATGATGCCGAGCAGGAGGAAATCATAGCCAGTGAAAACGACCCGCTCCGCGATCACAACACCTACCATGATGAAGATAAGGGTGTTGGCGATGAAGGAAGCCAGTTCCCAGAATTCGTGGAGGAAATGCTCTACTTCGGGACTGACGCGCGTTTTTCCGCTGCTCGCCATCATGAGCCCGAAGGTCACGAGTCCGAGCACCCCGGATACATGGAGAAAGCTTTCAGCCACGAAGAAAGTTAGATAAGCAGCCGCGACAACCACACTGATCTCGATCATCGGGTCGTTGAAGACCTTCTTGATCCAGGAAAGGGTCAGGGAACCGATCACAGCTCCGAGAAGGACTCCTCCCAGGGCCACTTTCAGGAAGCTGAGCGTGGCTCCGCCCAGGGAGCCACCACTCCCCGTCGTGAGGATGGTCGAAAAAAGCAGGAAGAGAACGATGGCGGTCCCATCGTTGAGCAGGGACTCTCCTTCGATCAGGGTGCTGAGCTTTTTCCCTGCCCCGAGCTCTTTAAGGAGCGAGACGACCGCCACCGGGTCCGTCGCACTGATGACCGTGCCGAAAAGAAGGGCCAGCGTCCAACCCCACTCGCCAAAGCCGACCCCTAAATGGTTGAGGCCGATCACCAAGGCGCCGCTCAGAAAAATGGCGACCAGGATCCCAGGAACTGCCATCATGAAGGCGTTCCAGAAGGATTTTTTGAACGTGTGAACGTCCATCGCGAACGCCGCTTCGAAGATCAAGGTGGGGAGAAAGACGTAGAGGATCATGTGGGGGTTCACGCTCCCGGCCCACTTCACCGCATGGCTCAATGGACTCACTCCCCAGAAGCCATAGATGCGCTCAGCAGCTCCAAGGAGCAAACCCAACAAAAAGAGGGTCACCGTGTAGGGAAGAGGACTTTTGTGGGAGAAGTGGCGGGTGGCCGCACCGATGATCAAGGCGATGATAACGAAAAGAAGGGGGTACATGTGACCGTGAGAACCCTCTTTTTCTTCTGCGTGCTCTTTTTGAGTGGAAGAATGTCCTGCTCTTCCTGTGTCCTTCCGCGTCTCAACCTGGCTATCCTTTGCCTCACTCCCTTCGCTCGCATAGCTTAAGGACGGTATCGACAAAAAGAGGAAAAGGAGAAAGAGCTTGATGGGCTTGTTCAGCGTATGCGTCAACAAGATCATAACAAGGCAGTTCCGTATCTTAGGGCGAACTAATTTGGGGATTTTTTCGCATAGGCCGTATGCGTTAGCCTTGACCAGTTCATCGGGTACGGGTCGAAGGAGCCTTATCCTGCTTATTTTCGTTCATATCCCACTATTTGATCGTGGATCCTTCGCTCCGTTCCTATAAGGTCCGAATCCTCTCTCCCGAGGAGCACATCGATGAGCTCGGCGGTGAAGAGCAGGTCTGCGTCAATTTTTATGACGAGCTGGGCCGTGATATGGACCAGCGCACCTATAAAAAGGTCCTAGTAAAGGATGTTTATGATTCCATTGAAAAAGGGGAGCCGATCGATCTGGATAACTGTTACGTGTTCGGGCTCGATCTCAACACTTATCGCAAGGAAAAAGGTTCGGAGCAGGATGAGTGGCTGCTCTTACCACCATTCAGTGCAAGAGGCTGTTTTTTCGACCATCATTATTCCACCGATCTTTCCGGGGCGCACTTCACCGGAGAGAAAGTGGATCTTTCCGGAAGCGCTTTTGCTCATGGTATCGTCCGTTTTCGCAAGACCCGTTCCCCCGAAGGTGGAATGGACCTGAAAGGAGCTTGGTTCGGAGAAGGGGACCTCGATCTGAAATTCGCGGAATTCCAGAAAGGGGGGGTGGACCTGGAGGATGCTTCCTTTGGCAAAGGGAGGATCTCTTTCGTGAACGTGGAGTTCGGTGAAGGGCCCATTAATTTTCGGAACGCGGAACTCGGGGATGGGGATCTGGATTTTCATTTCGCTCGCTTCTCGAGCGGGAACATCTGTTTTGATGGCATCGTACTCGGGGAGGGAAAGTTGGATATGAGAAAAGCTGACTTCGGGGATGGCCGTTTCGATATGCGACGGGCTTATGTGGGCGAAGGGGACGTGCTTTTTGATGAGTCAGAGTTCAGGAAAGGCAAGGTGAATTTTCGCTCGACCATCTTCGGGAAAGGGAGGCTCTCCTTCCATATGTCCGACCTAGGGGAAGGCGATGTGGTCTTCGATAAGGCGGATTTTGGAGAAGGAAGCATCTCTTTTCGGAGGGCGAAAATGGAACGGGTCTCATTCCGGGATTGTCACATCGATCATTACATGGACCTCAGGGTTGAGAAGGCGGATCGTATCGACCTTTCGGATACCGTGGTCAGTGGGTTGATCGATCTGATACCATCGGGAACCGTGGATATCGGGGTTCTTTATATAACCCGCATGAGGAACTTGGGTCAGCTTTATGTGGATTGGAAGAAGAACAACGTGGAGGGGCTCATCGAAAGGCAGTCAGAAACTGACCATAAGGAGAAGGCGGACCAATATCGGATCCTCAAGCAGGATTTTTCCAGCATCGGAGATTACGAAGCCGAGGATCTGGCATATGTTCGTTTCAAGCGTCAGGAAAGAAAAGCTGAGCTGAAGGAGCGGACCGAGCAAGGAATAGGGCCGGCACTTTATGCCTACCCGCTCACGGCTTTTCAATGGTTGGTCTTCGACAAAATGGGGAAATACGCTACGAGCCCCCTCCGGGTCTTCATTAGCATCTTGGTCACCTATACCGCCTTCAGCTTGGCCTATGCCTTCCTTCCTCCCTTGATCGAAGGGGATATCGTAAAGACGCAAGAAGGGGTCGAAACGTTGAACCTGCTTGAGAGAGGTTTTTATCACAGCGGCGTTCCATTTCTGACCATCGGTTCGGGGAATTACCATCCTGTAGGACATTTCCGTTGGATATCGACGATCGAGGGCTTCATAGGTGTTTTCCTCATGTCCTATTTCACCGTCGCTTTCGTAAGGAAGATCCTGCGGTGAGGACAAAAGCAACTAAGTGTGCTTTTGTTCGTCATCGCATAGCCATTGGGTGGGTCATTCTTATATAGGGTAAGTGACCCGATCTGTTTTAGCTTATGAAATGAATTTCCGGCCTTTGAAGCCCTCAGCTACCACCTTTTTTCTGTTCATCCTGAGCTTTTGTTTGGGCCATCCTGCAAATGCTGGTGCTTGTAAGGATTGTTTGCCGAACTGGGACCATACCAAGGAGGTCATTATCGATAACACCGCTAACGGGACCGAGTTGCATGGCCATCAGGTCAACCTCAAAGTGAATACCCAGAACTTGATCACAGCGGGTGACCTTCAAAACGATGGAGCAGACCTCCGCTTCATGACCGACGACTGCGATCCCCTTTGCCATTCCGTCGATGAGGGTATGAACTCGAGCAACACGGATATCTGGGTGAAAGTGGATACGATCGCTGCGGGGAGCAAGGATACGATCTACATGTACTACGGGAACTCGGCAGCTGGCGATGTAGCTGATTCAACCTGCGTCTTTGACTTCTACGAAGGCTTCGAGGACGGCAATACGAACAATTGGACGAGCAATTGCGTTAAGAGCAGCTCGCAGACTTGTGGGGGGAACGTAAATACCGGTGGATGCGGAGATTCATGCGACCCAACTACCGCGACGACGGCTGAAGCTAACAGCGGGAGCAACAGCGCTAAGATGTTCTCCCATGCTTCTTGTTTCTGTTCCCCTTATAACGGCCCAACGAACGAATTCCAAAGGAGCATCTCCATCCCGAACGGGGATTACGTACTGGATTTTGCACACAAAGAATGGCAGAACATGCACGGCTACTGCAGTTGTTCAGGGTGCGCAGCGGCTGATATCAATGCCTGCATGGACGGGACCAACGTCTACAACAGTGCTTCCAACTGTACCTACGATAATTGCAACCAGTGCCAGGATCCCTGGACTGAGGGGACCAGTTCTTGCTTCACGGTAACAGGGGGTAGTACGCAACTCACATTTTGGGAAAATCCTGGTGATTGTAAGGAGAACGAGACCTTCCTGGATGATATCCGTTTGCGGAAATGTCCGAGCCCTCCTGCTAGTGTGGGAACTGTCGTAACACCGATGGCGATCACGGTCAATGCGACGGATCCAACGTGCAACAACAGTGATGGGTCGATCAATGTCAGCGTGTCAGGCGGGACATCTCCTTATCAGTTCAGCAATGATGGTGGCGCTACTTTCCAGGGCAGCAACAGTTTCTCGGGCTTGAGTGCAGGAAGCTACCAGGTCGTCGCAAAGGATGATGCCGGATGCAGCCTGGATAGCACCGTTACCCTGAACGGGAATCCCGTTCCTTCCGATATCAGTTTCAATGTAACGACAGCCACTTGTGGGAGCAGTGATGGGAGTGTGGACATTACGGGAGTGACCGGAGGAACAGCTCCTTATCAGTACGACTTCGATGGCTCGGGCTTTTCCAACACGACCACCTACAACGGTCTTGCTACGGGATCCTATCCCGTTACGGTTCAGGATGCGAACGGTTGCACCTATCAGGAGGCCGTGAACGTCCCCAATTCGGGAGCCCCGACAATCGATAACCTAAAGGTCACAGACAATACCTGCAACGGTTCATGCGATGGCTCGCTGGATGTCCAGGCGAGTGGAGGGAAAGCTCCCTATCAGTACAGCAACGACGGTGGTGCTAGCTTCCAGGGGAGCAATGTTTTCAACGGGCTTTGTGCAGGTACCTACAATGTGGTTGTTGAGGACGATAACGGATGTAAGGACAGCGTTCAGGGAATGATCGGTCAGCCATCCGCGGTCCAGGTCTTCCCTCCAGATGATACGACGATCTGCATCGGGGGCATAGCCACTTTGACGGCAAATGCAAGCGGTGGTACACCCGCTTATACCTATCACTGGGACCAAGGACTTGGTACAGGGAAGAGCCAGACGGTATCCCCTGGTAGCAACACGGTCTATATGGTCTATGCGGAGGATGCGAACGGATGCAGTTCCGGTCCCAAGACGGTGCGTGTGGAGCTATATCCGCCGCTTCAGGTGAGCACCTCTCCTGATGCGGCGATCTGTCCGGGTGAGACCGCCCAGCTTACCGCAACTGCCAGTGGAGGTTCGGGTTCGGGTTACAGTTATTCGTGGTCGAATGGGGCTTCCGGAAGTTCTGTGATCGTTAGCCCTGGCTCCAGTAAGGAGTACATCGTTACGCTCGAGGATGGATGTGAAACGCCGGCTGTAAAGGATACGGTGAAAGTGACCGTGGATCCGCTCCCTAACGTGAAGATCGCGGGTCAGGACCTCGAGGGTTGTCGGCCAGTCGAGGCCACACTTGTGAACGCTACATCCCCTTCCATGGTCGGAGGTGACTGTCATTGGGATCTCGGGAACGGGGTGCGGATCGCGAGTTGTGATACCATCACCCCCCGTTTCGACGCTCCGGGTTGTCACGATGTGAAATTGACGGTGGAATCACCTGATGGCTGCGTCGACAGTACGACCCGCTCCAACTACGTTTGTGTGCGCCCTTATCCGAAGGCGGATTTCACCTCCGATCCCAAGGAAACAACGGTCCAGGATCCGGAGGTCCGTTTCACGAACCTTAGCACCGGAGCGAGCAGTTACCGGTGGAACATCGGAGGGTTGGACACTAGCCGGGAGCTCCATCCGGTCCACAGTTTCCCTGCCGGAGAGGCCGGGACCTATAAGGTCTGCCTCAGGACCGAGAACAGTTACGGATGCAGGGACAGCATTTGCAAAGAAGTTATGGTCCGAGGGAAGTTCGTTCTTTATGTACCGAATGCTTTTACGCCGGACGGAGATGGGGTTAACGATAAGTTCGGCCCCGTCATCCAAGGTGCCGATGAAACCGATTACCGTTTCATGATCTATGACCAATGGGGCCAAAAGGTCTTTCAAACGAAAGATCCTGAGAAGAAGTGGGATGGTTCCATCGATGGGGACCAGGGTTCATCGAGGACCGATGTTTACGTGTGGCGGATCGTTACCAAGAACGAGTATACCGGGAAAAGCGTCGAAAAGAAAGGGCATGTGACCTTGGTCCGCTAGAAGACTACTTCCCCTCTAGAATGCCTTTCGTCCATTCGCTGATGCGTTCGAGCACTGGCGGATGAATGGTGGTGTTGATCTTTCCGTAATTGGATGGGAGGCCCGTGCTGGCGGGTTGAAAAAGGTGATTGACCCCAGGTATGGTCTCGATCTTGGCCTTTTCGTTCCCCCTGAGCGCTTCTTTCATCCTATTTGCGTTAGGATCGGGAAGCACCTGGAGGTCCTTCTCTCCAAAGAGTGCAAGGACCGGTGATCGGAGCTTTTTGTAAGTCGGGAATGGATCGTATTGGATGAAGGAACGGAACCAGGTCGAACTTCCTAAACCCTCGAAACGTCCGATGACCTTCTCCTGCATCGAACTGTCAAAGACCTCCTCATACTCTTGCTGTACCAAATGACGAAGCCGATCACTGATGAAGGAACTGTCCCGTTCGGCCCTTATATAGCTGGTCAGACTGTCCAGTATCTTCATTTGAGGCTTCAGCATGTCTTCCGCCATTCCCATTTCTGAAAGGATGGCCCGGTTTTGCGTCAGGAGGGTGGAATCCCCCCTTAGTCCCGGAGAAGCGAGTAGGATCAGGAAAGCCGGATCTTCACGTTCTGCGGCGATCGATGTGACGACAAGCCCCCCTTCACTGTGTCCGAGCATCCCTACCTTATCAGGGTTGATCCGGTCGAAGTTCTTTAGAAATCGATAGGCGGCCGTGGCATCATCGGTGAACCCCTCGAGGGTCGTGCCTTCGAAACTCCCTCCGGAAGCGGCAACGCCCCGGTCATCATAGCGCAATACAGCCACTCCGTTCCGTGTCAGATGGTCTGCTATAACATGGAACGGTTCGTGCTGCTTCAGGGTCTCGTTCCGGTCCTGAGGGCCAGACCCAGAAACGAGCACCACGCCCGGGAAGGGTCCTTTACCTTTCGGGATCGTTAAGGTCCCGGCAAGTTTGAGATCGTCCTTTTCCTGTTGGAAGCTCGTGTCGATGCTTCGATAGGAGTAAGGGGCTTGTGGCGTTTGAGGTCGGGACGGGCCCTTGACCTCCGCTCCTTTGCTGAGAAGTAGTTCAATGGCTTTTCCTTTCTGGCTCCATCGACCAGAAAGGCTGTCCGGAGTAACGAAGATCCCCCGATAGTTCCCGTTCACTTTGGGAACTTCTATCCGAAGGCTGTCCCCGTTCCGAAGCACCGTATCCACTGGAATGCCACTGACCCCCTGATCGGGACTGTCCATGGTGGCCTGGAGTCCGTCCTTCTTCTCCTCGATATGAAAGCGGATCCGTAGGCTTGTACCGCTCACTCGGATCTTTCCCTTCCAATCCCCGACGGCGGGATCTTGTTCGTTTTGGGCAAAAAGAGCGAACGGAAAGAGTAGAAGGATGAGGGCCGATCGAAAGGGAATTTTCATGGTCCAAAATTATCCAAAGACTTATGCATGATGATGAATACGCTCATGGAGTTGAGCCACCGTTGATCAGTATATCCGAGCCCTTATGTTCGATCAGCCTTATTTTTGTCGCGATGAGCTCAGCATTCCGGGTATCATTCCTTTTTCTTGCTATTTTCTTAGCTGCCCTTACATCCATTCATGCTCAAAAGGGCGTGGTGACCGGGAAGGTACAGGAAGTGGACGGCACGCCGATCCCCTATGCTTCGGTATCCCTGCACCGTCCATCCGATTCCGGTCTCGTGAACGGAATGGCCACCAAGAAGGACGGTAGCTTTCGGATCGAAGCAAAGCCGGGGGCCTATTACCTCGAAATTCGCTTTCTTTCTTACCAGAACCGAACGATAGAGGATGTGAAGGTGATATCCGGAAGCACGAAGAAGATGGGTTCCCTCGAAATGAAGCAGGAGGGCAAGAGTACCCAAGAAGTGGAGATCAAAGGAGAGAAGCGGCGGATGGAGATCGATCTGGACAAGAAGGTCTTCAACGTGAGCAAGGATCTCAACACGGCAGGCGGGAACGTCAAGGAGGTCCTTAACAATACGCCTTCGGTGAACGTGGATATGGAAGGGAATGTGACCCTCCGAGGGAGCGGAGGTGTACGGATCCTGATCAATGGAAAGCCTTCTGGAATGGTTCAGAACGGGAACATCGATGCTTTGGCCAATCTCCAGGGCAGCATGATCAAAAAAGTGGAAGTGATCACGAACCCTTCGGCCAGGTACGATGCAGAAGGGGAGGTCGGGATCATCAACATCGTGCTCAAGGACCGTGATGATGGAGGCTTTAACGGCTCCTTCAACGTGAATACGGGTTGGCCGCACGATCATGGTGCTGGTTTCGATCTGAATTACCGAAAAGGGCTTTTTAACATCTTTGCCAGTTACGGCTTCGAATACGAGAAAACCCCAGGTTTTGGGAATTCACGCCAGGAATTCAAGGATAGTACCGGTGGAACGAAGTTCATCTATACGAGCGATGAGAATAGCTTAAGGGGTGGGACTTCTCACAATGCTAGATTGGGAATGGACCTTAATTTCCTCGACCATCACGTGCTTACCCTATCCGGGAACCTTAATCTGGGGGATGAGAAGAACACAACGGATATCGTCTATCGGGATCTTCGACCGGATGGAACCCTCATTCAACGGACAGACCGAAAACAAGTGGAAACGGAGGAGGATCAGAATTACAGTGCGAACCTTCATTACGAGCGTTCTTGGGAGGACGACAAGGAGCACAAGTGGACCGTCGATGGCCAGTACGAAAAGGACCGGGATCACGAAAAAGCTAATATCGAGCAACGCGTGAAAGGAGCGGACAAGGGACTTGATCAGGTTAGTGACAATCTGGAGGATGAGCTCAACTGGATAGCTAGGACGGATTATGTTCATCCTTTCAGTGAGGACGGCCAATGGGAAGCTGGTTTGAAGAGCACCAACCGGCGGATAAGGAACGATTACTACGTGGAAGAGCGGGAACCAGGAGGTAGTTGGGAACGGCTCGAGCTCTTCAGCAACCGCTTTCTTTATACGGAACGGGTCAACGCTGCCTACGCCATGATCGGGGAGAAGTTCGGAAAGTTCTCTTTGCAGGGAGGAGGGCGTCTGGAGCACAGTTTCATTCAGACCGAACTTCTGAAAACGGACGAGGTGAACACGCAGCGTTACCTCAATTTCTTCCCTTCTGCTCACGTGGGATATGAACTCTCGAAGAAGAATACTTTACAGCTCAGCTACAGCCGTCGCATCGATAGACCGCACTTTTGGGACCTGATCCCTTTCTTCAATTACAGCGACCCTCGTAGTTACCGCTCCGGGAATCCTTCTCTAAAACCCAAATTCACCGATTCCTACGAGCTTGGTCTCCTTAATTACTGGGATAAAGCGACCCTGAACACAACCTTTTACTACCGCCACAGCACCAATGTGTCAGAGGATATCACGGTCGTGGACAGCGCAGGTTATACGCGCAATTTTCCCGTGAACATGGCAACCCGTAATTCCTATGGCGTAGAGATCAACGGGAGTTATCGATTCACACCGGACTGGGACATCAGTGCTGACCTCAACTTCTACCGTGCCATTACGGAGGGGAGTTATAAGGATACGGACCTCTTTAGCGACACCTATACGATGCGAGGGCGCGTAAATTCACAAGCCAAGTTCGACCACGGGATCGAAACGCAGGTCACATTCTTTTACCGTGCGCCGCGTCAGACCACCCAAGGACGCAGACTTGCCAGCTATGCACTGAACATCAACATCGCCAAGAAGCTATTTGACGAAAAGGGGCGGATCACCCTTAGTGCCAGGGACATCTTTAACACGCGCATAAGGAGATGGGTTACGGAGACCGAGGAATATTATTCCAAAGGCCGGTTCCAATGGCATACAACCCGGCAATTCCGTCTCACCTTCACCTATAAGCTCAAAAAGGAAAAAGGAAAGAATAAGCGGAAGGGAGGTCCCCCTTCTGGAGGTGACGCTCCCTAATCCAACGGGATGGAGACACCGATGGTCCCCCAGCTAAAGACCCCGATCGGAGATGTATCGATCCGTCGTTGTTTTCGTCCGAGCTTTCCAGAGGAAGGTCCCTGATACAAGAGGGTGAAGAGATCGAAGAAAGGGTATTCGATGAAAAAGTATTCCATGATGCGGAGGCGAGCCCGCAAAGCGAAACCAAGGCTGAGCCCGTTGAGCAGGTATTCCGTACTGCTATTTTCAGGCCGGACCCTCCAGCTATTGTAACCAAGGCCTGGGCTGACTGCGATCGCTGCCCGAACTGCATATCGAGCACTATCGAGTTCGATAAAGCCGAAGCGAAGGGGATAGATATCGAAATAGAGGCGGTCCGCGTTCAGTTCCCCTTCCAGTCCTTCTTTAGGGTCGGCGATAAAGTCGATCCCCTGGTGGTTCCGTGCCCGAGCTGGGGTGAACTGCACGTGAACACCCATGAGCCTGACCCCGAAGTTCTTTATAGCCTTTTCCCCGCCCCGAAAGCCCAGGAGGTAACTGAAATTCCGACCGCCGAGGTTCCGAAACCGTTCCTGATAGAGCGACCCCCATTCGAAGCCTGCTTCGATGGCCATATTTTGGGAAGGCTGCGGAACGATGCTGATCGGATCCCCTTTACTTTCCTGTGCAAAAAGCTGAAAAGGGACCATTAGAAAGAGGAGCAGGAAGGAACGCATCAGTGCTCCTCCAGATCCTCAGGTTCAGGTCGGGGTGTCCAGAAACGGAGGATCAGAAGGCCTAGGGTCAAAGAAATGAGCGAACCTGTCAGAACCCCCACCTTGGCGAACTTTTCATACTTTTCTCCTTCGCTCACCTTATCGATGAATTTCTTAAGGATGTTCTGCTTAGCCACATCGGGCAAAGGGTAGATCTCGCCTTTTTGGATCAGTTTATCAGGTGCTTCTTTTGTGGATGTGTCCGCGTAAGCATAAATCCCTCCTTTGCGGAGGACCTTTTCAGGGATCAGTCCATTGGGAACGTTCTTTTTGATGGCGGAAGGAAAAGCGTAGACATCGCTGCCTTTGAGAAGTTTGGAGGGGAGTTCTTTTTTGGCGCTGGCAGAGAAAGCATAGACCCGCTCGTTGTTGATCATGTTCGTGACCCTGGGATCGTTAAGGTAATCCGGCGTATACGCCAGGTTCGTGATGAAGAGCGACATCGTGAACCCGATCCCGGCCATGAGGGCGGCTCCGTATATGTGGGTCCAGGCCGTCCCGCGTGGTAGCGATGCCAAGCCTGCTCTGACGAGTAGGCGAGATGCCCCAACGATACCGACGAATTTCCCTATCAACAGACCGAGCAGGCAACCCAGGCTCACGGGATGGAAGAGGACCGCGATAATATTCGGTGGTAGTTCCACACCTGCGTTCGCCAAAGCGAAAACAGGCATCACAAAGTAGGAGACGAAGGGATTGAGCTTATGCTCCAACCGTTGGAGTGGTGTATCCGCATCTTTACCGAGCTTTTTGACCCGGTCCAGGATCAGGAGTTGATGGTGCGTGATCAAGGGAGCTCCCCTTTGAGAGCTGCTGCCCTCCATTTCTTTTCCGAGGGCTTTTAATCGTTGGACGAAGTCCTTTTCATCCACTTTGACGTTGGCAGGGATCGTAAATGCTGCTACAACGCCGGCCAGAGTGGCATGGACCCCCGACATGAGGAATGCGAACCAGATCACGCCGATCCCTACGATGCCGTAAAAGACCACGCTCCGAACGCCCATGCGGTTGGCCACCAAGAGGGTGATCAGGCCGAGGGCTGCAAAGCCCAGGCTGACGAAGGAGATCTGAGAGGTGTAGAAGAGGGCTATCACTAGGACGGCCCCTAGATCGTCCACGATCGCAAGGCCTGCCAAGAAGACTTTCACCGAGAGGGGCACCCGGCTTTTAACGAGCGTAAGAAGGCCGAGGGAAAAGGCAATGTCGGTCGCCATGGGCACTCCCCAGCCGTTGGAGGCCAATCCGGAAGGATTGAAGGCGAAATAGATCAGCGCCGGTATCACCATCCCTCCCAGGGCCGCGCCAGCAGGTAGCATGGCCTTTCGAATGGTCGATAGTTCCCCGGCTATCAGTTCACGCTTGATCTCAAGGCCGATCACGAAGAAGAAAATGGCCATAAGGCCATCGTTGATCCAATGGTGGAGGGATTTTTCCAGCTCAAAAGGGGTTCCTTCGAAACCGATCCCGAAGGAAAGGTGCCAGAGGTGCTTGTAAGTTCCACCTCCTCCCCAGGGCCAGTTCACCCATAGCATGGCGATGACCGCCATGAGGAAAAGGATGATCCCTGTTGCCGCTCCGCTCTCGAAGAGCTGGACGATCGGATTCTTCTTCTTCCGGGGACGCTCTTCTTTCCCCCCTTCTTCTGTTTCAGCTGCTTTCGAAGAAGCTTGCTCTTCCTGCGCCATGAAGTCTTCCGATAGAGGTCAATCTATGTGGAATCCCACCTTGATGGTCACTTGCCAATCCCAGACCCGGTCGCCTTCGATGGAACCCCGCTGGTCGATGATCTGGAACCAACGCATATTCTTGACCGTGTGGGATGCTTTGGACACTGCGACTTGAATAGCATCCTCGAGGCTTTCCGAGGATGTTCCGGTGAGTTCCAAGGTCTTGTAGACTTTTTTGCTCTGGTCGCTCATGCTGCAGCTGTTTGGATGCGGGGTAAAATTAATGATCCCGACCGAGATCCGGGGGCTTCCGCATCCGTTTCTTTTCGCCCTTCTCCTTTTTCTTCTGGATCCGTTCCGCTTCAGCCCTTTTCGGTCGCTTCGTCCGTTTCCGGGGAGGTGCTCGTTTCAGAGAGCTTCGGAGGATCCGGTAGAGGGCCGTGATCGCTGCTTCTTTGTTCCGCTTCTGGGACCGCTCATTTCCACGCTCAACGATCAATTCACCCCGCTTGGTCAAGCGATCCCCGAGCTTTTTAAGGGCTCTCCTTTTTTGATCCTGGCTTAGCGATCGGCTTTTTGTCAAGGGGAAGACGAGCTGAACCTTCGTATCCGCCTTGTTGGCATGTTGCCCTCCTGGGCCTCCACCCCGGCTGGTGCGGAAATGGAATTCAGCGCTGAGGTCGGGCAGGTCGAAGGGCATTAGGATCTGGCTTGGAGGGCTTCCAGCTTTTCCTTCAAGACTTCGATCTTAGCCTCAGCATCGGCCTTTTTCTGGCGTTCTTTCTTTACGACCTCTTCGGAGGCGTTCTCAACGAAACGCTCGTTGGAAAGCTTTTTTTCGCTCTTCTCAAGAAAACCCTGCATCCGTTCCAATTCCTGCTGGAGTTCTTCCCGTTCTTCTTCAGGGTCCGTTCCGCCCTCAAATGGGATGAAGTACTCATCGCTTCCCACCAGAAAGGAAAAGGTCCCCTCCATCCGGGAGTTCGTCCTATCGATCCGCTCGAGGTTCGCCAGTTTCCGGACCATTGGATCGAAAGCGGAAGGCCGGTCCTTATTTTCCAGAACGGACATGGAAAGCGGGGTGTGTTCGGATATGCCGTTATCCTGACGGATCGTCCTCACACCCATTACGACTTCCTGGGCGCTTTTCATCCTCTCGATCAGAGTTTCGTCATAAGTCTTGGCAAGAGGCCATTCTGCGACCGTAATGGCTTCATCCTTTCTCCGCTCTGTGACGAGATGCCAAAGTTCCTCTGTTACGAAAGGCATGAAAGGATGAACGAGCTTGAGGAGCTGTTCAAAGAAAGCGATGCTCCGCTCAAAGGTTTCCCGGCAGATCGCTTCCCCCTTCACTGGCTTCACCGCTTCGAGGTACCAGGAGCAGAAACGCTCCCAACTCAAGCGGTAGGTGCTCATCAATGCATCCGAGATCCGAAAGCGGTCGAAATGTTCTTCGACCTTCTCGATGGTAGCGTTAAGCTCCGCATGGAACCAGTCCACGGCAACTTTCTCACAGGCGTTCGGTTCCCGCTCCTCCACCTGCCAGTTCTTGATGAGCCGAAGGGCATTCCAGAGCTTGTTCCCGAAGTTCCGCCCTTGTTGGCACAGCTCGGTATTGAAGAGGAGGTCGTTCCCAGCGGGTGAGCAGAGGAGCATGCCAACGCGCACCCCATCAGCACCGTAGTTGTCGATCAATTCGATCGGGTCCGGGGAATTGCCGAGCGATTTGGACATCTTCCGTCCCACGCGGTCTCTAACGATACCTGTGTAGTAGACGTTGGAGAAGGGTTTCTCCCCTCGGTATTCGTAACCCGCCATGATCATCCGTGCAATCCAGAAGAACATGATCTCAGGGGCTGTGACGAGGTCGTCGGTCGGATAGTAATAGTTCAGTTCTTCGTTATCAGGTTCCTGAATGCCATTGAAGACCGCGATCGGCCAGAGCCAGGAAGAGAACCAGGTATCGAGGACGTCCTCGTCCTGATGCAGGTCCTCCATCTTCAGTCCTCCATCCCCGCTCAAGTCCTGCGCTTTTTGAAGCGCCTCTTCTTCGCTCCGGGCTACGACGAATTCATCAGGGGTGTTCCCGTAGAACCAGGCGGGAATGCGGTGGCCCCACCAAAGCTGCCTGCTGATACACCAGTCCTTGATGTTCTCCATCCAATGGCGGTAGGTGTTCTTGAACTTCTCCGGCACGAAGCGGACTTCGTCGTTCATCACGCTTTCCAGGGCCGGTTCGGAAAGCTTCTCCATCGAGCAGAACCACTGCAAGGAGAGCTTCGGCTCGATCACGGCATCGGTCCGTTCCGAATATCCGACCTTGTTCACGATGTCCTCCACTTTGACAAGAAGGCCTTCATCTTTAAGGGCTTTGGCCACGTTCTCACGGGCTTCGTTGCGGTCCTGCCCTTGAAAACGACCTGCTTGCTCGTTCAGGCTGGCGTCGTCGTTGAGGATCTCTACGGTCTCCAGGCCATGACGTTCGCCGATGGCTTGGTCGTTCTCATCGTGAGCGGGGGTGATCTTCAGGCAGCCCGTTCCGAACTCCGGGTCCACGTGCTCGTCAGCTACGATAGGGACCTTCCGGTCGATCAAAGGCACCCGGACCCGTTCTCCGATCAGCTCCTGATAGCGCTCATCCTCTGGATGCACACATATACCGGTATCTCCGAGGATGGTCTCAGGGCGGGTCGTAGCGATCGTCAGTTCGCGCCCTTCTCCATCGAGTAAAGGATAGCGGACGTGATAGAGTTTGGAGTTGACCTCCCGGTAGAAGACCTCTTCGTCGGATAGGGCCGTTAGGGCAACGGGATCCCAATTCACCATACGGACCCCGCGATAGATCTTGCCCTTTCGATAGAGGTCCACGAAGACGTCGATCACGCTCTGGTAGTAGTCATCGTCCATCGTGAAGGCCGTACGTTCCCAATCGCAGGAGGCGCCCAGACGCTTGAGTTGCTGTAGGATCGTTCCCCCATGTTCATGGGTCCATTCCCAGGCGTGTTTCAGGAATTCCTCCCTCCCGATGTCCTCTTTATGAACCCCTTCTTCCGCCAGTTTCTGGACCACTTTGGCTTCTGTAGCTATGGATGCATGATCCGTGCCCGGGACCCAGCAGGCATTGTAGCCTTCCATCCTTTTCTTGCGCACGAGGACATCCTGGATGGTGTTGTTGAGCATGTGCCCCATGTGGAGAACGCCGGTCACGTTTGGAGGCGGGATGACAACGGTATAGGGTGTTCGGTCATCCGGGACGGAGCGGAAATAGCCTTGTTCCTGCCAGTAACGGTACCATTTATCGGCGATCTCGCCGGGATCGAAGTGCTTGGGGATCTCCATCGAGCGGGGTTGAGGCGTGATGAACAAATTTATGAGATCCGCCGAAGCATCCTTCTTACGAACCTTTTTGTTCCTTCAACAAGAAGATCGGCATGGATCTGGATAGAAAAAAGGGATGCCGAGCGATCGGCAGGAACGCCCCGCGCTTTTGTTATCTTTGCAGAAACGGAAAAACCATTACTATGAAACGGACGATCTTAACCCTTACCGCCCTTTTAATGAGCATTTTCGTTATTGAGGCTCAGAAAGGCGGGAAAGAAGTGGACGGAGGACCGAAGATCTCCTTCGATAAGGAAGTGCACGATTACGGCACCATTCAACAAGGAGCTGACGGGACTTGCAGTTTTACGATCAAGAACGAGGGGGACGAGCCGCTCGTTATCAACAATTGCAAAGGGTCGTGCGGTTGTACCGTCCCGAAGTGTCCGAAGAAACCCATCGCTCCGGGTGAGACGGGTCAGATCAAGGTCCGTTACGATACCAAGCGTATCGGTCCTATCAACAAGTCCGTGCGGGTCAGCTCGAACGCTACGAATTCTCCGAACAAGACGATCCGCATCAAGGGCAAGGTCGTGAAGAAGAAGACCACGCCCAAGAAGGAAACGTCAGAGGACGCACCGGTCGACAAATAAGCATTTCTCTTCCCCTTCCCCCGATCCCCCTTTTTGCTTACGAGCGAGAAGGGGGATCTTTTTTTGCTTCAGGGGCATCGCTTTAGAAGACCAAAGGGTCCATGAGAACTCGATCCCAAAGCATTATAGCTTGGCTTGAACCCTACGCCGGTTCATTGTTGTCCTTCTTCCTTCCCTTTTTTATTTCCGTAGCTTTTGTTCGTCTCACCGCCGCGTTTTACCTGCATCTTTTCCATCACTTTCCGGAGATCTGGCAATACTTTCCTCATGCGCTTCTCTATGATCTGAAGGCGGTCCTCCTTCTAACGCTTTTTCTCGCCCCCTTTATATGCCTTTTTCGCCGAAGAAAGGGGTGGTACGGGGCTTTGGTCCATGGGCCGGTCCTCTTGTTGCTCCTATGCCATATGGGGCTCACTTTCTATTATGTTACAATTCTCGATCCGCTCGACAAGGCGGTCCTCCTTCATAGTTGGGGTGAGCTTTTTCTCGTTTGGGAAGAGTTCGGTGGCTTCCGTCCCTTGTATCTTTTGCTCCTTCTCCCCCCCCTTATCTATCTGGCTTCAGTGAGGTGGGTTTCTTTCCCCGCCCGCAGTGAGAGGGTGTGGCGGTTGCCGCTCCTTTTTCTGCTCTTTTTACTCCCGTTCGGTCTTTCTAGCTCCCTTTTTCCTGAACGCAAAGCATACTTGTACGAAAGGCATTACGAGCTCGTGAATAACAAAAGCCTCTACTTTATCTCGAGTCTCCTCCAGGGAACGGGGAAACAGCAGCGAACGATGTCGCTGCAGGATGCGGTCCGTCGGTTTCAGGCATCCCGGAAGGAGCATGAATTCACAGATCCGGAGCACCCGCTTGTTCATCGGGCCAGGGAGGGGAGCAATCTTGCTCCCTTCTTCGACCTGAAAGAGCAGCCGCCGAACTTGGTGTTCGTGATAGTAGAAGGGTTGGGACGTGCTATCAGTGGGAAGAATGCTCATCTTCAGAGCTTTACGCCTTTTTTGGACAGTTTGGCCAATGAAAGCCTTTACTTTCCGAATTTCATGAGCACCGGAGAACGCACCTTCTCGGTCCTTCCTGCTGCATTGGGCTCCCTTCCACACGGTTCATCCGGGTTCATCAATACCAAGGGGAAGTTGCCTTCCCATTACACGGTCCCGAGCCTTCTGATCGGGAAAGGATATGAAGGAGCCTTTTTTTATGGCGGAGATGCCAGCTATAGTTCCTATGGCCGCTTTATGAAAGAACAAGGGGTTCGGTATATCTACGACTGCAGCGACCTGAAGAAGGCCCCCGGGGAAAAAGAAGGGAAGAAAGGTTCCATGAACGATCGGGAATTGTTTGAAAGAGGCCTTAAAGTTTTAAGGAACAAGATCGGAGACGAACGTCCTTATGTGCATACTTATCTGACCCTCAGTATGCATCATCCCTTTCGTTTCGAGGGCCAAGGGGCTTACATCGAAAAGTTGGAGAAGCGGATAGAAGCCCGGGTCGGGAATAAAAAGCTTCGCCAACGCTTCAGAACCTATAAGGAAGCCCTTTCGACCGTTCTTTATACGGACGATGTTTTAAAGGACTTCATCAAAAGATATACGGGGCGACCGGAATACGAGAACAGCATCTTCTTCATTTTCGGTGATCATCGCCTATCACAAATGAAAAAAAGAGGGCCGCTCGACACTTACCATATCCCTCTTATTATTCATTCTCCACTTCTTAAGGAGGCCAGAACCTTTCCAGCCCTCAATTCCCAGCTCGATCTTCCTCCGGCCATTATTTCCCTTTTGCGGACGAACTACGAGCTAGAACTTCCTAAGGACGTGCCATGGCTCGGGAGTGATCTTGATACGAATGCTGAGTTCCGATCGCGGAGGACCTTTCCGATCATGTTGAACAACGGTGAAATGAAGCAGTATCTATATCGGGAGCACTTTCTGAGTTACGATAAGCTCTACGAGATACAGAAGGGAATGAAGGGGGTGATATCGAACGATCGTGAAAAGCTCATAAAGCTTCGTAAGGAGTTCCGGGCAGAACGGATCGTAGGGGATCATGTGGTACGGAACGGGTGTATTGTTCCGCCTTCCTCTGATGTTCAGGCGAAGAGCAAGGTCCTGATCTCTGCTCAGGAACGAAAAGCGCGGATCGGTCCAAAGGCTGGCTTCGAGATGCTTCTCGAAGATAGCTTGAACAAAGACCTCAAAGAATTGCAGATATCCATTGATATTCCTTTTGTTGGTGATCTTGAGGGTCTTGATGACAAGCAGATCCCTCTCTTAGTGATCGTTCTTAAAGCTTCCAACGGTGAAAAGTTGTTCTGGAACGGGATCGATATCAAGGAGGCCTCGGTCCGGAAAGAAGGATGGAGAAGGGTGTTCAGCGTGGAACGGCGGATCGGTGAGAAAGCTGGACGAACATTGAATAAGGGGCAGCGGATCAAGGTTTATTTCTGGAAACAGCGTCCATCGAAGCGAGCGTTCAAATACCAGGTAAGGAAGCTCCAGGTCAAAGGCGTATTGGAATGAAGGGCGTTTCCCTTTTCTGCCTCATGTGCCTTTTTCTTTTCTGCTCTTGTTCTCCGCAAAAGGAAAAAGGCAGTACTCCTTCATTCCCGTTCGAAAGAGTGGGAGAGGTGATCCTCCTCGGCCATCGTGGAAGCGGGGATGATCCTTCCGGGGAACGACCACCCAATTCCCTTGAAGCGGTCCGCTATGGATTAAAGGAACTCGATGGGGTGGAGGTGGATCTCCAGATCTCGAAGGATAGCACCCTTTGGGTCTTTCACGATCATGAGTTGAAGACCTGTGAAGGGGAAGCGCTCAATATGAACGCTCTCAGCGATGCCGTCATCAAAGCGGCATCAGGCTGTTCCTATAGGGGGCGACCGATCCTTTTCAGGGGGATGTTGGAAGCGCTTCAGGGACAGGCTTCTCCCGAGGAAAAGATCTTATCACTCGATATCAAGGCCCTTAAGAACCCTGCTGCTTTACGACGATTCGGCGGAAAGCGTGCATTAGCTAGGCTGATCGTAGATCGGCTTCGCTTTTTGGAGCGAACATCGACGGATCTTCGCTATTTCATCGAGATCCCATTCGAAGAGCAGCTCAAACCTTTTGAAGCCCTTTCGGACGAGCTTTTCTACCTGATAGAAGCTGGGGATAGGGCTGAAAAGGTCCAACAGGTCCTTCAAGAACATGAGGTAGGTCTTTCAGCTCCTTTAGCCTTCGCAGAGGGACATCCCGATGCGTTCACAGGGGGAGAGCTTTCCAGCAAAAATCTTCAGCTATGGACCATCAATACCGGGAATGAGCTTTGGAAGGCCCTTGGGTATGATCCGCTCGCCGTCCAGACCGACAAGGTTCGGATGATGCGGTTGGCGGAACGTATGGATGAAGAAGGGGCTCGCTATCATCGGTGGAAGGTCCTCGGCCAGTATCAAGTGAAAGGGCGTTACAGTACGATCCTGGAGAAAGAGCTGGATCAGGAAGGAGAAGGGGTCTTTCTGGATATCAGCTTTTCGTCCCCGAGCCGTTTCAAAGCAGCGGAATTGCTCCTGGTCGCGAGCATCGGGGGAAAGGGTGACGAGGAACGGTATTGGCGGTCGGTAAGGGTCAGAAAAGGAGAGCAGCGTGTCCTTCGCCATGTTCCATGCAAAAAAGGCGAAGGGCCTCTCAAGCTCTATTTTTGGGTCCGCGGAAGCAGAAAGCCCACCATCAAAGATCTGAGGATCGGGATCTGGAAAGCAAGTCCGGCGACTCCTTCAGAAGCTCGGCATTCCTCCTGGTGAACCGGAAGTAAAGGGGTTCGGGTTCAAGAAACGAAGCGCGATCTCGAAACCTCCCCTTCCGCCAGTCGCACTACTGAGGTCCGAAACGTTCACGTCGTAACTGACGCCAAGAGCGTATTGGGCATATTCGATGAAGAGCGAAGCGATGAGGGCATCACCCCAACGGTTGTGGATCCCAAGGGACATGGCCGCTCCTTTTTTAATGCCCGTGAAATGGGATTCTTCCTGGAATTGGTAGCGGATCATACTTCCGTAGACCAATTCGTAGGAAGGCCCCTGCAGGGCGAACATAGCCCCGGGCAGGACGGCAACAGGGGTTTTCGATATCCCCAGGGAGGCATCGGTATGAACGATGAGTTTCCGGTTCGCTCGCGACCCCCTTGAGCCGAGCCTTTCGTAGAAGGTGTTCTTAGGTCGTGTTAGGTGATGTACGGCCAATCCCGCCTCGACCCAATACCCGTCGGTCCCTGTGACGGTAGCTTCCTCGGAGAAGATCCGCCAATCCACACCAGCTCCTACGTCGAAGCTTGAGTTGTTCTCCACCAACCCCTTTTCGCGTGAAGGGAGTTGGGGGTTATGCCCTGTACCATCGTACTGGTTCCCCCATTTCAGGGCTCCCCGATCGTAGCTTATCTGTTCGTATCCTCCCTGGATCCCTGCGGCGATGTAGTTGTCCTTGTTGATCGCAAGGTTGTATGATACTGCGAGTTTTCCGCGAGTGATGCCGAATCCGGCATCGCCTGCCCGATCGGCATAAGCAAAGCCGCCAACCCCAAGGTGACTTCCGTCCCAGTCGTTTTGGAAGAGCTTGCCATCTGCGGAAAAGGCATAGGTCTGGTAAGGATTACCCAGGCTTGCCCATTGGTTCTTGTAATTGAGGTTAGCTCTGA
>CAZIDL010000030.1:0-1243 GCA_964537825.1 uncultured Weeksellaceae bacterium
TCGGCAAATGGCCTCCGATCCTCGCCATCCAGTTCCAGAAACGCTCCCCCCTCGACCTCCGTCCCCTTCTCGGGATCAAAGCCACCCGTGACCCGAAAGCCATCGCCCTTCTGCTCGAAGCGAGCTGCATAAGGGCTGCGAGCAACGGAACGGAAGAGGATCGACAGGAGGCCGGACAACTCTTCAGGATCCTGATGGAACTCCGGAGCGAGCTGGAAGGAATGGACGGATGGGGCTATCCTTTTCCATGGCATACGCCCGAAAGAAGCCTTCCAGCCTACGCCCCTACCATCGTGGTCACGGGAACAGCGGCCCGGGCCGTCCACGCTTATTACCGCCTCAGCGGTTCGGAGGAAGCAAAGGAAAGCCTGGAGCGAACCTCCCGCTTCATCCTCGAAGAGATCCCCCGTACGGAGGACGACAGTGGAATATGCTTCAGCTACAGCAGAGCCCGAAGGGACATCTGCTACAACGCCAGTCTCCTGGGAGCGGAGCACTTCGCCCGTATGTACGCGCTCACCGGGAACGATGAGGAGCGGGAATGGACCCGTTCGGCCGTCGACTTCGTCCTGGCCCGGCAAAAGAGCGACGGCCGCTGGAACTACAGCGAGGACCCACAAACAGGCGAAGAACGGGCCCAGATCGATCATCACCAGGGCTTCGTCATCGACTCCCTACGAAGAGCCCATCATTACGCCTTCCCAAAGGATAAAAAGCTGATGGAGGCCATCCGTTCGGGCATCGCCTTTTATCGGAAGGAACAGTTCTTCGATACGGGCCGCTCCATGTGGCGCATCCCGAAGAAATGGCCCGTGGACATACACTCCCAGGCCCAGGGGATCATCACCTTCATCCTGAACCGGGACCTGGACCCTTCCTACGCTCCTTTCGCCGAACGGATCACCGAATGGACCATCGCCCACATGCAAGGGAAGGATGGCAGTTTCTTTTACCGCATCACCCCGCTCTTCAAGAACCGGATCCGCTACATGCGTTGGGGACAGGCCTGGATGCTGCTGGCCCTGGAGCGGCTCCTCGAAAGGGATGAAGGGGGAACGGCGATCCCATAGCCCCTCGGGCCGCAGCTTCCTTTTACCTTTACAGCAAGAAAGGCCATGCCCCGCGACTTCACGCTTCGGACCTACCGGAAGCTCCTCAGCAGCTACCTCGAACAGGGATACCTTCCCATTCCCCTGGAGCATTATTTCGAGAAAGGTGCGCCTCAGGAGCGGACCCTCCTCCT
>CAZIDL010000030.1:1343-3312 GCA_964537825.1 uncultured Weeksellaceae bacterium
ACGGCCTGCATGCACGGAAGTCCCCTGTCCCCTCACGACAACCGAAGGATCTTCGATGAACTCGAACTCGAAGCGGAAGGGCTCCTCGGGGAGCCTTATCTCCATCTTCCCAAAGAGGGGTTCCTGTATCTGAGCGATACGGGCGGCCGGTGGGACGGAGGAGCGAGCAGCGTGCGCGATGAGAGCGAGGGGGCTTCGCTCGGGGTCCGGTCCAGCTTCGGATTGATGGAAGCGATACGGCACGATGGACTTCCACCGAAGGTCCACCAGACCGTCCACCCGCAACGCTGGATCGAGGAAAAGCTTCCCTGGCTCTGGGAACATGGTTCACAGCGGGTCAAGAACCTGCTGAAAAGGATAATGAAACGCTTCCGATGATCCGCTCTTTCATCATTTGTCAGGAAGAACCCTTCTTCATCCCCAAGCAGGTGAAGCATCTCCTCGATCGATCGGGCTCCCATTTCGAAGTGGTAGGAGCGAGCGTGCTCTCTCCAGCCCGAAAGGGTCGCGGGCTTGGGCACTGGTTCCGGGAACGGGCCCGGGTGTACCGAAAGCGGGAGCTGGCCGCTGTCCTCTTTGCCACCGCATTTTGCAAACTCTGGGGTGGCCTGAAGCACCTTTTGGGCGGGACGGACCCTTATTCGGTCAAGGCCCGCTTCCGGGAGCACGGGATCCCACTTCTCCCCACGAAGGACCTCGACGACCCCACCTTCATCGAAGAGCTCCGACAGCTCAACCCTGATGTGATCGTCTCGATCTCTTCCCCACAACGCTTCAGCAAAACCCTTTTGGAAGTCCCGACCCGCTACTGCCTGAACCTGCATGCGACCCTCCTCCCAAGACATCGAGGCGTATTCGGGACCTGGTGGACCCTCTACGAAGGGGATGAAGAGGCCGGAGCGAGCATCCACACGATGGAAGAAAGGCTGGATGCTGGTGAATTGCTCTGGCAGGAGGCCTTTCCGGTTGGAAAGGAGGAGACCCAGTTCTCCCTCGCTGAACGCTCCAAGCAAAAGATGACCGAAGGGCTGGTGGATCTCCTGCATCGGATCGATGAGGGAAAGGAAGAGCCGATCCCGGCCCGTTACACTCCTTCTTACAACCGGGCTCCGAGCCGGGAAGCGGGAAAAGCCTTTCAGCGCAGCGGCAAGCGGATCCTTCGTCTAAAAGACCTCAGGCGTGCCCTCCGGCCTATATTCGCAGAAAAGGGAGGGGACAACGGCCCATGAAGATCCTCATCTACCTCGGGCACCCGGCCCATTACCACACCCTATCACCTCTTCTATCCGAATGGAAGGAAGAGGGGCATGAGCCTATCCTGCTCGCCCGCGACAAGGACGTGCTCCTGGAGCTGCTCGAAGGCCTCCCCTACCGCATCATCCGCTTTCCCTCCCGCAAAGGGAATTCCTGGTGGAGCATCTTCAGCAGCACGCTCAAGCGGGAATGGAAAATGTACCGCCTCACCTTGAAAGAAAGACCCGGTGTCCTGATAGGTACCGACATCACGATCGCACATGCTGGCTACTGGACGGGTACCTACAGCATCCTGCTCAATGAAGACGATGCACGAGTGGTCCCGAAGCTTGCTCACCTCGGGTTTCGCTATGCGAACGAGGTGATCTCCCCCCAGGCTTGTGACATCGCTCCTTATGAGAAAAAGAAGCGCGACTATCGGGGCGTTCACGAACTCAGTTACCTCCATCCCGACCGCTTCACCCCCGTAAGAGAACGGATCGAAATGTTGTTCCCCTCGGACGGAAGGCCTTATGTCCTCATCCGCGTTTCGGCCCTTACCGCTCACCATGACAAAGGCCTCGGAGGAATGGACGAGGAGTTCCTCCGCGAGCTTCTTGAACGGATCGAGCCTCACGCTCGTCCATGGATCAGTTCGGAAAAGCCCCTTGCCTCGGACCTGGAAGCATACCGGCTCCGGATCTCCCCTAGTGACATGCACCATGCCCTCGCGTTC
>CAZIDL010000030.1:3412-27735 GCA_964537825.1 uncultured Weeksellaceae bacterium
AAAAGTGGAAGGAGAAAAGGGAGCGATTCCTCCAAGAAGCCGATGACCCTTTGGAACTGATCCGCAAGTCCGTAGGAGATGCCTTGAAAAAAGCCGAAGAAAAAAGGAGGGCCAGCTTGTAACCTGAAAGCCCCTCCTCCCATAAAAAAGAAAGCCCATTACGACCAAGCGCATGGCCCTCGAAGCAAGTCCGCTCCAGCTCGAAAAGTCCCCGCGATCCCACCAAAAGGAGGTGATCCGTGCTACGCACGGAAAAGACGTCCTTCAGTTCATCACGGGGATCCTGGACCCGGACCGGTCGGACACGGAAGTGTTGAAAGCGGATGATCCCTTCAACCTCGAACTTCTGGAAAAAGCGGAGCGGCGGAACATCATCGACCTCTGCCGGCTGAACGACACCCGGGATCCGAACCGATTCCTGCGTACCGTGAACGAAAAGCTCCCGGTGAGCGGACGCTATATCGGTTGCTTCGAGACCCTCGAAGACCGGAAAGCGCGCTTGCTCGAGAAGTACCCACCCCTATTGAACCGATGCTATTATTTCATGGACTTCATCTTCCGGCGCGTCTTTCCAAAGCTTCCGCTGACGGACCGTCTGGAGTTCTTCGTAACGGCTGACCGGAACCGTCCCATGTCCCGGGCCGAAGGCTTAGGGCGTGCTGTTTACGCCGGGTTCCGGATCGAACGCACCGCATTCGTAGGCGGTAGGCTCTATTTCGAAGCCCGGAAGGAGAGCGGGCCGATGCAGAGCAAAGCAGCATCCCAGGGCTTTCTCATCGGGATACCGCGGGTGGGCAAGGACCGGGAGCTGCTGACGATCTATAAGTTCCGCACGATGCACCCCTATGCCCAATTCCTTCAGGACTACGTATATAGAACGAACGACCTGGAAGCGGGCGGGAAATTCCGCAATGACTTCCGCATAACGAGCTGGGGGCGTTTCATGCGCAAGCTTTGGATCGACGAGTGGCCGATGTTCTACCACCTACTGAAAGGGGATATGAAATTGGTAGGGGTGCGCCCGCTCAGCAAGCAATACTTCGAGCTGTACCACAAAGAGCTCCAGGATCTGCGGACCCGCTTCAAACCTGGCCTCATTCCACCATTCTACGCGGACATGCCGGAGACCCTCGACGAGATCATGGCCTCGGAAGAACGCTACCTTCGGGCTTATCAAAAGGCTCCTTTCCGCACGGACCTTCGTTATTTCTTCAAGGCCATGCGGAACATCCTTTTCCCAAAAGCTCGGATCCGGTGAGAACCCGTCAACCGCTCCTTCTCTTTTTCCTTTTGATCCCCCTGCTCTCCAACGGTCAGGGTATCTACATGGACCAGCGAAAAGGGGCTTACGATCTGCTCCACGAATTGGCGGACCAGAACCTCGTCGATCTGAGTTCCCAGACGACGCCCTACACCCGCCGGACGATCCGAAAAGCCCTTCTGGAGGCCAGGGACAGTGCTCATGCGTTGAACGAACGCCAGGAAAAGGAAGTGGAGTTCTACCTCCGCGACCTTCTGAAAGGGACCGCTCCGGCCGATTCCTTCGACAAACGGCTCGACCTCTTTTACCATTACGACAGCAGCTTCGCCTTTTCGGTGAACCCGATCCTCGGAGGCAGCATCGAGCGCAACAGCAACGGATACGCATGGCATCGATGGAACGGCGGGGAGGCCTGGGCGAGCATCGGCGAGCACTTGGGTATCTATGCCAGCCTTCGGGACAATGGGGTGAACCGGACCCTCGTAAAAGAAGCTTACCTCGAACCGGGTACGGGGCGGAATTACAAGGCGCGGGAAGGAAAGAACGATTTCAGCGAGATGCAGGGTGGGATCAGTTATGCATGGGATTGGGGCCATATCGGCCTCATCAAGGACGAGCTGATCTGGGGGACCCACTACCGACAGGCCAATATCTTCTCCGGCAAAGCACCTTCCTTCGCTTATCTGGACCTGGACCTCCAGCCGACCGACTGGTTCCGTTTTCGTTACATCCACGGTTCCCTCGTGTCCGAGGTGGTCGACAGTTCCCGCTCTTACCAGAGCGGCGGTGTCTTCCGGGAGGTGATGCAGGACAAGTACCTAGCGGCCAACCTCTTCATCTTCACCCCTTGGGATGGGGTGGACGTATCGCTCGGGAACTCCATCGTGTACGCGGACGACGGGATCGAGCTGGCCTACCTGAACCCGGTCATGTTCTACAAGTCCGTGGACCACACCTACAGTGCGACCGGGAGCAGTGCGTTGGGACAGAATTCCCAGATGTTCGCCGACATCAGCGTTCGACGCCTTCCCTATCTGCACCTCTACGGAACGCTCTTCATGGACGAGCTGGACATCGGGAACTTCTGGGACGAGGAGAAGCATACCCGCATCTTCAGCTTGAAAGGGGGACTTCGCTTATCCGGCTTGATCCCGAATGTGGAATGGACCCTGGAGTACACCCGCACGAACCCCTGGACCTATCGCCATCAGGTTCCCTCCACCACTTTTGCCTCCAACGGCTATACATTGGGACATTACCTAAAAGGGAATGCGGAGGAACTCTTCAGCAGCCTTCGCTATAAGCCCTTACGAGGACTGCTCGTGGAGGCTTACGGTCTGCGGGCCGTGAAAGGAGCACCGGTGGTCCATCAGCGCCTGAAGGGGAACCCCAACGTGCAAGGACTCGATTTCATCGAGGAGACCGTTTGGAGTTCGTTGAGCTACGGGATCGAGGTCCGCTACGAGGCCATCAACGACGGCTTCATCACTTTAGGGCTGCGACAGCGACAGGTGAAAGGGAATGCGGAACGCTTCACCGCACCCTATTACCACGGCAGCACCACCACTTTGGAAGGCGGGATCAACTTCGGCTTCTGAGAAGGAGTTTCACTTTTCCTGCTGCCCCAGGAGGTACTGCATCTGGAAGAGCTTCATCTGGATCTGGAAGAGCTTCATCTTGATGCGGAGCAGGTCCTCGTCCGACTGATCGCTCCCTTTGAAGAGCTTTTTGAAGAGCCCTTGCTTGTCGGCGGAAGCTTCAGAGATGTCGATGTCAGAGATGTCGGTGCTTTTTTCCTTCTCTTGAGCTGACGCCTGCTCTTCCTCCTTCTTCGCTTTCTCCTCCTCTTCTTTCTTCTCCGGATACTGGTCCTCCGAACGGTTGAAATTGTAGGTGAGCCCGATGCCGAAATAGGCGAATTTGTCGCGGGCGCTCCAATCGCGCACGAAGCTATCGAGCTTGTCGGTGGTTGTATTGAAGAGGCAAATATTGGCGTTGATGTCCATGTTATGATTGATGCGATACCCAAGATCGAGCCCCACGGGAACGGACATCCGTAACAATTGGTCGTCCCGGTCGAGCAAGATCTTCTTGTTGCCCCCTTTGTCCACATCAGCCTCGGTATACCCGTAGAACTCCTTATATCCTCCGATGTCCCTCCGCAGACTGTAGGAACGGAACCAAAGCATGCCGATCCCCACATTGAGTTCGGCGTAATACTTCCGATCCTCTACCTTCTTGGTCTCCGTAAGGATCCGGGTCAGTTCGTAATTCGCAGAAAGGTTGATATTGGTAACGTCGGTACGAAATTTCAGGAACTGCGCTCCTCTTCCGTTCCGGTGCCCCCCACGAAGCCCTCCTTTCTCGAAACTCAGCCGTCCCCCGAGACCGCCGATGATCTTCCGTTTGATGAAGATGCGGTACCCGCTGTGAAAGGCCTTTGGAAAACGATTCACTTCGGGCATGACATTATAGCCAGCAAGATCCCCGTAAAAGAGCATGGAACCTCCGCTCACTCCAACCGCCCCCCGATCGAAGGCGGAAGGCAACTGGGCTTTTCCGAACCCGACCGAAAATAGCAGGAAAAGGGCGAGGAAAAAAACGGACCTTGCGGATACACCCTGGTGCATATACTTCAAAAATAAATGGAACAGGCCAGAAATGCAAATCGTCCGAGCGGATCTCATAGCTTCGTGGAACGATGAAAGCAAGGGGCATAAAGCTTTCGATGATCTTCATTCTCCTTCTGGCAGGGATCTCCTGCGAGAACGAAGTGAACCTGAACGCACCGAAAAAGGACATAACCGCAGCATACGGGGTGCTGGACGGAAGTGATCCCCTGCACTTCATCAAGGTCAACAAAGCCTTTCTGCCGAAGAGAAATGCCGAGGAGTATGCCTCGGAGAATTACAGCGACACCTATTACGATAACATCTCGGTCAGCGTACTGGAGCTGGATCAAGGTGGTGATGCACGGCGTACCTTCGTATTGAAGGACACGCTCGTCAAGAAAAAATCCGGCCTTTTCGAGAGCGATGAGCTACAGACCCTTTATTATTTCGAGGCTGATGACCTTGATCCTTCATTTACTTATCAACTACGCATCCAGATCGACGAGGGAGGACCGAATGAAAAACTCGTAAAAGGCAGGACGGACCTCGTCGGGGCCGTAGAGCTGAATTCCCATAACCCGGGGCAGAACTTCGGGAACGAGCTCTATTTCTACAGCGGCGATGAATACAAGGAAGAGGATATCGAATGGACGGAGATCGAGAACGCAAGGGAGCATTCCCTGACCCTTTCGATCCATTATTCGAACATCTTCTCCAACGGGGACACCGTTCGCAAAACCCTCGATTGGAAGCTCGGAACGAAAGGAGCGAACAGCACGGAGATATCCATCGACGGGGAGAGCTTTTATCAACGCCTTTCCAACAACCTCAGCCCAAATCCTGAAGGATTGAGCGAACGCAAGATGAAAGGGATCGTGCTCGAATTCAGAGCTGCCAGCGAAGAGATCCGAACATATACGACCGTGGCAGGACCGAGCAGTTCCATCGTGCAACACCGGCCGAATTACACGAACCTTGACACTGCTGCCGTCGGCATTTTTGGCTCGGCACGTCATCGCGATTTCCAAGGCCTTTCCATCAGTGACAATAGCATGGAAGAGCTTATCGAGGGTGATATCACCGGCGATCTGAAATTCGCTTACTGAGCCGCTCCTGTCTTTTTGTCATCCATCTTGACAGGGAATAATGTCATTCTTTCCTTCTATTCCCTACGCGTTCCGATGGCACGATCGTTGACCCCTTCGAGGCGGACCCAAGAATTCAAACAAAAGAAGATATGAGTAAGATAATCGGAATCGACCTCGGAACGACGAACTCCTGTGTTTCGGTCATGGAAGGGAACGAACCCACCGTGATACCGAACGAGGAAGGGAAACGTACGACGCCGTCGATCGTCGCCTTTTTGGAAGGTGGCGAACGCGCGGTCGGCGAAGCTGCCAAGCGGCAAGCCATTACGAACCCGGAGAACACGATCCACTCGATCAAGCGTTTCATGGGAAACACTTGGGAAGAGTGCGAAAAGGAGATCGACCGGGTCTCCTACAACCTCGTGAAAGGGGATAACAACACGCCGCGCGTTCAGATCGGCGATCGCCAATACACGCCTCAGGAACTTTCGGCCATGGTCCTTCAGAAGATGAAGAAATCGGCCGAAGAATACCTCGGAGCAGAGGTCAGCGAGGCGGTGATCACCGTGCCGGCCTATTTCAACGACCAACAGCGTCAAGCCACAAAAGAAGCCGGCGAGATCGCAGGCCTTGAAGTAAAAAGGATCATCAACGAGCCGACGGCCGCTTCGCTGGCATACGGGCTCGATAAAAAAGAAGAAGACCTCAAGATCGCCGTCTTCGACTGCGGTGGAGGTACGCACGACGTCTCCATCCTCGAACTCGGCGATGGCGTTTTCGAAGTGAAATCCACCGATGGGGATACGCACCTTGGTGGGGATGACTTCGATCAGAAGATCATCGACTGGTTGGCCGAAGAGTTCAAGAACGAGCAAGGGGTGGACCTGAAGCAGGACAAGATGGCCCTCCAGCGGCTCAAGGAAGCAGCTGAAAAGGCCAAGATCGAACTCTCGGCCACGCAGCAGACCGAGATCAACCTGCCCTACATCACGGCCGATCAATCAGGCCCGAAGCACTTGGTGAAAACGCTTACGCGTTCCAAGTTCGAGCAATTGATCGACGATCTCATCAAACGTACCATCGACCCCTGTAAGAGCGCCCTCAAAGGTGCTGGCATGGAAGCCAAGGATGTGGACCGCATCATCCTCGTCGGAGGTTCTACGCGGATCCCGGCCGTTCAGAACGCTGTACAGGAGTTCTTCGGTAAAGAACCCTCCAAAGGCGTCAACCCGGATGAAGTGGTCGCTATCGGTGCCGCTATCCAGGCAGGGGTGCTCGCAGGCGACGTCAAGGACGTCCTCCTGCTGGACGTAACACCCCTTTCCATGGGGATCGAGACCATGGGTGGCGTCTTCACCAAGCTGATCGAGGCCAACACGACCATTCCGGTCCAGAAATCGGAGGTCTTCAGCACGGCCGCGGACAATCAAGAGTCGGTGGAGATCCACGTCCTGCAAGGTGAACGGCCGATGGCCAAGGACAACCGCTCGCTCGGTCGCTTCCACCTCGACGGCATCCCACCCGCACCGCGCGGAACGCCACAGATCGAGGTCACGTTCGACCTGGACGCCAACGGCATCCTGAACGTCTCGGCTAAGGACAAAGGAACCGGCAAGGAGCAATCGATCCGCATCGAAGGCTCTTCAACGCTCAGCGAAGAAGAGATCGAGCGGATGAAGAAAGAGGCCGAAGAGAACGCTCAGCAGGACGAGCAGGAGAAAGAAAAGGCCGAGAAGCTCAACAAAGCCGACAGCCTGATCTTCCAGACCGAAAAGCAGCTCAACGAGCACGGCGATCAGCTTTCGGAAGACAAGAAGAAGCCGATCCAGGATGCGCTTCAAGAGCTCAAAGAAGCTTACGAAGCCAAAGAGATCGAGAAGCTCGATCCGGCGATGGAGAAGCTCAACAACGTCTTCCAGGAAGCTTCCCAGGAGATGTACCAAGCCGCTCAAGAAGGCGCTCAGCAACAACAGCAGGAGCAGAGCGGTAACGGTCAGGAAGGAGCCACTGCCTCGGACGACGAAGTCACCGACGTCGACTATGAAGAGGTCGACGAGGAGGACAAGAACCAAAACCAGGAGAACAAGAACTCCTGATCCAAGAGGAACGGTCGCGATCGTTCCCTTAAGAAGAAAAAGGGCGCGCTCTTCGGAGCTGTGCCCTTTTTTTATGGGGTTTCGGGATCTACCTCTGGTGTACATCCAATTGCGGGAACGGGATGCTGATCCCTTCCGCATCGAACGCCTTCTTAACCTTCTCCTGCATGTCCCAATGGAGCGGCCAGAAAACGTCTATGGTGGACCACACACGGATCTTGAGGTCCACCGAGCTATCCCCAAGGGCATCGACGAGGATCTCAGGCGGGGGATCCTCCTTGATGCGCTCATCCTCCTGAATGAGCCGTTGAAGCACTTCTCGGGCCTTATCGATGTCGTCGGAATAACTGATCGAATAGGTCTGATCCAGTCGTCGATCTTCTTCCGCACTGTAATTGATGATGGCATCGTTCGAAAGGTTCCCGTTCGGGATGGTAATGATCTGATTCTGCGGGGTCCTCAGGTAGGTATAGAAGATGTGAATGCGGTCCACAGTTCCGCTATGACCAGCTCCCGATATGTAATCCCCTATGCGGAACGGCTTCAGTATAAGGATGAGCACCCCTCCTGCAAAGTTCGCCAGGCTTCCCTGTAGGGCCAGCCCAACAGCGAGGCCTGCAGCACCGAGGATCGCGATGAAAGAGGTGGTCTCGATGCCGACCATCGATGCTACGCTGATCAGGAGCAACACTTTGAGCAAAGCACTGAGAAGGCCTTGCAGGAAAGGGATCAAGGAGGGGTCCACCTCCTTCATCTCCATGGATCGCCTCACCCAATGCACGAGCTTGGCGATGAGCCACATTCCGATGATGAGCGTTAAAAGGGCGAGCAGAAATTTCGGCCCGTAGGTGATAGCGTAGTCCTTAAGAACTCCAAGAAAATCGTTCATAAATAGAGGGTGTCTGGTGCCAGGAAGAGAACGCGAAGATCCAAAGATCCATGATATTTGACCCTTGGAGCCGATGAATCCGATCAAACTACGCCGAAGCGCTCGTCTGGCCATCACACTCCTCCTCCTGGCTTCCGTATTCTTCGGATACCAAGCCAGCAAGCTGAACTTCAGCTACGATTTCGAGAACTTCTTTCCGAACGGGGATCCGGATACCGAATTCTACAAAGAGCACCGGCAACGTTTCGGGTCGGACAATGATATCGTTCTGATCGGCCTTCGCAACAAGGAAGGGATCTTTCACCCGCAGTTCCTTCAACGGGTGGATTCCCTGGCGGACACCCTTCGCCGGATCGATCATGTCGAAGAACTCCGCTCTCCTACGGACCTGAGCTTTTTCGTCCGCGATCCGGTCATGGGAGGGACCTTTGAGCGGAAATACCTCCGGGTGGAGCATCCTGAACACTACGAAAAAGATTCCGCCCGCATTTACCGGACCGAAGAACTGGTCGGCAGCTTCTTCTCCAAAGATGCGCGATCCGTCTGTCTCGTTCTGCACAACGAGGATCAATTGCCCAAGCGCCCCTCGGATACCCTGGCCGATAGGATACGCTCTACGGTGACCGACTTTGGCTTTGAAGAGAGCCACATCGCAGGGCGGATCATCGGCCAGCAGCGATATATCGAGCTTATGAGGGGCGAGTTCGTCCTTTTTCTGAGCCTGGCCTTCGTGCTCGTCCTTCTGTTCCTGACCTTTATATTCCGCTCTTGGTGGGGTGTGGTCATTCCCCTTGCCGTGGTCCTTTTATCCATCCTTTGGATCCTGGGGATCATGGGGAATCTGAACGAGCCCATCAACCTTCTGCTCACCATCCTCCCCACGATCCTATTCGTCGTGGGCACTTCCGACGTGGTCCACTTGCTTTCGAAATACCAGGAAGAACTACAATGGGGTTATGAAAAGCATCAAGCTCTTTGGCGCGCTTTCCGGGAGATCGGCACCGCGACGTTCCTCACTTCCGTGACCACTGCAGCAGGGTTCCTTACCCTGCTCACCGCCCGCATCGGGCCGATCCGCGATTTCGGTGCGTATACTGCACTGGGTGTTTTCCTCGCTTTTCTGATGGCTTTCACCCTTCTTCCTGCCACCCTGATCCTCATCAAAAGGCCCAAGGTGAACCGGACAGCCCTGGCTCATCCCATCTGGGCCCGAAGCCTCAGGGCTTGTTTCCGCTTTATCATGTTCCGACCGCGATGGGTGCTCGCGATCTCCGGGATCGTGATCGCCTTAAGCCTTTTGGGGATCGAACGGATCGAGGTGGACAAAAAGCTCTTGGAAGACCTTGAGAAAGATGATCGGGTCCAGCGGGACTTCCGTTTCTTCGATGAAGAGTTCTCGGGCGTAAGGCCGTTCGAAATGGCAATCAAGGTAAAGGGCGAAGGACGGACGGTCCTCGATCGTCCTGTTATCCAAGCCCTCGACACGATCCAGGATCATCTGCGCAAGCATTATCACGTCGGAAGCATCGTTTCTCCGACCACCCTCTTTGCCAACGCGAATATGGCGATGAAAGGGGGTGACGCCGAAGCTCACCGCATTCCGGAAAAAGCCGCTCAGCATCAGAAGATCCGTGAAGAACTGGAAAGCTATCGCAAAGACGAAAGGATGAGAAAGCTCATCACCGAGGACCTGAAGCAAGCGCGTGTTACGGGACGAATGCCCGATCTGGGGAGCAAGCGGGTGCGGGAATTGACCGATACGCTCCATCGCTTCATTGCCACGAACACCGATACGAGCCTCTTCGATTACAGGTTGACCGGGGCGGCACGCCTCATAGACAAGAACAACTCGATGCTATCGGGGAGCATGATGGAAGGGTTGATGATCGCCTTCATCGTGATCACCCTGATCGTCGTGATCCTTTTCCGTTCGGTGAAAATGATCGGAGCGATCCTGATCCCGAACATCCTTCCGCTGCTGATGATCGGTGGCTTCATGGGATGGGCCGGCATCTCTCTGAAAGTTGCCACCTCCGTGATCTTCACGATCGCTTTCGGGATCGCCGTGGACGACACCATCCATTTTACGAACCGCTTGAAGATGGAGCTCAACAAGGGCAAGGACCTCCTTTATGCGATCAAACGGACCTACATATCCACAGGGCGGGCGATCGTTCTGACCACCCTGATCCTTTGCTGCGGATTCGCTTCCATGATCGGATCCAGCTTCATCGGGGCTTACAACATCGGGCTCCTGATCACGCTCACCCTCTTCTTTGCCGTCCTTGCCGACCTTGCCTTATTGCCGATCCTTCTTATCCTCCTTTTCAAACGTTACGAGCTCACGAAGAAGAGGGAAGAGGAAGCCGATTGATCCTTATTCACCTTCCTTTTCTTTGATGGCATCGACGACCGGGACTTTTTCCCCATCGCGATAGGCCACTATAAAAGCCCCGTCGAACCCGTTCTTCCGGAGATAACCCTTGGCCTTTTCCGCTTCCCTGTAATTCCGAAAGCGTCCCACACAATAACGGATGTACTTTTCCGAAACCTTTTCCCCCCAGATCGGATAGAGGCCTTCAAGTTTCTCTTTCGGGCGATTGCCTTTGGTGTAATACCCGATCTGGACGCGATAGATGAGCCCGGACGGCTGTTCCTTATCGATCGGAATGGGACGCTCTTCGTAATAGCCGTAACGGTTCACCTGAAAGAGCGAACGTTCGTCGTTTCCTGAACGGTCCACCCCGATGTGCTCGAGGAGTTTCTGCTGGAGCATCTTGTCGATCTGCTGCACCTGTTCCTTTGCATCCTTCTTGCGGAGGGCGAGGACCTCTTTTTCTTCCTTAAGGCTATCGATCCGCTCGGAGGAAGCGTCTTGTTCCTTAAGTTCAGCGATCCGCTCCTTCTTTCGCTCCAGCTCCTTTTCGTAACGATCACGGAGCTTGCGGAAACTGCGCCGATCGACCTGCAATCGACTGGCCTCTTTTTCGTATTCAGAGGGCTTCGGTTCTTTTCGTTGCCCGACCAGATCATAGAGATTCTCCACCGGTTCCTTGCCAGAAGAGGCAACAGGTGGCCGTGAGGAAGCGCTCCCGAGGAGCATCGAAGCATGGAGGGCATCGACCGAGGCCTCAGCGGTCCTTTCGAGGGCCTCTTTCACCAAAGCCAACCTACGTTCCCTTTCAGATGCCTTTTGATAGACCTTTAAGAGCTTTTGTCCTTTCTTGAGATGGTAACGGGTCTGTTCCATCAGTAGGATGGCCATTCGCGAACTGTCCGTTGTATAGCGGAGCGTACTGTCCACTCGCCGCCGGGCATGGAGGATGAAAGCACGGGCTGTATCGGATGCCCGTAGGTCCTTCAGCCGTTCAGCTTTCGTGGATGCAGCTTCGACAAGCTCGTCCGCAAAGCGATGGGCAGCCTCCGCGTAGCGAGCGGTGATAACAGCCTGATCGCGTGCTTCATTATCAGGAAAGTAGTCGCGGAGGATACGGTCGCCCGCTTCCTGCTGCTGGGCCTTAAGGGGGAGCAAAGAAAAGAAGAGGAGCAGCGGGAAAAGAAAGGAATATAGGATATAACGACACGAGCACCCCATTCATCCAAAAGTAAGGGATCCGCTCCGTTCAGGGCTTTCTAACTTTATGCACCAAAACAAAGGAAGGTAAAAGCATGGAAAAGGATCCGGCCGATCCGGTAACGGAAGAGGTGGAGGAGGAGGACTCCCCCTTGATCCAGGGGGGATGGCTGAGAGCCCTTCTCGCATTCCTCGCCTTCATTTTGGTCCAGATCATCTTCGGAATGGTCGCTATGGGGATCACCCTCGGGCTGACGGACCATTCGCTGAGCTCCATCCAGAGCGCTCTCCAAAGCGGGAGCTTTCCCATGCTCCTGCTCTTGCATCAGTCCATAGGTCTCCTCGGGACCCTCCTTCTGGTCAGCCTCTTTCGCTGGCAGGTCGACCGTAAGGACCTGCGCTCCTTGGGCCTGCGATTCCGTTTAAGCCCTTTGCTCCTCGGACTCCTCCTGGGCCCATTGATGATGGGGACCTGTTGCTACCTGCTCTACCAGATGGGCTTCCTCGATATGGAATGGCGGGGAGGCGATCCTTACTATTTGGGCAGTTATTTCCTGCTCACGCTCGTCATCGCCCTTAACGAAGAGATCCTGGTCCGTGGATACATCCTGAACAACCTCATGAGCTCGATGAAGGGTGAGCTTGCCCTCCTCCTTTCTGCCATCGTTTTCACAGGACTCCATGCTTTCAATCCGGGCATGACCCCTATCGGCGTACTGAACCTCTTTTTGGCGGGGCTTCTTCTAGGGGTCACTTACCTGAAGGATCGGCAACTCGCCTTTCCGATCGGCCTTCATCTTAGTTGGAACTATACCCAGGGACCGCTCTTCGGCTTCGACGTGAGCGGGTTGAGCATCAATCAAGGAGCGCTCCTTAGAAGCTGGACCGACGGCCCATCCTATCTGACCGGAGGGGGATTTGGATTGGAAGGCTCGCTTCTTTTAAGCATCCTCCAGATACTCCTCATAACAGGACTTTACGCGGGCTGGAAAAAAATGTAATATAAGTATTTACGGTACGTTGGGGTCGGACAGCTAATGAGCACATTTGTAAATCCATCCGAAAGGATGGCAAAGACCCATATATGAACCAAAAAAGACCTAAAAATGAGCGATCGACTTACGCGGATAGGGGTATTCTATGACGGAAACTATTTCCTTCACGTTAGCAATTATTACAACTACCAGCACGACCGCCAAGCGCGCATCAGTATCTCCGGCCTCCATGACCTTATCAAAGAACTTGTGGCCGAGAACGAGGACATCAACTTCAGGCATTGCCAGATCGTCGACTCCCATTATTTCAGGGGTCGCCTGAACGCGGTGGACGCCCACCGGACCAACAAGCTCTATCCCGACCGCCTCTTCGACGATGTGTTGATGTCCGAAGGTGTGACCACCCATTACCTCCCGATCCGGAACCGTGGATCGAAGCGGGAAGAAAAAGGCATCGATGTATGGTTAGCCCTCGAAGCCTATGAACAGGCCATCAGCAGATCATTCGATATCCTGGTGCTCATCGCTTCGGACGGAGATTATCTTTCCCTCATTCGAAAGGTGAATGCGCTAGGGACGCGCGTTATGGTGCTTGCCTGGGACCTTCAGTACACCGACAACAATGGCCGTAGCATCATCACCCGCACCTCGCAGGACCTCCTCGAAGAGGTGACCTATCCCGTCCCTATGCACGAGCTGATCGATGGGAAGGACCGCTTCGAGTCCGACGACCCTGTGATCGAAGCACTCTTCGTGAGCTCCAACAATCACCACGAGGGAGGCTACCAGGATCAGAGCGGGTTCGTGGACCTTGAAGAAGGTGACGTGGAACAGAGTTACACGCTCAACATGAACAACGGCTACGGCTTCATTTACAAACCTCCGCACAACCTCTTCTTCCATCACCTCGATGTTGAAGGGGAATTCAACCGGATCAATGAAGGGGACCTGGTGGAATATACGATCGGCCGGAACGAGAAAGGGGAGTTCGTAGGCAAGCAGATCAAAAAGGTCGAAGAAGGGGAATGAAGCGGGCGACATGAACTTCTGCAGCCATTGTGGGAGCGAGCAGGTCGGGAAAGGGGTCCCAGAAGGGGACCGCTTCGAACGTTTCCTCTGCACGGACTGCGGGAAAGTGCATTACCAGAACCCCCGCATGATCGTGGGATGCCTGCCTCTCTATGGCGACCGCATCCTGCTGCTCCGGCGAGGGATCGAACCGCGCTTGGGTTACTGGAACCTTCCCGCCGGGTTCCTCGAGAGTCAGGAACGCGTAGAGGACGGAGCACGGCGGGAAACGTGGGAAGAAGCACGGGCTGAAGTGGAGCTCGTCCGCCTCCATTGCATCTACAACCTCCCGCACGCTGATCAGGTATACCTCCATTTCCTGGCCCATCTAAGGAACAGCCGCTTCGAAGCAGCGGAAGAGACCCTCGAGGCAAAGCTCTTTCATCCGGAGGAACTACCATGGGCGGATATCGCCTTTAGCTCAACGACCTATGCCTTGGAGCGCTACCTAGCGGACCCTGAACGCATAACCCCGCACATAGGCTCTAAAGAATACTGAAAGATCCCCGGATCAGCGGAACCCGCTATTTTTGCGGAAGCGATGCTGAAGCGTGGTGCTGCTCCATTTCTCTTCCTTTTCATAAGCCTGATGTTCGGGTGGGGATGTGGAAAGCCCCCTGACAAGACCAACACCTCCGCAGGGGACCAACTTCCGGACACCTGTTCCATACCATCCTCCTGGGGCGATAAGGAAAAAGCAAAAGTGAAACGGATCGATCGCTTTTTCCGAAAGGAACATCGTGCTCGTCGCTTCAACGGGACGGTTCTTTTTGCAGAGAAAGGGCGCCTGATCTACAAAGAGTGCTTTGGGTACCGGGTCCGAACGAAAGAAGATAGCCTTCGCCTAGGCGATCCCTTTCAGCTCGCCTCGGTCAGCAAACCGCTGACCGCTACGCTCATCCTCCGCCTATGGGAAGAAAGGAAGCTCGGTCTGAAGGACTCCCTTTCCGAATGGTTCAAAGACTGGCCTTACCAAGGGATCACCGTAAAGATGCTCCTAACACACCGTTCCGGACTTCCGAACTACATGTATTTCATGGAAGGCTGGAAAAATGGGGCGCATTACGACAATGAGGATGTATTGCATCGGATCCGGAACGACACCCCGAACGTCTATTACGTTCCCGATTATCGTTACAACTATTGCAACACCAATTACTGCCTTTTAGCCCTTATCGCTGAGCGTGCCGCCGACACCAACTTCCGGGCGGCCATGAAAGAAAAGGTCTATGAACCGGTCAACATGAAGAAGCCCCAGGAATTGCTCTCCCTCCGACCTGTATCTGCCAAGGTCAAAGGCCACAACAAATGGGGAAGCCCGATCGAAGATTATCCCAACCGTGCGATCGGGGACAAGGAGCTCTATGCCAGCGCAAAAGACCTTTATCGGTTCGATCAAGCGCTTCGCAATGGAGAGCTCTTGGCCGACAGCACGTTAAAAAAAGCATATACCCCTCAACACGAGGACCTTTACGACCATGACAATTACGGCCTCGGGTGGCGGATCAACGAAAGGGATACGACGGACCGGATCATCTGGCATAATGGGTGGTGGAAAGGATTCCGCACTTATTTTATCCGGCTTATCGAGCGGGACGCCACCATCATCGTCCTCAACAACACCACGCGCGGGCCTTTCCTTTCGAACAAAAGGTTGATCCGCTTGCTTTTCCCCCAATATAAGGTCAAAAGCTGACCCCCATGTTCCCCGTGGCCTGGCACCCACTCTATGCGCATCCGGTCCCGGAACGGCATCGTTTCCCGATGGAGAAGTACGAACTCCTTCCCCAGCAGCTCCTCCACGAAGGAACCCTCCGGGAAACGGACTTTTTCGAACCCGGAGAACTTTCCGAAGAACGGATCCTCAAGGTCCATTCTGAGACCTATTGGAAAAAATTGCGGGAGGGGGGACTGAGCGAGCGGGAAGCAAGACGAACGGGTTTCGAATACAGCCAAAGACTCGTTCAACGCGAAAGGACCATCATGGAAGGCACCCTGCTGGCGGCTGAAAAAGCCCTGGAAGGAGGTATCGCGATGAACATCGCCGGCGGCACCCATCATGCTTTTCACGATCGGGGCGAGGGCTTTTGCCTTCTTAACGATCTGGCCATCGCAGCGGATCATTGCCTGCGGCATGGGGGGATCAATGGGGTTCTGATCCTGGATCTGGACGTCCATCATGGCAATGGGACCGCCTCCATCCTCGCAGCCGAGGAGCGGGTTTTCACCTTCAGCATGCACGGTGCCGGGAACTATCCCATGGAACGACCTCCTTCGGACCTGGACCTTCCTTTGCCGGACGGGACCGGAGATGATGCCTATATCGATACCCTCACCGACCATTACCCTGTATTATTGGAACGGTTCCGCCCCGATCTGATCCTTTACCAATCCGGCGTTGACGTATTGGAGGTCGACAAGCTAGGACGCCTGGGCTTGAGCCTCGAAGGCTGTAAAGAACGCGACCGGATCGTTCTCGAACTTGCCGCGCAAAAAGGGATCCCCCTGGCCGCTGCCATGGGTGGAGGTTATGCACCGGAGATCCGGGACATCATCGAAGCCCATGCGAACAGCTATAGACTGGCCGCTCGCTATTACCGCTGATCACTTCACGATCTCGTAGTTCCGGACGATCTTGGGTTTGGTCTTGATGCTGAAATGCCACCACTCGGTAGGAATGCTGTTGAAGCCAGCTTTGGTCATCACATCCCGCAATAGACGTCGATTCTCCACCTGATCCCTGTTCAGCTCCCCCCCTTCGAGCAATTCCTTCTCTTTTTTGGGATATGCTTTTTTGCCTCGATGATCGAACGGAGTGCCCATATCCAAAGGGTCACCGTATTGATCGAGGATGCTAAGGTCCACCGCTGCTCCGTAATTGTGCATGGAACGGTCCCCGGGTTCGGCCAGGAACTTCTCTTTCTTCTCTTTCGGGATATCGAGGGATCGCCACATCTTTCGTTGGACCCGAAGCGGCCTCAGCCCATCATAGACCACGAAACGGTATGAGGGATAACGGCTCTTAAGAAAGAGCTGCGCGAGTTTCAGCTTTTCCGCTACTTCGGGGAGCACGTAACAGGTGTTGAGATCGCCGTAAAGATCCTCTCCAACGAAATTGTCCGTGGTACTGTACTTCAGATCCACTTTCACATCCTTTACCACTGCTTTGACCGGGATCAGCCCAGCATCCTGGGCTGCCTTCTCAAGATCGTTGGATGGCTCCGGAAGGGAGGATAGCTCCGGCCCCTGCTCCTCTTCTTTCTTCTCTTTGACCGTCTTCATCTGCATTCCCCCTTCTTTCCGGTCACAAAGGGAGAAAAGGAAAAAAAGGAGCAATGAAGCAAAGAGGGTGGGGAAGCGTGAAAAAGCGCGATGCTTCAGGGTCATAGAATAACCCCAAATATAATCCTTAAATTTCGGATCTTAGGCGGTGTCTTCCCTATTATGGCCTCCCCTTTCCCCGATAGCATCCTCATGGTCCGCCCCGCTGCCTTTTCCTTTGATCCAGGAACAGCAGCGACCAATACCTTCCAGAAAGAAAGGACCGAAGGAAGGGACCTCCAGGAGGAAGCCCTCGAAGCGTTCGAAAAGGTGCAAGAACGTCTCAGGACGATCGGGCTACAGGTCCTCATCGTGAAGGACACTCCCGAACCGAGAAAGCCCAACGCCATATTTCCGAACAACTGGATCTCCTTCCACGAGGACGGAACGACCATCCTTTACCCCATGTTAACCGAAAGCCGTAGAAAGGAGCGTAGACCGGAGCTTCCGGCATGGATCGAAGACCATACGCGCTTTCGCGTTCGCCGGACCATCGATCTTTCCCAGTACGAAGCGGAAGGGCGCCCCCTCGAAGGCACCGGCAGCATCGTGTTCGACCGGGATACACGCATCGCTTACGCTTGTTACTCCCCGCGGACCGATATCGCCCTGTTCGATCATCTTTGTGAACGCTTGGGCTATCGTCCGGTCAGCTTCAATGCAAGCGACGAAAAAGGGAACCCCATCTACCATACGAACGTGATGCTAGCTTTGGGAAAAGGCTTCGCGATCCTTTGCGAAGAAGCGATCGAGGACCCGCTCGAACGCAAGATGGTGAAGATGCAATTGCGGGATAGTGGCAAGGAAGTGATCGCGATCGATCGCAAGCAGATGTACGATCTCGCCGGGAATGGCTTTCAAGTGGAGACCCCCGAACGCGGACCCTTCTTCCTCCTTTCCAAACGAGCCTGCGATGCCCTCAGTGCAGAACAGCTGCGTCGCATCGAATCGCATACGGCCCTCGAATGCCTTCCTGTAGAACCGATCGAGGAAGCTGGTGGTGGAAGCGTTCGCTGCATGCTCGCAGGGATCTTTCTGCCCGAAAAAAACCCAGACAAGGGGTGATCCAGCTATACTCCATCTCTGACACCATCCATCATGAAGAATCCCGACGACCCCAATAGTGGCCTCTTCACGGACCTTTACGAGCTTACGATGGCCTCCGGCTATTTCCATGAAGGAAGGAAAGCAGTCAGCGCCGTCTTTGATCACTTTTTCCGCGAGCACCCCTACGAAGGAGGATACACGGTACTGGCCGGTATGGAGGACCTTCTGGAACGGATCGAAAGGTTCCGCTTCGGAGATGAAGCCCTCTCCTACCTTAGCGAGCATGGGTTTCATGACGACTTCATCGACTATTTGAGGGAATTTTCCTTCACCGGGACGGTCCATGCACTCCCGGATGGAGAGCTGATCTTTCCCAATGAGCCGATCCTTCGGATAGAAGGCAACATCATCGAGACCCAGCTGCTCGAGACATTGGTCCTCAACCGGGTCAATTTCGCTTCCCTGATCGCCACCAAAGCGGCTCGCATTCGATCGGTCGCGGGGAATAAACTCGTGGCGGACTTCGGTTTGAGAAGAGCGCACGGGCCGGGTGGTAACCTGGCGAGCATGGCAGGCGTTATCGGAGGGGCTGATGCGACCTCGAACGTCCGGGCCGGCTTGCGCTACGGCATCCCGGTCACAGGAACCATGGCCCATTCCTGGGTGCAGAGCTACCAGAGCGAACTCGAAGCGTTCAGGGCTTTTGCCCGCCAAAACCCCGAGAACTCGATCCTACTCGTCGACACTTACAACAGCATCCAACAAGGCGTGCCCAACGCGATCCAGGTCGCTCACGAAATGGCCGAACGCGGTGAGAAGCTCAAAGGGATCCGATTGGACAGCGGGGACCTGGCCTACTTGAGCAAAAAAGCACGAAGGATGCTGGACAATGCTGGCCTGCAAGATGCGATCATCACCGTATCGAACCAGCTCGACGAATACGTGATCGATAGCCTTCTGGATCAGGAAGCTCCGATCGACGGCTTTGGCGTGGGAACGCGCTTTGTCACGGGCCAACCGGATGCCGCCCTGGACGGGGTCTACAAATTGGCCGAATGCGATGGTGAACCCCGCATGAAATTGTCGGACAACGTAGCCAAGACCACCCTTCCCGGCCGAAAGCAAGTACATCGCTTCTTCAATGAGGACGGGACCTTTTACGGGGATGCCATCGCCCTGGAGGAGGAAGATACCCCTGATCGCATAATCCATCCCCACTTCCCCGAACGGCAGAGCAATTTGGAAGGAAAGCCCTCCGAACCCCTCCTTCAGCCGGTCATGAAGGAAGGAAAGAGGCTTCAAAGCCCGGAACCCCTACAAGTAAAGAAAGAACGCTGCCAGGAACGGCTTGAACAGCTCCCGCTGGAACACCGTCGTTTCCAATGGCCACACATCTACAAGGTCGGGATCAGCGAAGAACTTTACCGACTGCGAACAAGGCTTCAGGAAGAGCTGTCATCCAAATAAAAAAGATCAATTTTATGCGGACCTTATTGATCGTCGACGTTCAGAACGACTTTTGCCCCGGAGGAGCTCTCGGAGCACCCGGAACGGACGAAGTAGTACCGGTCATCAACGAGCTGATGCCGCACTTCGATCTGATCCTCGCATCCAAGGATTGGCACCCTCAAGAGACAGTACATTTCGAAAAGTGGCCGGTCCACTGTGTTCACGACACAGAAGGAGCGGAATTCCATCCGGACCTGAAGGATGAGAAGATCGATAAGATATTCTACAAAGGGACGGGGAACAAGGATGATGGCTATTCGGCCTTCGAAGCCACGAACGAGGACCTTGCTGAACTCCTTAAAGGGAAAGGCGTTGAAGAACTCCACATCAGCGGACTCACCACGGATTATTGCGTTAAGCACACGGTCCTCGATTCCCTCCGGAACGGATTCGATACGGTGGTCATCGAAGATGCCATCCGGCCGGTGAACGCCAATCCCGGGGATGGAGAAAATGCCGTCAAGGAGATGAAGGCGAAAGGAGCTCGATTCGTGAAGGCCGAAGAATTGGAAACGGTAGGCTGAAGCAGAACGCCGATCCAAATCCCCGTTCCAGGATCCTTGGATCAGCCCCCTTCTAAAGCGCTCATCGCCGCAGCTTTCCTTTCAGCACCCCCCTCCGATCGAAGATCCAGCGGTCGGAGATAAAGATGGTAAGGAGCACGGTGATGTTCCCGGCCACGAAGATCGTGATCATCAACATGATCTGATACTTGATGGCCACCCCCGGGTTGCTGCCTCCGAGGATCTGACCGGTCATCATGCCGGGCAGCGAGATCAGCCCCACCATCGCCATCGTCGCGATAGCCGGATTGAAAGCCCTTCGAAGGGCATCCCGCATGAACGGCTTCAAAGCCTCTCCTTTGGTCGCCCCGTTCCCGATCGCGAAGCGATACAAGGCTTTTTCCCGCTCGAGCCGTTGGTAATACGTCTCCAGACCGATGATGCTGCTCCGGATCGAATTGCCAAGGATCATCCCGGTGAGGGGAATGAAATAGCGGGCCTGGAAATAACTCTCCAGGCGGATCACGATCCCGAAAAAGTAAAGGTCCACGACCAATAACCCCATCCCTACCCCAAGGATCACAGGGATCAGGTAGGATCGATAACGCAGCCCGCTCCTTTGCACGATCGTATGTCCTGCCACTCCCATCATGATGAGCACCCAAAGGAGGTTGATGAGCGGATGGTCGTAATGGAAGAGAAGCTCGAGGTATAACCCCACCAGGATGAGCTGCACGGTCATCCGGGCTGCCGCGATCAGGGTGTCCTTAACGAGCCCGGTGCTGTAGTACCAAAAGGCCAGGATCGGGATCAGGAAGAGCAGGTAGCCCGTCGAGAGGTAAAGCCAGTCGATGTCGATCACACCCTTATCCATGGGAAAGCGCTTCGCCGGAAGGAAGTTCCACAATGCGGTCCGCCCGGTCTTTCCATTCCGGATCGTGGGCCACGATAATCACCGTTCGCTGCGGGTCCTCCAGGAAGGCATCGATGAAGCTCGTCGTAACGGTCGGGTCCAGGCTGGAAGTCGGCTCGTCCAAGAGGTAAAGGGGTTTGTCGAGCTGGAGCAAAGAAGCCGCCAGAATGCGCTGTTTCTCGCCCCCTGAGATCGCATCAGGGTCCCGGTCCAGTAGTTCAGGCTTCAAGCCGAACCGTTCCAATAGCTCTTTGGCCCTTGCTTTGCTCGGACGCTGGTCGCGGTTCCGTTTGAAAGCAAAGGGAAAGAAGAAGAGTTCGCGGACCGAATCCAGTTTGAGCTCGTATTCCTGCGGGAGAAAGGCCGTATGCTCACGGACCTTCCAGACCGTTTCGTCCTTCACCGGATGCCCGAGGACCTCGAGTTCCCCTTCCAGGATATCCTGAAATCCGAGTAGAGCGTTCAGGAGGCTGCTCTTTCCTGAACCCGAGTCCCCGCTCAATAGCAGCTTCTCCCCTTTTCCGACCTCCAGGTCGAGCCCCTTGAAAAGCGGGGCCCCGTCGAGCTCTAAGCGTAGCTTTTCCGCTTTGACCGCAGGGAAGCTCATCCTGTAGCCCGTTCCAACCAACGGTAAGCATCGGGGATCCGTTCGATGATATCGCCGGCGATCATCCCGTGGGCCCCCTTTTCTTCCATCGCCAGATCACCCGCCAGTCCATGGAGCCAAACACCAAGGGTCGCAGCTCGCTCCGAAGGATGACCCTGAGCGAGCAAGGAAACGATCACACCCGTGAGGACGTCCCCGCTCCCACCCGTGGCCATACCCGGGTTGCCGGTGTTGTTGAAACGGACCATTCCATCCGTGGAAGCGATGGCCGTGTGCGCTCCCTTGAGCACCAAATGGATTCCGTATTTCTTCGCAAAGTCCTTTTGGAGCTGATGGCGCTCGAAGTCGCTCTGCCATTGGCCCACCAAGCGCCGGAATTCACCGGGATGGGGCGTGAGGATGGAACCGTTGGGAAGAAAGGAAAGCCAGGTCGGGTTCTCGGCCAGGAGGTTCAACGCGTCCGCATCCATCACCATCGGAACGGAGCAGTTCTGGATCAGGTGCTTGAGCATTCGTTCCGTGGACTCGGCCGTGCCGATGCCGGGGCCCACCCCGATGGCATCGAAACCCCCTTCGATCATGCCCTGGCTGAGAAGCTCCTCCTCGTCGTCCATCGAGCACATCGCCTCCGGGAGGGCGGTCTGTACAATGGAAGTACCACAACGCGGGATGCGCATGGTCAAAAGGCCCGATCCAGCCCGGAGGCAAGCATTCCCGGCCATGACCGCTGCGCCCATTTTCCCGTAACTCCCGCTCGCGAGCAGGACATGGCCGTAATGCCCCTTGTGGCTCACCTTGGGGCGCGGCCGGACCCAAGGGGCGATATCCTTTTCCTCCAAAAGTTCCTCTTCCGTTCCGAGCTCATCGAGCTTTTTCCGGGAAAGTCCGATATCGACCACTTCCCATTCCCCCAGGAAGGGCGCGTTCTCCGGGAAGAGGAAGGCCAGTTTCGGGACCTGGAAGGTGAAGGTCCGATCGGCCAGGACGATGCGTTCGCGGTCGTTCTCCGAGTTGTCCCCGCTGAAGAGGCCCGAAGGGCTGTCCACCGCGATCACGTAGGCCTCGCTCCTGTTGAGCGATCGCACCACCTCCGCAGCGATCCCTTCGAGCGGGCGGGAAAGGCCGGTCCCGAACATGGCGTCGATCACCGCTTCCCCGGCCCCGAAAGCAGGGGTCTCCTTCTCTTCCCGGATGTCTTGCAGTTCCTCCCCGAGTTCCCTCCACCGCTCCGCATTGAAGGCATGGTCCTCAGAGGTTTTCTCAGAAACGCGGACCACGTGCACGGCCACGTTGTAGCCTTCTTTTTTGAGGAGGCGTGCGATGACGAGCCCATCGCCGCCGTTGTTCCCCACCCCGGCCAGCACGCGCACAGGGGTCTTCGGATCGAGGAGCTTCTTGATCCGCTCCGTACAGCGCTGGGCGGCCCGCTCCATCAGGTCGATGGAAGGGATGGGCTCGTTCTCGATCGTGTAGCGGTCGAGTTCCCGGATCCGTTCCGCGCTCAGGATCTTCATGAGAGTCGTTTACGCGAAATTGCAGAAGAAAAGGGATCCAACGGGGATCGCCGAACACTATAATAGATGCCGTGCTGATGGGTCCGGTCAAGAACCACAACGACGCAACGGCGCAACAGTGACCATTCCCTCATATTGGACTGTTGGACCGTTGGCTCTTTGGCTTATTGCTTTCTTGGAACCTGGATCACCCTTATCAAGGTCAGAGCTGTTAACCGCGAGGGACGCGAAGGGCGCGAGGTGAGACCGGGTTTGCTCGTCCTTCAAAAAAACCGCCTTCGAGTGGAGGCCGAATCCCTCAAACGGCTCAAGTACCCTGCATAAAGAAAGGCCCGTGGCGGAGGTATGCCACGGGCTTTCTTTTGTAGTTTTCGGGGAATGAACTCGAACGGCCACTTCATAGCGGGCTGCATGTTGTCCCTGGCCTTCTTCTTTCCTCTGAGCGGCCAAGGCCAGAACCTCGTCCCTAACTGGAGCTTTGATAAGCATTCGCAATGTCTAAACACATTTAATTATTGTAAAAAAATGGTATAATACTTCTGGCGCTTCGCCTGATTATTTTCATAAATGTGGGAATAATGTTCCTTTCAACTATCAAGGCTTTCAATCCCCCCGCCACTCTAAAAACGCATACTCTAACATAATAATCACAAACATGGCTTTTGGAGTAAAAAACAATTACAGAGAATTTGTCACAAATGATATAAAGGACAATCTAAAGATGGGAGAGAAGTATTATATATCATTTTTTTTCATTAACAGACTCTTCTGATTTCGGAGGATCCCCTATCGGCATTTTTTTTCTAAAGACAGTGTGATTCATCCCTCAGATTATGACACCATCCCCTATGTTCCTCAAGTAGAATATACGGGGGCACCGATCACCGATTCCGCAGATTGGATTCGAATCGAGGGTTGCTACACGGCATCAGGCGGAGAACAGTTCATCACGATCGGGAACTTTCGGGATAGTCTAAATACAACAGTCAGCAATTTGCAGAACGGATCAGCAGCTTATTACCTCGACGATGTCTCCGTGGTCCCTGTTAATCCCCTAGGCCTCCCTTCGAGCGGCGACACCACGATCTGCCGCGGCGACAGCGTGCGGTTGAGTTCCGTCGTCGATAGCATTACCGATTACGAGTGGTCGCCCTCGAAGGGGCTGAGCTCGGACACGGTATCCAACCCACTCGCTTCTCCCGATACCACGACCACTTATACCGTCAGCAAACGGACCGCCTGCGATACGACCACCGCTCAAGTGACCGTGAACGTGCAAGGGCCGCGGGCCGAACTCCTCCACGACACTTGCCTCCAGGTGAGCGA
>CAZIDL010000031.1:0-26078 GCA_964537825.1 uncultured Weeksellaceae bacterium
ACAGAACATCCCGGGCAATATCAGCGGGAGCATCCAGATGGATGCCCAGTACTATCTGAAGGATAGTTTGATCGGGGCAGAACAAGTGCCTGAGAAGACCCGCATGAACGTTTACGGGGATCTCCGTTGGCGAAAAGGGGACTTTTCCGTTGGAGCACGCTACGAAGCCTATCATCCACCGCTCCTGGGATATGATCAGCGTTTCGAGGGAAGCGGGGTCCCTTATCGTTTCGCCCGCTATCGAGGGGATCTGGTGGATGTTACGGTGGGGAACTTCTACGAGCAGTTCGGCTCAGGGATGATCTTCCGGGCCTATGAAGCGAAAGGGCTCGGTTACGACAATTCGCTGGACGGTGTTCGTGTGATCAGCCGTCCCTTCGATGCCCTCAAGATCAAAGGGGTATACGGGCGTCAACGGAACTATTGGGACAAAGGGGCCGGCATCGTGCGGGGAGTTGACGCAGAACTCTACGTAAACAGCCTGCACGACAGCCTCGATAAAGCAAAGACGCAATTGATCCTCGGAGGGAGCTTCGTGAGCAAGTACCAGGAGGACCAGAACCAAACTTATGACCTTCCGGAGAACGTGGGTTCCTGGGCAGGGCGCTTCGACCTCTACCACGGGATGTTCAGCTTGAAGGGGGAGTACGTTTACAAGATGAACGACCCTTCCGCCGACAACAACTTCTCCTATAAAGAAGGACAAGGGCTTTATCTGAACGCCAATTATTCCCGCCCCGATCTTGGAATTTCCCTAGGTACCAAGTCGATCGATAATATGAGCTTCCGCTCGGACCGCTATGCGAGCCTTAATGACCTGCAGATCAATTACCTCCCTCCGCTCACCAAGCAGCACACTTACAACCTCGCTTCAACGCTCTATCCCTATGCTACCCAGCCCACCGGTGAGACCGCGGCCATGGGGGAGGTCTTCTACACCTTTGAAGAAGGAAGCTTTCTGGGTGGGAAGCACGGCATGAAGCTTACGGTGAATTTTTCTGCCGTGAACTCCCCGGATACGACCAGTATCCAAGGTCCTGATAAGCAGCGAGAGCTTTATCGGACCCGCTTTTTTCAACCCGGGGAGGAGAAATATTTCCGCGACCTGAACGCGCAGCTGTCCAAAAAGTGGTCGAAGAAGTTCAAGACCAAGTACAGTTTCTTCAATATCCTCTACAATATGGATGTCGTGCAAGGACTTCAAGGGAAAGGGATCGTTCATGCAGACATCCATGTACTCGACGTTTCTTACCAGATCAACGAAGATCACAATGTGAGGGTAGAGCTCCAGAATCTCCTGACCGACGATCACAAAGGGGATTGGGCCACAGGCCTCATCGAATACACCATTTCTCCCCATTGGTCGATCAGTGTGATGGACCAATACAATTACGGCAACGATGACCCCTCCCAAAGGATCCATTATCTGCTCGGAAGGCTCGGCTACACTCAGGAAAGCACAAAGGTCTCGATCGGATACGGAAGACAGCGGGCCGGCATCTATTGCGTAGGCGGTGTTTGTCGTAATGTGCCCGCTTCCAACGGTTTTAAAGTATCTTTATCCACGAGTTTCTGATCATGGAAGGCTTCCGACCCATAAAAGCGCTCCCCTTTTTCCTTTTCACTGCCTTGTTGTTCGGATCCTGTGAAAAGGTCGATGATCCCTATCAGAACAAGGGAACGAACGCTTCTCAGAGTGCCTCTTGCGAGGGGCTGAGCCTCTCCGAGGAGCATCCGCTGACGCGGAACATCCTCATCGAGGATTTCACTGGCCATCAATGTGGCTATTGCCCCGGAGCTGCTGTTGAGGCAGAGGATATCAAGGAACAATACGGGAAGGACCGCGTCTTCATAGCCGCCGTGCATTGCAGCTATTATGCGGACACGAAGCAACAAGGATCCAAATTCACGACGAACTTCAAGACCGAGGCTGGAAAGACCTACAACAGCCACTGGAATATCGGACAAAAAGGGCTCCCGCGGGGCATGATCGATCGGGAGGTATGGAACGGGAACCGGATCCTGGGAAAAAGCGAATGGTCCAACGCCGTCGATAGTTTGATCGGAGATAGCGTGGATGTTACGCTTCAATTAGCGAGCAGCTACAATGCGAACGATGATGAGGTTTGCGTGAAAGTGGCCACGCGTTTTCTCAAACCCATGGTGGACACCTTGGCCACCACCGTTTATCTTCTGGAGGACAGCATCATCGATTGGCAAAAGAACTACGATCCCGGGGGCGACCCCTCATACCCCAAGGGGGATGTAGAGGATTACCAGCATGATCACGTGTTGCGTGCAGCGATAAATGGGGCATGGGGGGAGACCGTTCTGGAAGGAGCTGCGAGTGCGGCGGATGAATCGGTCCTTTCCTATAGTTATCCGTTGGAAGAGGGATGGGACCCCGATCAATTATCGGTGATCGCCTATGTGTACGACAAGGAAAGCGAGCGGATCCTTCAGGTCATCGAGCGCAAGGTTCCCTAAGGGAATATTCCTGCTCGCTGCCTTTTTGCTATCCCCTTTTTTCGCCAATTCCCAGAACCTTCCTTTCGATGCGGGGGTTGCTGCAGGGCTCAATACGAGTCAGATATCCGGGGACGGCCTGAGCGGGTTCCATCAGTTCGGAGTGAACGCTGGGCTCTTCATATCACGGAACGTATCGGAGAATGCGAGCTTAGAGCTCCAAATGGCCTTTTCCCAAAAAGGCTCGAGAAAGACCCCGGATCCCGAGACCAAGGATTATACCTCTTATCATTTAAGGGTGAATTACATCGATGTTCCCCTGATGCTCCGCTATTCCCTGGAGGGCTTTGGCCTTTTCGCCGGTCCCCTTTTCGGAGCACAGATCGGGAAAGTGAAGGAGGAGGATCATAACGGGAAGATCCTCCAGGCAGGAAGGCCGGGCTTTGAGCCCTACGATGTGGAAGTGCTCGTGGGGCTTGGTTATCGCTTCGGCGAGAAATTCTCCCTGGATCTGCGCTTCAGCAATTCCGTAATGCCGGCCCGAAAGTTCACCGGAGGGACCACGAACAGCCGGGGGACCGGCCAGTACCTTAACCGCGGTCAATACCACACCCTCATGACCTTTCTACTGAAATACCGGATCCTTGGCCAGGAAGGGTGAACCCGTTTCATCCTCCTTTTTGCTTATGGCTTCCTTCTTCCGTATCCAGGATGAATCGGAGATTCCGCTTCAGTCCCTTGAACTTGGCTCTTTTGACGGCTGAACGTTTGAAAAGTTCGCGATAGCTCTCTTCCTTCAGGTCCCGCCAATCCGAGCGCGTCATCTTCAACAGATCGGGATGCGGTTCGAAGCGAGGTTCCTCATGGGGGATGCTGAACTTGTTCCATGGGCAAACGTCCTGACAGATGTCACAACCGAAGGCCCAGTTCGCCATTTTTCCCTTCATCTCTGGCGGGAGCTGATCGTCCTTCAGTTCGATCGTTAGGTACGAGATGCATTTGCTTCCATCCACTTCGTAAGCATCGATCGCCCCGGTGGGGCAAGCATCGATGCAACGCCTGCAGTTCCCGCAATAGTCCTTGATGGGGCCGTCCGGCTCGAGTTCGAGCTCGCAGATGATCTCTCCGATAAAGAAGAAGGATCCTTGCTCCTTCGTGATGAGCATGCTGTTCTTTCCTCGCCATCCCAGGCCGCTCCGGGCTGCCCAGGCTTTGTCCATGACCGGTGCGGAATCGACGAAAACGCGATGCTCGAACGACCCGAAACTTTCCTCCATCCGGGCTACCAGCGAACGAAGCCGTTCCTTCAGTACGAAATGGTAATCTTCCCCGTAAGCGTATTTGGAGATCCCTGGAGCCTCCTGATCCGCTTGGGTTTTGGATGGATAATAGTTGTAGAGCACCGAGATGACGCTCTTTGCACCATCCACAAGAAGCCTTGGATCGAGCCTTTTATCGAAGTTCCGCTCCATCCAGTGCATCTTCCCGTGCTTCCCCTCCTCCAGCCATTTCTCGAGGCGAGGTGCTTCTTCCTCGAGCCGTTCCGCACGGGAGATGCCACAATGAAAGAACCCTTCCTTTTGAGCTTCCTCCTTGATCCAGCGGCTGTATTCCTTTTTTTGCTGCGCGGAAAGGGCCATCTCTACGAAGGTCGTTCATCCTGAACGGGCGGCGGTCCCTTGGACCTTCTCCCGAAAAGAAGGACGCAGTTCCAGAATGTAAAGAGGGTTACACCGACCTGTGTGCCGAGGGTATCTTCCGTAAAAAAGGAGAGGAAGAGCGTGATGAAGAAGATGCAATAGAAGGGATCGTGAAAAGCTCCTTTTCGGGCCGGAGGGAGGAAGAGTAATAAGAGCAGAAGGATGAAGCCAGGAATCCCCCAGGCGATCCAGCAGCTCATGAACTGTTGATGGGCCAGGCGTCGGTATTCTGGGTCCAGGTCGGTCCCGATCTTCTTGTAAGCCCGCTCGAATGCGTTTTTCACGTCCCCGGTCCCTACGCCCCATATGGGGTTTTCTTTTATAAGATATGATCCGGCTCTCCAGAACTCGAAGCGTTGGGTCACCGAGTTCCCACTCGGATCCCGTCCAAGCATGTAGCGGTCGATCTCAAAGATCACCTTTCGGATCCGCTTTCGAAGAGGGTTCATCCGGTGACGGGCGAGGTTGGCCACTCCGTTCTCTACCCGACGAATGTCGGCTTCGCTCATCTTCTCCATTCCAGCCGCATCCTTCTTCAGGCCCTTGGAGCTCATGTAGCGGATAAGGGTGGCCTTCAGGAGGTTCCCCTTTCGGTCCTTTCCCGAAAAAGGAAGCTCACTCCGGGCGTTCCAAGCCTTCTGGAGTTCGGGTTCGCTCACGTAAAGCCATACGTAATGGTTGTTCTCCAAGGCGCCGTCCTCCGGGTGGTGGTCGTAAGGGGCACCCCGGGGTGTTCGTTCCGGGAGTTGGGTGGTGTCGTTCACCGGGCTTTCCGCCACGCGGTAGTGATCCCGGACCTCCCATGTCAGATATGCGGTCGGTAGGAAAATGATTCCTCCGAGAAGAAAGAGGAGCCAGGTCCTTCTCGATCTTCGCCACCATCGGAGGATCAGAAAGAGGAGCAGGGCACCGATGACCACCATGGAAATAGCAGTGGCCAGTATGCTCATGAAGAAAAGGGTCCAGGCGATCGATAATAGGAGCAGGATCCGTAGAAGGGGAGTTCGTTCTTCTTTAATAAGGAAGCCAGAGAAAAAGAGGGTGAGGCAGCCCATCAGACTGAGCCGGATAGCGGAGATGAAAAGGGTCGGATCCTCTCCGCTCTCCCAAGGAAGTTCGATCCATCCTTTCCATTCGAGGTAGCTAAGGATGCTGGAAAGGAAAAAAGCAGCGATGAAGGTGAAGAAAAGTGGACGCAGCGTTGCTTGCTCCCCCCTTCCGCCTATTGCCAGAGGGAAGAGGAGCAGGGGTAGTTTGACGCGGAGCTCCTTGGAGGCTTCCTCCATATCCGAACTGTAAAAGAGGCCTACAAGATGGATGCCGTAAAAGGCGAGGAAGCAGAGGACCACCGGGTCCCTGAACGCTTTTTCAGAACGCTCGCGAAGGTCTCCGCCGATCAACCATTCCAGGGCCAGGAGGATCCCCCCGATCGATAGGAGGATCTTGGAAAGGGGCAGCCCGATGGCTACAAGGCCCAGTGCGATGAAATGAGTACGGTCCGCCCAGCGTTCAGTGATCAGAGGCATTCAGTCCTCTTCGGGGTTCGCGCCGTTCGCTTTAGCAGAAGGGGTGAGGATCTTCTTGTAGCGATCGCTGGCAATGATGCGCTCAGCGGAGTCGAGCGCCGGATCCTGCTGCAGGGAGATGCGGATGTTCCCCTTCTGATAATAATAGCGGGAAACGATCTCGGCTTGAAGGAGTTGGTGTATTTCGTCTGAGAATCGCTCGATGTCCCGTTCCTTGTCGGGGCTGAGCTCTTCTTTGAGGGCATCGTACTCCTCCTTGGCGTCCTCGAAATATTTTTCCTTTTTTGCGGTCTTCTTCAGTTCCTTGAGGTGATCCGACGTCCGGGTCCGGTAGTCGATCTCGCTTCTACGTAGCTTTTTCTTGAGGTTTTGGAATGTAGAATCCGGAAGCTCGAATTCTTCGGGTTTTTGGATGCTATCAACAGCTAGCCGGAATCGCGTGGCGTGATCGAAAATGTAATGGTCCTGAACGAGTTTTTGGAGAAAAGCGCTCATCTTTTCTTTGGGAATGCGAACGTCAGGGTGGATACCGCGTGCATCGAGCACTTCGCGACCGCCCTCGGTTCGGTATGTTTTGACGAGCGAATCCGGGACGTTCTTTGCGTGTCCTTTCTTGTCCGCTTGGGAGTAATCCACTTCCTGGATACAGCGTCCACTGGGGATGTAATATTTGGCGACGGTGAGCTTGATCTTGGAATTGTAGCTCAGGTCGCGGGTTTGTTGTACTAGGCCTTTGCCGAGGGTTCTGCGGCCGAGAACAATGCCTCGGTCGAGGTCTTGGAGGCATCCTGAGACGATCTCAGAAGCTGATGCGGAATTTCCGTCCACGAGCACTGCTACCCGCATGGAGGTGTCGAGAGGACTCTTCAAAGCCCGGTAGGTCTTGTCCCATTCATCCGTCCGGCCTTTTGTTCTCACAACCGTTTGCCCTTTTGGTACGAAAAGGTTGACGATGTTCACAGCTTCTTTCAGGAGGCCTCCTCCGTTCCCTCTGAGGTCGAAGACGAGGCGTTCCATTCCTTCATCCTTCAGCTCTTTGATCGCACCTTTCACCTTTTCGCCGCAGCCTCGTGTGAAAGAGCGTAACTTGATATAACCCAGCTTATCGTCGATCATTCCTTTGTAGGGGACCGCAGGGATCTGGACCCTTTCGCGTTCGAGTTCGAACTGGATCGGTTCTTCGCTTCCTCTTCGTTCGACCGTGACCGTCACTTTGGTCCCTGCTTGCCCTTTGAGGATATCGCTCACTTCGCTCACCGAGCGCCCCTTCATCGAGCGTCCCTTGACCTTGATGATCCGGTCGCCGGCCATGAGGCCTGCTTTTTGTGCGGGAAAGCCTTCGTAAGGCTCCATGATCATCGTGTGATCCCCTCTTTTTTGGATCGAAGCTCCGATGCCTCCGTACTGCCCGGTGGTCATAAAGCGATGATCCTCCATTCGGGCTTCCGGAATGAACTGGGTGTAAGGGTCCAGGGAATTGAGCATGGCGTCGATGCCGGTCTTCATCAGCTCCCCGGGCTCCGTGTTGTCCACGTAGTAGAGGTTGAGCTGTTTGAAGGCGGAAGCAAAGATCTCGAGGTTCTTGTTGATCTCGAAATAAGGGTCTTCCTTGTCCTGGAAGGCGCTCGTTAGAAGGACGCCGAGGGCCGCTCCCAGGCAGAGGAGGCTGAGTTGTACCCATCGCTTCTTTCGGGGGAAAGGAGGCTTCATCGGATGCATCTTAGCGTTCGGTGATCGGACCTGAGGACGCGCAAAGGTATCAGGATCCGTAGCATTTGTGTGCTTACCTTTTCACCCTTTCCCGATCTCTTTTTCCCAACGTCGCAGTAGCTCGATCATTTCGTCCTGCAGTTCTTGCCATTCCGGAACATTTCGGCCTTGATAGAGGAAAAAGAGGTCCGCCTCCTTGTTTTGCTCGTGAAGGAGGCTCCGGAGCTTAGGGAGTTCTGGCCGGATGGCCTCGCGCATGAGCCGTTTGGTCCGATTGCGCTGATGAGCTTTTCTCAGGCGTTTTTTAGGGGCTCCGACACCGAAACGGAGTTTCCCATCCCCTTCTTTAAGGAGGTAGCGCAGAAGGAGCTGTTCCTTCCGGATCCGGGAACCCTCGCGGAAGAGCTGGTCGATGGCCCGCTTGCTTTTCAGGCGCTCCGATCGCCGGATGCGGGTTTCCATCGAGGCCGGGGTCCGTTCTATTGTTCGGTGATCTTCTTCACACCGGATTCTTTGAGGTATGCTTCGATGGCCATCGTCATGGATGGAGCGTTCGGTGTGGGGGCTTGAATATCGAGCCGGAGGCCAGCGTTCTCAACCGCTTGGGTCGTTGTCGGACCGAAGGCGGCTATCAGGGTCTCCCCTTGTTCAAAATCCGGGAAGTTCTTGAAGAGCGATTCGATCCCTGAAGGACTGAAGAAGACGAGGAGGTCGTGATCGACGTCCGCAAGGTCCGAAAGATCGCTATGGACCGTTCGGTAGAGGGTGGCTTTGGTGAATTCGATGTTGGCCGCTTCGAGTTTCTCCGGGATCGAACGCTTTTGATTATCGGAGCAGGGAAGCAGGAACTTCTCCTTTTTGTGTTTTTTGATGAGCTCGAGAAGGTCATCGAAGCTCTGATCGCCGAAAAAGATCTTCCGTTTGCGATAGACGACGTATTTCTGGAGGTAATAAGCGATCGCTTCCGAAGTGCAGAAGTATTTCATGGAATCCGGAACGGTCACGCGCATTTCGTTGGCCATTCGGAAGTAGTGATCCACCGCGTTCCGACTGGTGAATATAACGGCCGTATGTTCGAGGAGGTCGATCCGCTCTTTGCGGAATTCCCGGGCTGGGATCGGTTCGAGCTGGATAAAGGAGCGAAAGTCGACCTGGAGTCCGTATTTCTCAGCCAGGTCGTAAAAAGGGGATTTCTTGTTGGTGGGTTCAGGTTGGGAGACCAGAATACTTTGGATCCTTTTCAATGGCTTTGGCTTTCCTCCCTTCATTCCTTCTATCGAACGTTAATAATGATCGATGAACGCCTTGCTTAATACGATCAAAGGGAGTATTTCGAGCGTGCAAAGGTATAAAAAGATATAGAACGAAGGAACGGCGTGGCTGCGTGCGATGAATATCGCACGACCGATCAGAAGGAGCAAGGCGAGGCCCAATAGCGGGTAGCTGATGATGAACCCCCAACTCGGAGGAAAACTGCTCATAAAGCTGACCAGAAGGGTGATGGGGACGAAGAGTATGCCTAAGGCTTCCAGGATCAGCAGGAGATGGAACATGTATTCCCGGATCCCAACATCTCTCCCGATAAGGGGGCGCAATAGCCCAAGTGAAAGTAATTTAAGAAGAGCTCCACCGAGCACGATAAGGGTGCAATAGCTATAGCTCATGAAGCTTGCAGGAGGCAGAAAGTCCCAATCGTAATGGAGGTTCTGTTGATAGAGGAAAAGGCCTCCGGAGAGGACGGTGACGAGAAAAAGCGCCCAGGAAGCGGGATGGGTCAGCGGTTCTTCGTCCCTTCCTACTTGTCGGATGATGCGCGGTGCCCATACGGAATCGAGCACGCGCTTGAGACGGGAAGGGTGAGCGGCCCGTACCCAGGTCAGAAGGAGCAGCATAAGGATGAAGAGCAGGATCACCCAATCGGCAGTGAACGGGTCGGAGCCGTGGGGGACACCTTCTTTTGGGAGTGTCGCTTCGTTCAAGGGCAAGGGTTGTGATCAGCTTTACAAAGGAAGGAAGGGGTGAATGCAAATTTTATACAAACATCAGCCGAGAATCCAACATTCTCTTAAGGGAGCTCGAGCGGTTATCTTAGATCGCTTTCTGTGCTTGCCGGGTGGATGCTCAGAAGTGAAGGTAGTGCGATCAAAAAAAAGCCCGGTCTGATGAACCGGGCTCTCTAGCGCCCCCACCCGGATTTGAACCAGGGACCCACTGATTAACAGTCAGTTGCTCTACCGCTGAGCTATGGGGGCTCCTGAAAAGGTTGTGAATTGCGAATTTATAGATCGTCCGGAATAAACCGTATCTTTGCATCCGGAAATTCTAAAACAGGAACGATCATGAGTTTGACCTTTGTAGGAACCGTCGCTTTCGACCGGATCGAGACCCCGTTCGGAGAGACGGGCAAGATCGTGGGAGGTGCGGCAACGTATATAGGCCTCTCCGCGATCAATTTCGTGGATAAGGCTAATCTGGTCTCCGTCGTCGGCGAGGACTTTCCGCAGGACGCGCTCGACGATCTGGACCAGAAAGGCATCGACCGGGAAGGCCTCCAGATCATCGAAGGGGGAAAGACCTTCTTCTGGCACGGCAAGTACCATTATGACATGAACCATCGGGACACGCTGGAGACCCAGCTCAATGTCCTCGATACCTTCGATCCGATCATTCCGGATTCCTACCAGGGCACCAAATACCTCATGCTGGGGAATCTGACCCCAGCGGTTCAGCTCAAGGTGCTCGAGCGCATGAAGGAACGCCCCAAGCTCATCGCCCTCGATACGATGAACCTATGGATGGATACCGCTTGGGACGATCTGATGAAGGTCGTCAGTAAGGTCGACCTCCTTACCATCAACGACGAAGAGGCCCGACAGATGTCCGGCGAGCACTCCTTGGTCAAGGCTGCTCAGAAGATCCTCGAGCTCGGTCCCAAATTCCTCGTCATCAAAAAGGGTGAGCACGGAGCGCTCCTCTTCGACAAGGACAAGGTCTTCTTTGCTCCTGCCCTTCCGCTCGAGGACATCGTAGACCCCACGGGCGCCGGAGATACTTATGCTGGTGGAATGATGGGTTACCTGGCGCAGACCGACGACATTTCCTTTGAGAACCTCAAGCGGGCTGTTGTCATCGGTTCGGCCATGGCATCCTTTACCGTGGAGAAAATGGGTACCGAGCGCATCCGCGAGGTCACTGAACAGGACATCGACGAGCGGATCCAGAAGTTCATTGACCTCATCGACTTCAACATCGAGTTGGAAAAGGCCTGAGGCCTCGTTCCGCTCCTGAATTGAAAAGGCCGCTCCTCTTGGGGCGGCCTTTTTTTATGTTCTACACGGGAAGGCTTCTCCGACCGCCTGGCAATAAAAAACCCCCCTTCGATGGATCCGAAGGGGGGGTGAAGTGCTCAACGTAAAGATGTATCAGCTCGCCAGACGCTCTTTCACCTCCAGCTTCGTACTGATATTGAGGGCGACGGTGGACCAAAGCTTGGTCTTTCCGTCCTCGCCCGTGTGTTTTTCTTCGCATGCCTTTTGAAGTGCATCGAGGGCTTCTTTCCCCTTCCAGTTCATCACGTCGATCTCACCCATCATTTTGAGGGCGTTCTTCTCCTTCTTCAGCTTCATCTTCACCTCCTGTGAATTTCCGTTCATGGTGATTTTGAGGGTAGCGCTTCCCTTTTTGCCGTCGAGTTTCATTTTTTTGACGGAACCTTTGATGGAGGACGTCTTCTTCATCGTTCCGAAGAAGTGTTCCCGGATCTTTTTGTCACGGTCCGGTTTCCCACTGTTAAGGCCGGATACGGGAATCTTGAATTGCGCGTCGGCAAAGAGCTTCGGGATGCTTTTGGCGTTCGAACCAACGCCTTTCACGCTAATGGAATCGAACTTGATCCCGACCCCGTTCTTGGCCGTATGCTTGTAAGTTGTGATCGCAACCTCGGTGGTTTTGGGCTTGTAATTGAAGCTGCTCACTTTCTTTTCCGAAGCCGTGTCCTTTTTCGAAGCCCCGTCATCGCTTTTATTGCCGCCTTTTTTGGTTCCACCTCCTCCGCAAGCGGAGAGGAAAAGGACGGATGCGAGCAGGATGGTCGTTGATCTGTAAGTCTTCATAGGGTTCCTTTTTTGAGCCTATTCGAATTCGACGAGCACTTGGTTCTTTTCCACAGGGTCTGAAACGTTCACGTGGACGACTTTTACCGTACCGTCCCCGGGAGCTTTGATCACGTTCTCCATCTTCATGGCCTCTAGTACGAGCAAAGGGTCCCCCTCGCTCACTTCGACCCCTTCGCTCACTTTAACATCGAGGACCTTACCCGGCATTGGTGCTTTGATGTCCTCCACGCGCTTGCTCTGAAGGTCTTCCATTCCCAGTCGTTCGAGAAGGAGGTCATAGCGGTCCTTTAGCCCGATCTCGTATTCTTCCCCGTTCACCAACAGCCGATAAGTCTTTTTCTCGGGGTCTCCTTCCACCAAGTCCACACGGTAGGACCTTCCATCGCGGATCACGTGATAGGACCCTTCTTTCACCTTGAGCAGGTCCCAGGAAAATGAGCTCCCATCGAGCGCACCTCCTTCTTCCGGGGTAGCGGAGAATTCCACATCCGCTTCGCGCTCGTTGTCTATATCGATCCGGAACATCGGTTTGGCAGCGCTAATCTAATGAATTTGCAGGATCGCTTCCTTGCCCAAAAAGCCTATTTTTGAGCTTTGGACCTTTACATAGGAGTTTATGCTGGAGCATTCAAGAGTGAAAGGACGAGGGGTCGTTTTTCTCTTTTTGATCCCCCTTATCATCCTTTCATCCTGTTCCCTCTTTAAGAGCAGTACAGAAGGGCAGGGTGAAGCAAGCGATGCCGGGGAGGATAGCGACAAGGATGAAAAGGTCGTGGAAAAACCCCAGGGGCAGCACGATGAAGCTGAGGCCGAAAAGGATGAAGTGGAGGAACGAGCGGTCTATCACCCATCCCCAAAGCGCGTTCACGACCTTGTCCATACGGTGCTCGATGTGAGCTTCGACCTTCAAAAGCGTTATTTGCAGGGCAAGGCAGAGATCGAACTTTCTCCTCATTTCTATCCCACCGACTCACTCACCCTCGACGCCCAGGGCTTCGATATTCACAAAGTCGCCCTTGTGACCGATACGGGGAAGCAAGAACTCGGATACGAGTACGATGGGCAGGAGCTCCATCTCGAGCTAGACAGCACCTACACCCGCCGGGACAGTTTTCGGGTCCATATCGATTATACGGCCAAGCCGGCCGAGCTCGATCAACAGGGTAGCCAGGCGATCTCTTCTGCTCAGGGGCTCTATTTCATCGATCCGAAGGACGAGGACCCCGATAAACCCACTCAGATCTGGACCCAAGGAGAGACCGAACACAACTCTGCTTGGTTCCCTACGATCGATGCCCCCAATCAGAAGATGAGCCAGGAGATCAGTATCACCGTTCCGAAGCGCTTCAAAACCTTATCGAACGGAAGCCTCCAGTATTCGATCCAGAACGGGGACGGAACGCGTACTGACCATTGGAAACAGGAGCTTCCGCATCCACCTTACCTGACGATGATGGCGGTGGGTGATTATGCCGTGGTCGAGGACCAATGGAAGGACCTTCCCGTGAACTATTATGTCGAGCCGGAATACAAAGCCAGCGCAAAGGACATTTTCGGGAAAACCCCTGAAATGATCGAATTCTATTCGGACACGCTGAACTTCGAATATCCATGGGCCAAGTACGACCAAGTGGTCGTCCGTGATTTCGTGTCCGGTGCCATGGAGAACACCAGCGCTACGGTCCACGGGTCCATGCAGCGGAAGACCAGTCGCGAGCTGATCGATGGGGATAATGAGGCCACCATCGCCCACGAGCTGATCCACCATTGGTTCGGGAACATCGTTACCTGTGAGTCCTGGGCCAACCTTCCCCTTAACGAAGCGTTCGCCACTTACGGAGAATATCTCTGGGAAGAGCATGCATACGGGAGAGAAGATGCCGACAAGCTCCTTCAGGAGAAGCTCAATACTTATTTGGGAGCTTCCCGCCGCAAGCAGGTGGATCTCATCCGCTATGACTATGAGCGTGCGGAGTCGATGTTCGATGCGTTCTCCTATCACAAGGGAGGCTGTATCCTTCACATGCTCCGCAAACAGGTTGGTAATGAGGCCTTTTTCGCCTCCCTCGAAAAATATCTGAAGGACAATGCCTATCAACCGGTCGAAGTGCACGAACTACGCTTGGCTTTTGAAGCGGTGACCGGGGAGGATCTTAACTGGTTCTTCGACCAATGGTTCCTGAACAAAGGGCATCCGGTGCTCGATATCAGCTATGCATATGATAGCGGGAAAAAGGTGCAGCAGGTGATCGTCCGTCAGGAACAGGACCTCGAGCATTGGCCCCTCTACAAGCTTCCCGTTAAGGTCGATCTTTACTACGGCGATAAGACCGTCCGGAGATCCGTAACGATCGATGCTTCTGTTGACAGTTTCTCCTTTTCGGTGGACCGCAAGCCAGACCTTGTCAATGTAGATGCCCAGAAGATGCTGCTTTGCCGGAAGAATGACCACAAGAGCACTTCGGCCTATATCCACCAATACGACCATGCCCCCCTCTATCTCGACCGCTACGAAGCTGTTGCTCATTGCGCCGGAATGCGTGATAGCCTTGCTGCGGGTGTTATTCTGCGTGCCATGAAGGACGATCATTACCGGATCCGTCAGAAAGCGTTGCAGAACCTGCGGCCGGTCATCCGTTACTATCCGGAGCAAGCCAAGGAGCGCATTCTGGCCATGGCCCGCTCCGACGCTCATCCTCCCACGCGAGCAAGTGCCGTGAAACGCTTGAAGGAGTATTACCCTAAGGAGGATCACACGAAGATCTATGAACGGGCACTAAAGGACAGTTCCTTCATGAACGTCGCAAGGGGGCTTCGGGGTATTTCAAAGGAGAACCCTGAAAGGGGGAAGGAACTAGCAAGCAAGTTCGAAGACTCTGAGAGCGGAAAGGTCTTGGTAGCTGTCGGAAAGATCTACGCCGAGGACGGATCTCCGGGTAAGAACGCCTTTTTCATCAAGACCATGAAGAAGTTGAGCGGGGCCTCAAAGCTCGGTTTCATCCGAACCTATGCCGATTACTTGGAAGGTCAGGACTTCGAAGCGGTGAAAGAAGGGCTTCCTGCTCTCGAGCATGTTGCGATCGATGGAGGGCTTTGGTATGCTCAGGCTATCGCGATCCGTTCGATCCAGGGGATCCTCAACGGGTACAACGAAACGCTCAACGCTACGAAGAGGAAACTTGAGAAGCTAAGGGAAAAGGAAAAGGACGAAGAGAAAAAGCTCAGCGAGAAGGATAAGAAGGAACGCGAACGTTTGAAGAAGAAGGTCCGTACGACGAAGGAACGGATGAATGAGATCCAAGGTTCCCTGGACCGCATCCGGAAAAATGTTGATAATGAGCGGGTCCTTCGCTACCTTGGCGGGTCTTGAGGCGGTAGGTCCAACTTCTTTCTCTCTGTTCCCTATGTTCAAGCGGTCCTTCCTCGTATTATTCCTTTGTTCGGCTTGGGTGCCGCTCCTTCGGGGACAATCCGACCTGAACATCAAGGACATCGATCCCCTCTTCCGTTCCTGGGGAGCATCTACCTTCATCGATATCATCCGGGGTCCGGCCACAACCTATGAGCAAGGGGGGCGTGAACGAGCTTTCCAGACGGAGGGGTTTTCCTATCTGACCGCAGCTTATCGGGCCAGGATGAACCTTTTGGAACTCTTCAAGGATGTGGCGATATCCACTAGTCTCACCCCTTCTGCAGGGGCTTCCTTTTTCAGGTCAGGCTACATGCACTTCAACCTTCCTGCCCTGCTTCATCTCGAGATCGGAGCGAACGCCACCAAAAAGGCGTCCATCAAAAAGTTCGGGGTAGTAGGGGGGGTCGGCTACGAATTCCATGCTGCTCCCCTGATCGTGGATCATAGCGGGTTGCCGGGCCCTTTGAAAAGGAAGAAGAAGCTTCAGAACACTTGGCTCCAGCCGGTCTATACCTTGGGGATCCGCTACAAGAGGAGCGGGCGTTTGATGGAGATAGGTTTGAAGTACGGACAGGGAACGGGCACCTTCATCAAGGATAAGAAGATCCAGGCCCAGAGCATTCGGGTGATGGCATTTTACTTCCTCTGATCCTGTTCTGCCTCGAAGACCTCGTCCACTTTCAGGTCGTTCCCTTCTGCAGCTTCCACCGCTAGCCGATCGCATTCCTCGTTCCGGGGATTCCCGTCGTGCCCTTTGACCCATTTCAGCGTAACCCCGTGCTGGCGGTATAGTTCCAGAAAGCGCTTCCAAAGGTCAGGGTTCTTCTTTTTCTTGAAGCCTTTCTTCTCCCAAGCGAAGACCCATCCTTTGTTGACCGCGTTCACCACATACTTCGAATCGGAATGCACGATGACCTTGCTGGAAGGTTGGTTCAAAGCCTCCAAGGCCCGAATGATGGCGAGGAGCTCCATGCGGTTGTTCGTCGTGCAGCGATAGCCTTCCGAGATCCGCTTAGCATGGGAGCCCGATTCGAGCACGACCCCTAATCCTCCAGGTCCCGGGTTCCCTTTGCTGGAACCGTCCGTGTGAACGATGATCTCCTTGTCGTAACCGTTGCTCATCCTTCGTTCAATAGTTCTTTGGCCCGCTCGATAACGATCCGGGGATAGTATTCGTGTTCCATCCGTTTGATCCGTTCACCAAGGCTTTGCGGGGTGTCGTTCTTTTTTACCGGGCATTCTTTTTGAAAGAGCGTAGCTCCGTTGTCGTACTCCTCATCCACCAAATGCACCGTTATCCCGCTCACTTTACGCCCTGCCTCGAGTACGGCCCGATGCACGTGCTCGCCGTACATCCCTTTCCCTCCGAAATCCGGTAATAGGGCCGGATGGACGTTCAGGATCCTTCCCCTGAAAGCCTTCACCACTTCAGGCGGTATTTTCCGAAAGAAGCCCGCGAGGACGATCATCCGTATTCCATACTTCCCTAAGAGCTCGAGCAAACGGTTGCCGTCTTTCAGTTCCTCCGGGTCGATGACCCGGGAAGGGGTCCCTTCTCCTTCAGCGAGTTCGTGAACGCCCGCATCTTCACGGTCGCTAAGGAAGAGCACCACATCGATCCGCTCTTCCTTACGAACAGCCTCCATAAGTGCTTTTGCATTGCTCCCTTTCCCACTTGCGAGTACGGCGATCTTCAGGCGTTCCATGGAAGTCCAAAAATAAAGCGATCCCCAAAGAGCTTCGGCATTAAGCAGTTCAGCATTTTGAAAAAAGATCCAATTATGTTTTATTTGCACCTTGTTTTAAACCGTTTAAATCCGGAGAGCAATGGCCGATACAAAATCCCGCGTTGTTGCCATCATCGTCGACAAACTCGGCGTGGACGAAAGTGAGGTGACGGAAGAAGCCAGTTTCACCAACGACCTCGGGGCGGACTCCCTCGATACTGTGGAGCTCATCATGGAATTCGAAAAGGAGTTCAACATCGCCATCCCTGACGATCAGGCTGAAAAGATCGGAACGGTCGGAGAAGCCATCGAATACATCGATAAGAACGCTCAGGGCTGAGGCAGGAAGTCGAAGAAGGGGCACATGGAGCTCAAACGTGTTGTCATCACCGGGTTAGGTGCTATAACCCCGTTAGGGAACAACGTTTCGGACTACTGGAAGGGGCTCGTGAAGGGGGTCAGTGGAGCTGCACCTATCACCCATTTCGATCCTTCTGAGTTCAAGACCAAGTTCGCTTGTGAGGTAAAAGGATTCGATCCGCTGGATCATTTCGATCGGAAGGAGGCCCGGAAGCTCGACCCTTTTTCCCAATATGCTCTGGTGGTCGCTGAAGAGGCGTTCAAGGATAGTGGTCTCGACCATTTCGAACACGATCCGAGGCGCTCGGGGGTGATCTGGGGTTCCGGTATCGGAGGGCTGAAGACCTTCCAAGAGGAGTGCTTCAACTTCGTGGAGAACGGGCGGAAGCCCCGTTTCAATCCTTTCTTCATCCCGAAAATGATCGCTGATATCGCCTCAGGGCATATTTCGATCCGCTATAACTTTCGGGGGGCGAACTTCACGACCGTCTCCGCCTGTGCTTCTTCCACCAATTCGCTGATCGATGCCTTCAATTACATCCGCCTCGGTAAAGCGGACCTTTTCATCACCGGCGGATCGGAAGCTGCTGTTAATGAGGCAGGCGTTGGAGGTTTTAATGCGCTGAAAGCACTCTCCCTTCGGAACGATGAACCCGAGACCGCTTCACGGCCTTTCGATAAAGACCGGGATGGCTTCGTGCTCGGTGAGGGGGGTGGAGCATTGGTGGTCGAAGAGTTGGAGCATGCCAAGGAAAGAGGCGCTCCGATCTATGCGGAGCTTGTGGGAGGAGGGCTCTCTGCCGACGCCTATCACATGACCGCTCCTCATACGGAAGGGCTCGGTGCCCGAGAAGTCATGGAGGACGTTCTTCGCGATGCCGATATCGACCCCGGGCTTGTCGATATGATCAACGTCCATGGAACCTCAACGCCACTTGGTGATGGCGTGGAGGTCAAGGCGATCAAAGAGGTGTTCGGTGATAAAGCATACGACCTCAATATCAGCTCCACCAAGTCGATGACAGGGCATTTGCTGGGAGCAGCTGGGGCCATCGAATCCATCGCCTCGATCCTCGCCATCAATAACAACATCATCCCTCCCACCATCAATCACTTCACCGACGATCCGGAGCTGGACCCGGAGATGAACTATACTTTCAACGAAGCACAGGAGAAGGAGGTCAAAGCTTCCGTCAGTAACACCTTCGGCTTCGGGGGACACAACTCCTCGGTGGTATTCAAAGAATTCAGCGAGTAAGCAGTTCCTTTTGGCCCGCTCGCTCGATGTCCGATCCTTTAAAAAAGAACTGAAGCAGAGCCTGGGGATCCGGAGTGGCTTGCTTTTGCTCTATCGGCAGGCCTTCCGCCATCGTTCAGCCTTGGAAGAGGGCGATGAACGCTTCAGTAACGAACGTTTGGAGTTCCTCGGGGATTCGATCCTCGACGCGATCATCTCTGAACAGCTGTATCATCATTATCCGGAAGCGGACGAGGGTTTCCTGACTCAGATGCGCTCCAAGCTGGTGAGTCGGGACCGTTTGAACGAACTCGCTGAAGACCTTGGGGTTTTCCGCCTCCTGGAGCATGACCTACAAAAAGAAGGGAAAAGGGCTTCCAGCATCGGGGGGGATGCTCTGGAAGCCCTCGTTGGTGCGGTTTATCTGGATAAGGGCTACAAGCGAACCCGCAAATGGGTGTTGCGAACGCTCGTCGGACCATTGGACCTGGAAAGGCTTGAAAAGATGGAGACCGATCCGAAGTCGCGCATTATCGAATGGGCCCAGAAAGAAGATCGTAAAGCTTATTTCGAAGCTTTGGACCCTACCCAAGAGGTGCACCGGGTGATCCTCTACATCGATGGGGTAGAGGTGGCCCGGGGAGAAGGACGGACGAAAAAGAAAGGGGAACAGGAAGCAGCCCAACGTTTCCTCGACGGAGTGGAGGAAGAACGAGCTTCTGCTGGCCTCTCCTGAAGGCCCTTCCTCTGTTGGATTTCGTAACTTCCCTGAACGGATCCCCTGCTACCAATGCTATGAAACGCCGCCTCGAGCTTCCCGAACTTTCCGATACGACGCTCCTCTACGGGATCAGTTGTCATGAAAGACCGCATCGGCTTTGCTGGGCTTTGAACCGGACCTTTGGCCTCCGTATGGAAAGGCGGGAAGAAGACCTGGAGTTCTTGATAGCTGGGTCGGAAGAGGGGGAAGAGAAGGCCCATTATGCCCTTTTCTCTTACCTTGCGGAAGAGGATCACGTCACCTATTCCCTGATCGGGAACAGGAGCGATAAAGGCCCGTTGATCCCCCAATGTTCCGAGGTCGATCATTTCTTTCTCATCGAAGCTGAAGAGGAACGCGACGATCTGGACGTTATGGAAGAAATTCGCGCTGTAGGATCAGTGCTCGCTGTTTTTCGGATCGATCCGGCAACCCTACCTTCGGTGGCCGACCTTTTGGTCTGATGGCCCTAGAGCATAAGCTCCCAATAACATGACGAACAAACGCACCAAGATCCTCGCAACCCTCGGCCCATCTTCCCACGAAAAGGAGACGCTGCGCAAAATGGTCCATGCGGGGATGAACGTAGCCCGCCTCAACTTTTCACACGGGACCGCTGAGGATCATCGGGAAGTGATCGGGAGTTTAAGGGAGCTTTCCAAAGAGATGAATGAAGCGATCGGGGTGCTGGCCGACCTTCAGGGGCCTAAACTACGGATCGGAACGATCCGGGACGAACCGGTCCATTACGAGGAGGGGGACACTTTTGTGCTCACGACCGAAGAGATCGAAGGCGATCGTGACCGGATCCATATCAACTTCAAGGAATTCCCTCAGGACGTGAATCCTGGCGAACAAGTGCTCCTCGATGATGGAAAGATCGTGACCGAGGTCCTGGAGACCGATAAAGCCAGCGAGGTAAAGGTGAAAGTGCTCCATAGCGGGGACCTTAGATCCAAAAAAGGGGTTAATCTGCCCAATACGGAACTCTCCCTTCCTTGCCTGACCGAAAAGGACCGGGCGGATCTCGAATTGGCGTTGGAATGCGATGTCGATTGGGTCGGGCTTTCCTTCGTCCGATCTGCTCGTGACATCATCGAGCTCAAGCACATCATCCGGGACCACAAAAAGGATGTGCGAGTTGTCGCCAAGATCGAAAAGCCGGAAGCCATCGATGACATCGACGATATCCTCAAGGAAGCGGACGGCTTGATGGTGGCCCGGGGCGACCTCGGGGTGGAGATCCCGATGCAGAACGTCCCGCTGATCCAGAAAATGCTGATCCAGAAGTCCATTAGTGCTGCGAAACCCGTGATCGTGGCTACCCAGATGATGGAGAGCATGATCGAGAACATCAGCCCTTCGCGCGCGGAGGTCAACGATGTGGCGAATGCCGTTCTCGACGGTACCGATGCGGTCATGCTTTCGGCGGAGACCTCCGTCGGCAAGCATCCCGTAAGGGTGATCGAAACGATGAGCAAGATCGCGATGGAAGTGGAGGCTTATGACCGGATCTACTATCACGAGAGTCCGCCTGAATACAACGAAGAACGTTTCATCTCCGATTCGATCTGTTACAATGCCGCCCGTCTGGCTAAAAGGGTTGATGCTGCAGCCATCGTTACCATGACCCACTCGGGTTATACGGCCTTTAAGATCTGCAGCCAGCGTCCCAAAGCGGATGTCTTCGTCTTTACAGGGAATGAACGGATCATGTCCATGCTCAATCTTCTTTGGGGCGTTCGTTGTTTCTTTTACGACAAGTTCGTGAGCACGGATCACACCATCGACGATATCAAGTATATCCTTCGCAAGAGTGGCATGGTGGAAGAGAACGACCTGGTGATCAACCTGGCGAGCATGCCCATTGCTGAGAAGGGAAAATCCAACATGTTGAAATTGAGCTATGTCTAGCTCTTGCACTAAAAAAGACCGTACGAATGGCCCTCGATATCGAACTGCTCAAAAGGATCTGTGAAGCTCCGGGTGTTCCGGGATACGAACACCGTGTACGGGAGTTGGTGAAAAAGGAAGTAGAGCCCTTGGTGGATGAGGTCCACGTGGATAACATGGGGAACCTCTGTGCACTCCGCAAGGGGAAAGGCAACAAGAAGGCCATGGTCGGAGCTCACATGGATGAGATCGGTTTCATGGTCACCCATATCGACGAAAAGGGGTATCTCCGCTTCACCACCCTCGGCGGTTTCGATCCGAAGACCCTTACTGCCCAACGCGTGATCGTACACGGGAAGGAGGATCTGATCGGAGTGATGGGGACCAAACCGATCCACGTTATGGAGGAAGAGGAACGAAAAAAGCTCCCTAAGACCAAGGATTTCTTCATCGACCTGGGGATGTCCAAGGAGGAAGTGGAGAAAAAAGTGGATGTCGGAAATCCCGTAACCCGTGAGCGTGAGCTGATCGAGATGGGGGATTGTGTCAACGGGAAATCGATCGACAACCGTATCTCGGTTTATATCCTGATCGAAACGTTAAAGAAACTGAAGGATGCTCCTCCGGCTCATGATGTGCATGCGGTCTTTACGGTTCAGGAGGAAGTGGGGATCCGCGGTGCAAGCGTCTCATCGCTTGAGATCCAACCTGACTTCGGTTTCGGTCTGGATACGACCCTCGCCTTCGATGGCCCTGGTTCCCAGCCGCACGAACAGGTGACGGAGCTCGGGAAAGGAGCGGCCATTAAGGTCCTCGATGCTTCGGCTATCTGCGATCCCCGTATGGTAGAGTATTTGAAGCAAGTGGCTGACCGCCATCAGATCCCTTGGCAATCAGAGGTCCTGACGGCCGGCGGTACCGATACCAAAGGCATTCAACAGATGAAAGCCGGTGGAGCCATATCGGGCGCTGTCTCCATCCCGACCCGCTACCTTCATCAGGTGATCGAAAGTGCTGATAAAACGGACATCGGTCATTGTATCGAGCTATTGACACAGGGGCTGATTGAGTTGGATCGCTTCGAAGCCTGATCAGGCGGAAGAGGAGATGTGTTCATCACGCATCTGTTGCTTCTTGGCCATGCTGGCTTTGATATCGTCGAGCTCCCCTTTCGGAATGGCCTCGATGAGTTGTTGCGTGTATTCCCGCTGCGGGTTCCGGTAGATCTCGTCCGCGTCCCCCTTTTCCTCGATCTTCCCGTCCTTCATTACGATCATCCGGTCGGACATGTATTTGACGACGGAAAGGTCGTGGGAGATGAACAAGTAAGTGAGTCCGAAGCTATCCCTGAGCTCGTTCAAGAGGTTCAGCACCTGAGCCTGGATGGAAACGTCCAGGGCGGATACCGATTCGTCGCAAACGATGAAGCGGGGATTCACAGCGACGGCCCTGGCGATGCAGATCCGTTGTCGCTGTCCCCCTGAGAATTCGTGCGGATAACGATTGAACTGATCAGGGTCCAGGTTCACCCGTTCGAGGATCTCGTTCACCCGGGCCCTTCGTTGCTGGTCGTTCTCATAGATCCCGTGTACCCGCATGGGTTCCAGAATGGCCTCACCGATCGTAATGCGCGGGTTCAAAGAGGAATAAGGGTCCTGGAAAATGATCTGAAGGTCTTTCCGGACCTTCCGCATTTCCTTTTGGCTCAGCTCCGAAATGTTCCGGTCCTCGTAAAGGATCCGACCTTCGGTAGGATCGAGAAGGCGGAGGATCGTCCTTCCCAGGGTGGTCTTACCGCATCCTGATTCGCCTACCAAGCCGAGCGTTTCGCCGGGATAGACGTCGAGGCTAACGTTATCGACAGCCTTCAGATAGTCCTTGGGATGGCCTAAGAATCCTTTTTTGATCGGGAACCAGGTCCGGAGTCCTTCTACCTTCAGGAAGGGGTCTTTGCTGTAGATCTCCTGATGGCGTTGCTTGCGCTCTTCTTCTCCCACTTCGAGCCCTTCGACGATATCCTCCACCGAATCCTGTCTGCTGATGAACTCCCCTTCCTGTTCTCCTTTCATGAAATGGGCCACCGTTGGAAGCCAGTGGAGGCGTCGGTCCAAAGGCGGTCGACATGCAAGGAGCCCTTTGGTATAAGGGTGTTGGGGGTTCGAGAAGATATCGAGGACGTTCCCTTCCTCCACGATCCGCCCCTGGTACATTACCAGGACCCGGTCCGCAAGTTCAGCGATCACCCCCAGGTCGTGCGTGATGAAGAGGATCCCCATATCGTGTTCCAGTTGGAGCTGCTCCATCAATTCGAGGATCCGTTTCTGCACCGTCACATCCAATGCCGTGGTCGGTTCGTCCGCGATGAGGAGGGAAGGTTGACAGGACATAGCCATCGCGATCATCACGCGCTGCTTCTGCCCTCCGGAAAGTTGATGGGGATAACTGTCGAAAATGAGCTCCGGCCGGGGCAATTCGACTTCCTCAAAGAGCTGAACGGTCCGTTCGCGGGCAGCTTTGGAGTCGTTCTTCGGGATCTTCCGATGCACTTTCAGAGCTTCCACGACCTGATCCCCACAGGTAAAGACAGGGTTCAGGGAGGTCATGGGTTCCTGGAAGATCATGGCGAGTTCGTTCCCCCGGTAGCCGCGCAAATTCTTCTCGTTCATCCGAAGAAGGTCTCCACTTCCCCGTTCGCGGGGATGAAAACGGATGTTCCCACGAACGATCTGTCCAGGAGGGGTAGGGATCAGGCGCATGGCCGAAAGGGAAGTGACGGACTTGCCCGATCCGGATTCTCCGACGATTCCGATGGTCTCTCCGCGATGGAGCGTGAAACTGATGCCGTCGACAGCACGGATCCGTTGTTCCTCCGTTCGGAACTCGGTCACGAGGTCCTCAACCTCCAGCAATGGTGATCCTGCCCCCATTCAGTTTATTCTCGCTTCCAAGATCCTTAAAGGTAGTAGCTCCAAGTCGGGACTCCAAAGCATTTTCTAAGAAAGCCTTTTGCGATCCGACCGAAAACGGGATTTTCTCGATGAAGACCCCCTTTACCCTCCCTCATCCAACGATCTGCACCCGTTCTTCAGGAAGGGGATCTTCATTGTAAAAGCGGAGGAGGACCTGGGCAAGGGTTTCCACATCTTTTTCGCAATAGCTCTTGATCCGTTGGAGATCACCTTCTTCCCAATAGACCATTCCTACTTCGCTTCCATCGATGTCGTCCTTCGGGGAAGGGATCCCGAGCGTATAGGCCAAGAGGTCCAGGGATACCGTTCCACCCCTCCCCCCGAAACGCCAAAGTTCCATCGTATCGAGAAAGGGCATTTCCCAAGGCTTCATCTCGGCTACACGAAGGGGGGACGGAAGGGGGACCTTTTGGATCAGCATGCGACGGCCCAGGAATGGGAGATCGAAGTTCTTACCGTTGTGGGCGCATAAGAGGTGGTCCCCAATCCGGAAGGAATGCTCCAGCATCTGGGAGAAGGAGCTCAGGAGTTCTCCTTCTTCCTCCGCTGCATAGGAGGTGAGGCGTAGATGGCGCTGCCCTTCTTCTCGATGAAAGAAACCGACGGAGATGCAGATCACCTTTCCGAATTCGGCGTAAAGCCCGGCCTTTTGGTAAAGGTCTTCCGCATCCGCCCCTTCTTCGTTGAGCGTACGGCTTTTCTTTTCCCAGAGCTCTCGCCCCCTTTCGTCCAGCTCATCGTAATGGCGATACTGAGAGACGGTCTCGATGTCCAGGAAAAAGAGTTGTTCGGGGTCGATGTGTCGTAGCATGCGGGGAAGTTAGTCAAATATAAGGGGAGCGGAAGGGCAAGGTCAAAACCTTCCTGCATTCCCCAAGGCCACTATTCCAAAAAAGGGGCACCTTCATCTTGCTACCTGTTCGGTGTTCCACCAATTCCCCCTTCCACAGCCTATGGACCCAACATACGGGTAATGACCACACTACGGAAAAGAGGCATCGAGCAACTACAAGACCATTGGTCTGTTTGGTCTGTTAATGGTCCCCATCCCTTACCTTTGCACCAAGTCCTATGCGACGAAGCATCCTTTTCATCGGCATTCCTCTTTTCCTCATCCTTCTTTTCATCGTGGTGGGTGAAGCAGATACCCAGTGCGTCATGTGCAAGGCCGTTGCTGAAAAAGGGAAGGATGATGGCCAGGAAATGGCCAAAGGGTTGAATGCTGGTATCCTTTACTTGATGGCCATCCCCTACACCTTGATCCTTACTATGCTCCTCGTCTTCTTTCGGAAGCGCATCGCAAGTTTTTTCCGGGACTTGAAGAAAAGCTGAACCTTTCTCTCCACACCCTGTTAATAATCCGTGAAAGAAGGGCGATCCGGGTTGTTTGTGCAGATCGTTTATCTTTGCACCATCGAAAGATGGATGCTCTGAGGATCATTTACCCAGAGCCTTGATGAAGCAGAAGATCGAGCGGACCGCAAAGACATAAAAGAGGATCTCCTTCGGCCATCGGGGGAGATCTTTTTTTAAGGAGCCCTGCCAAAAAGTTAAAGAACGATTATGAGCCACGAGAAAAGCAAAAAAGAACAAGAGCTCGATGAGATCCTCAAAGAGCGCATCATGGTCCTCGATGGGGCCATGGGGACGATGATCCAATCTTACCCGCTCGAAGAAGAGGATTTCCGGAATGAGGACCTCAAGGATAAAGAAGGGGACATGAAAGGGAACAACGATATTCTTTCCCTTACGCGTCCCGATATCATCAAAGAGATCCACGAACAATACCTTGATGCCGGGTCTGACATCATCGAGACGAACACTTTTAGCGGTACCTCCATCGCCCAGGCCGATTACAATTGCGAGGACGTGATCTACGAGCTGAACAAGGTATCAGCCGAGATCGCCCGCGAGAAAGCCGATGAGTTCACCGAGAAGGATCCGTCCAAGCCGCGCTTCGTTACGGGGGTCCTCGGCCCCACTAACAAGACCGCTTCGATCTCCCCGGACGTCAACGACCCCGGTTATCGGGCGGTCACCTTCGATGAATTGGCTCAAGCCTATAAAGAACAGACCGTCGGGCTGATCGATGGAGGCGTTGATATGCTCCTCGTGGAGACCGTTTTCGATACCTTGAACTGCAAAGCCGCTCTTTACGGGATCCGTGAGCATTTCGACGAGATCGGTTACGAAGTGCCGATCA